>PHBQ01000016.1 GCA_002841975.1 Candidatus Cloacimonetes bacterium HGW-Cloacimonetes-1
CATGCCGTGTATGATGGTGCTGTGTAGATGATTGCGGTAGTAGTACCGGCTTTGAATAGTGCGGAGAAAAACCGCTCTGCAATAGATGCGGCATATTCAGGATTGGTGGATTTGTTTTCTGCCGGGAAAACTACGTCGTTTAACCAGGGTAGTAATGCCGGACGGTACTGCCCACGAATATCAAACTGCGAAAGGTGGACATGCATATCTATCAAGCCGGGTAGGCATGCAAAGGCAGTTTTGTCTTCGTACTCATTATGAATGGAAGCGTCAAACGGTTCAATAGATACAATGATACCTGCTTCAATCGCGATTACAACATCGTTCAAGTATGTTGTCTTTGCCGAGTCTATGGGCGTGATAAGATTAGTTTTTATCTTTCTCATAAGAAATCCTTTTTAGCGCTTTTACTTTCAAATCTCCGATCCCAAAATGCAATATCGGAGCATTCTGGGAGCTTGTTCCCTTGGCAGAAGACAGTTCACGTATCAAACGTGTTTCCTTGCCCTTTCTATCTTGTAAGATCAGCTCTACTCTGGTTCCAAATGCCGGAGAGTTGGGGTTTGAGGTATATTCTGTAGGATCTCTCAGCAAGAGGATCTGCTCATTTTTCCAGACGGGTTTAATCTGAATAGATTTGTTTTTGGTCACGGTTTGATTAATCAGAATCTTAGTGGCATTACCGCTACCGACAACGAGATCAAGTAGACCGTCGTTATTGAGATCACCACTGGCATTTCCCCAACCGTTAAAGACCCTTGCACCCGCTAGCCATGTAATATCCTCAAAAGTACCATCTCCCTTATTGTGGTAAAGATATGAGCGGTCATGTTCGTAAACAGAAGTGATAAAGAGATCAAGCAGGCCGTCGTTATCTGCATCAAACCACAGAGGATCCGAATGCAATTCATCATAAGTAATGCCCGCCAAAGAAGTAACATCTGTAAACTGCCAGTAATAGATAGTGTCGTTCTCTACTACATTGTACTGTAAGCCATCATTGCGTAGCAACATACTGACGTCCGAGATATCCATGTAACGAGGATGTGCCAGATTTGCAATGAACAGATCCAGGTCTCCGTCGTTATCATAGTCGCCCCAGTCTGCTCCGATGCTATGCCCGAAGTAGCCGTCCTTGTTTTTGCCTTGCAGACCAAACAGTGAAGCCACATCTACAAATAGGCTGTCGCTTTGCTTCCAACAAAAGTTGCGATTCAGACGATAATTAGTTACCAGGATTTCCTGTTTACCATCATTATCAAAGTCTGCGGGAGCCACACCCCTTCCAGCTAAGCCGGGGTCGGCTGTATAATCCGGGTCACGGAAACCCCTGCTTACAGACTGATCTGCAAAGTAGCCGTCTTGATTGTACCAAAAATAGTCCGGATATCCGGATCGCACTTGCCATTTCTCATAGTTTGCCACATAGAGGGAGGGATAGCCTTTACCATAAATATCTACCCAGGCAAGGCCTTCAGAGGGAGACTTGTCGTCCACATCCCCGGCTTTGTCATTCACTGTGACAAAGCGGATGTTGCCCATGTTCTTCAGCAGTGTATCTCCGCGACCTTGATCGGCTGAGGAGGCACAAAATATATCCAGCAAGCCATCTTTATTGAAGTCTGCAAACAAGCCACCAGTTGTTTTGTACTCTCCTAAACCAGCACTCTCACTGATATCAGAAAAACCACCGTTAAGATTATTGAGATACAGTTTATTGCCATTGAACAGGATATCTGTCCAGCCATCATTATCTACATCACCCAAAGCCACTCTGCTATATCTGGTACTATCCAGTCCGGCAGCATCGGTTACATCAGCAAATCGGATGCCATTATAGTTCCTGAGCTTTCGCACCCAGGTCATGGTTTCTTGCTTGATGCGTAACGACTTGTGAATTGCCACAATGTAGTTCCAAGCATCAGCATCATACCGCTTTCTGGGAGACCCGTATGATAGAGAGAGGGACATGTATTTGACAGCCTGTAAGAGGGACGCTTTATCAGTTGATAAGGCTTCCACTTTCCCTTTCCAGTAATACAGCTCCGATAGCTCCCCCGCATCGTTATCAGCAAAGATCAGGGATTCACACAACACTCTCAGATCTACCAATTGGCTTTTCGAAATTGATAACGATAACATTAAGGAATCCTCATCCCCATAATACCCATACTGGTTGATGAGAGCGTAATACTTTGCTTTTAACTGCATGAGTTTGAGCTTGTTAGCCCACGTTGTGGCATCAATTTGATCGAACAGTATCTGATGCTCCGTTTGGTTATCTTTGAGGAGTGTATCTATTTCAGACACGATAGACTCCAAGACTATCTTGTTTTCAGTTTGGGAACTGAGACTCCTACGTAACTGAGGGCTCAAGAGATAGATACATGAGATATAGCTGTATTCAGGACTTTGTCCCAAACCAGAGCCAATACGGGATATCAACTGCGCATAGTTCTTTGAGCTTGATAGATGGTAGAGCTCATAATAGTATGCAGCTTGTGCCCATTGCGATCTGGGAAAGTTATCCATAAACTCCTGGATGCCCTGATATGCCAGCGAGTCACTGCGCTCCACGCTAATCTGGTCTATCCACGCCTTCGCCAATTCCTCGATCACAAAGTTATAGGATTGGAGACTGCGAATCACCGGGAAATACTCATCCTCTTTCAAGCCCTCGTCATAGACCTTGATGACCAATGAATCAGCTGGATTTGGAAAGCAGGATTTGAGAGTATCCAATTCAGATTGATAAGTACTGAGATAGCTTTCATCTATCCGCAAATAAGATTTGGAGAGTAAGATCCACTGAACTGCGCTATCCAGATCCTGATAATGAGTAGCCAGCAAGTAGTGGCAGTCCGCAGCCAGATCCGGATCCTTGATCACTTTTGAATATTCAAATGCGAGTTTGAGCCATTCAGCACGGGGTGATGGGGTTTTGATACTATCAAATATGCTAACCTCGTATCGCTTCAGGACGCTATATAGCTCTTTATCCATGCAGAATCTGGCATCCTCGAGCGTCAATCCCACCAAGGGCTTACCGATACCAATTAACACCAATAGCATCAGAGTTCGGACTATAAGCTGTTTTATCAAATTCATTTCATTTAACCTTTTTTCAGGACTCAAACAGTGACAGTAGGTGTTCCATGTCCGCAGTGTCAAACTTGTACTCTTGGTTACAATAGGAACAGACGGGGGATATCCCTTCTTTCATCTCGTTCAACTCAGCATACCCCAGCGTAATCAACGCCTTTTCAAAGCGATCCTTTGAGCAATTGCACCGGAACTCTATTGACTGCTCCTTTGTCACATTCCAATCCAGATCCTTCAGAACAAACTTATCCAGAATATCAATAATACTGTAACCCATGTCCATCAAATCCGTAATATGAGGTGTTTTGTTGATATTGTCTATAATCTGATCTGCCAGCTTTGGATCTGCATGGGGCATTTGCTGGATGATATATCCACCGGAAGCACGAACTTTGGCATTGTTGTCAAAGAGTACACCCAGGCTCACAGCTGTGGGAATTTGCTCTGATTGAAGGTAATAATTGGCAATGTCTTCACCGATTTCCCCTGATACGATCTCCGATATTCCATTGAATGGAGTTCCGGTACCAATATCCCGAATAATCGTCAATGTCCCTGTGCCGATATGCTTTGCCAATAAGTAGTTATCCGCCACTTCATCGAAGAACAGGGAAGGGTTTTTGGCATAAGCACGGATAAATCCGCCGTGTTCATAAACTACTATTGCACCATGTAAAGGGCCATCACAGTTCAGATTGATGCTGACGTTTGATTTGGGGCTCTTCAATTCTATGCCCATCATAGCAGTGGCAGAGATCAAGCGACCGATCATCACTGTTGCCAGGGGTGAGAGATCGTGAAGATCTCTGGTAGTTTGGACTGTTTTTGTAGAATCCACTGCAAAGATTCTAAACTGTTCACCACATGCAGTGGCTCTGTAGATGATATCTGTACTGTTCATTTATCTTCCTTCAACCAATTATCTATGATATGAGTTCCTGGGTAGAAAAAAGACAAAATACTCTGCCAGCTTTCTCCACTGCGTGCCATCTGTAAAGTGCTGACTTGACAGAGCCCCACTCCATGCCCGGATCCTTTCCCATTGAGTAGCAAATCGCCACCGACATTGATCACCGGATTGCCATCAGCGCTCAAGTCGTAGTCTCCATTTATATAGAAGAATGAACTGGGGAGATTTCCAAAAGCCCCACGTATTTTGTATTCACCGTCGATTACCACAGAGTTATTTATCTTGATGGAAAGCACTCTACCGGAGTATCCTCTTTTCAGGATTTCGATAGTCCGGATTTTGTCGATTTGCGTGTTTTTTTCCAGTTGACTTTTACTAATACGATTGCTCCAGGCGACTGATGCCCTTTCCCAACTGGACATGTCGTTAGTATGGACCTTCATATCTATCCAATATCTGGCATCTTCTTCAATGGTCAGATCCAAGCTATCTGTTTCAGCGTAAACGGATACACCCATCAAATACTCTATGGGCTTTCCTTTCCAAATATTCCGGGAAGAATCTGTCTTCCCACCGCTGCTACTATGGTATGGAGTTTCTGCTAACTGCGTGCCAAATGCCAGGACACAGTTTTGAGTGTCTGTGACTGCTTGCAGGACGCTACTATTCAGCAAATGCTTCCCTTTATAGACTTGGCAATGAGTGGCATTACACAAGTCATATCCGTCATCTTTGTGGCGGTTATATAGTAACAAGCTGACGGCATGAGAACGGGCTGCAACGGCTTGAGCTTTCATGGCTTCGAGCGGGGCATTATTGCCGATCTCATTTTGGATAACACCCGCGACATAGTCTTCCAGAGGGAGTCTATGACACACCAAGAGGCGATTCTCTCCAGACTTGACGAAGAAATCGCCGGAGTATTTGAGCGGTTTGTTGTTAAAAGAGATATCGTTATTGGACGACATCTTCAGCGGTGATTCCAGGTAGTAAACATTGGATTTCGCTACGGTAATTTTAACCAAAGTACCTGCCATTGGTATCGTTCGGATTCTATTACTTGGGAATCCGGCAGAACTGGCATATTCTTCTGCCTCTGCTCTGGTATCAAAGAAAATATCCTCAAAAATCAAGCGTTCTTTTTGGATTATCAATTGTCCATCACGCCATTTGTAAGAAGTAACGACGTTTTCCGCTTCATCACCGGTATAGTCTGCCGGCAGCTGCTCGGTACGAGTTAATAATCCATACACACTGTGTATATTAGACTCGTACGGTTCAATTACAAATGAACCGGTCAATTCGCGGCTGATAGCAGAGCCTATCTCGGAGACTATCACTACCGTTGAGCTTTGTACACTGATACTGTTTCCTGAATCTAGCATAACATCCAGGATCAGAGTATTATCTACGATTTCGGCAGCATAAAAAGCCTGGACTCCTGCTAATGCAAAGATTAACAGGAGCAAGGCAATTTTACTGTACATATTGTACTAAACTATTGTTATTGAACGGTTGATCCGGGCTCGGTGTCACGCTGAGGAATCGTCAAAGACAATACACCATCGTATTCAGCAGCCAAAATCATACCCTGTGAGACGATGCCACGGATCTTGCGTGGTTCCAGATTGACCAGCATCAGTACTTTTTTACCCACGATATCCTGAGCTTGGTAATAGGCAGCTATACCCGCCACCAGTTCCCGTTGTTCGGAACCAATATTCACTTTCAAATGTAGCAATTTATCTGTCTTTGGCACCGGCTCAGCGGCCAAAATCTCCGCAATCCGAATGTCCATCTTGGCAAAGTCATCAAAGCTGATTGATTCTTTGATGGGTTTATAAACCTTCTCCGGAGCGATTTTCGGAACTGCTCCCAATTTGGCTACTTGAAGCTCGATCTCACTATCCTCAATCTTTCTGAAGAGGGGTTTGACCTCACCGATATACACTTTTGTATTGATCAATTGCTTAGCTTCCTGCCAGGATTGCACAGGTTCCAGACCCAGCATGTCTCTCAGTTCTTTCATAGCCAGAGGCATAATAGGGCTGAGGACCACTGATATCTTATATGCCAAACACAGGCAAACATATAGAGTTTCCTTTGCTGAATCCGGGTTGGATTTGATCTCCACCCATGCCTTGCGTTCGTCGAAATATTTATTACCGATCCTGGCAATGTCCATGATCAGTTTTGTGTTCTTCTTTACTTGATATTGTCTATACCCATCGTAAATCTCGGATACGATATTGTCTGCATCATTCAAAACGGCTTTACTCATGTCAGATAGCTCTACAGGTTCGATGAAGCCTTCAAAGTGCTTCTTGGAAAAGGCAAGCACGCGGTTTACCAGATTTCCGAGTACGTTATTGAGTTCACCATTGATCCTTTGCTGAAAGTCTTTGAACCCAAAGTCAGAGTCCTTTGTCTCCGGGGCATTTGCAGCCAGGTAATAACGCAGGTATTCACCGGGGAAATCCTGAACAAATTCATCCACCCAGATTGCCCAATTGCGGCTGGTAGATATCTTTTGCCCTTCCAAATTCATGAATTCATTGGCAGGAACATCGTGAGGAAGGCAGTACTTTTGGTCCTGTCCCATCAGCATTGCCGGCCAGATGATAGAATGGAAAATGATATTGTCCTTTCCGATAAAGTGAATAAGCTTGGTTTCCGGATCATGCCAATAATCCTTCCAGCGCTCCGGTTCTCCGATATTTTTGGCCCATTCGATAGTGGAAGAAATATAGCCAATAGGCGCATCGAACCACACATACAAAACCTTGCCCTCTGCTTCAGGAATTGGAACCGGTACGCCCCAGCTGAGGTCACGTGTGATCGATCTTTCGATCAAACCTTGTTCGAGTAGATTGAGCATAAAGTTGCGGACATTTTCCTTCCAATAGGTTTTATGTGCAATCCAATCTCCCAACTGGGATGTAAATTGGTTCAGTTGCAGAAACCAATGTCTGGTGTCGCGAACAATCGGAGTATTCCCGCAGATTTTACACTTGGGCTCTTTGAGGCTGATAGAATCATAAACTTGGCCGCAAGCATCACACTGATCGCCTCTGGCACCTGTGGCGGAGCATTTGGGGCACAAGCCCTCTACATAACGATCCGGAAGAAACCTTTTGTCGTGTTCACAATAAAACTGTTTTGTATCTTTGGGTTTGATGTATCCTTTGTTAAAGAGGTTAGTAAAGAAACCTTGTGCCAGCTGGTAATGATGTTCTCTGGCGGTTCCGGAGAAATTGTCGAACTCGATGCCAACGCCGTCAAACGCACTTTTGATGGAATTATGATACCTTTCCACGACCTGATGAGGTGTGATTCCTTCGTTATCGGCACTGATCGAGATCGGTGTGCCATGCTCATCGGTTCCACAGATATAGATTACATCCTCATGATTCAGACGCAAAAAGCGTACAAATATATCAGCCGGGAGATAAGCTCCGGCGACATGTCCAACGTGCAATTTGCCATTTGCATAGGGGAGAGCACTGGTTACCAAATATTTCATACTGATCCTCCGATAAACTTTTGGTGAAGTGTAGTGACGCATTGATTTACCATTGCAGATGGCAACAGTAATTCAATCGTTTTCTCGCTGTGAGAAATATCCATGACCTGATAATCTTTCGTAGCTTCCATAGTTTGTGCCAGATAGTTCAGATCGAGGTTGATCCCGATTCCCACCAGGATCACAAATCCCAAATCCGGAGTTCTTTTCATGATCTGTACTCCATTCGAATCCAGGTAGTGCACAATCTCACTATCATATTTGTCTTCTACATAGATCATCAGACTATCGTTCTGCATATGGAACTTAAAAATCTCATGGATCCAGTTTTGGAGTACAAGGGGAGTATTCTGATCCGCAGGTATCTGGTAGCATACCAGTTTGTCTTTGTGAGCAATAGCACTTATCTTTCTATCTTCCATAATATTATCCTTGTATTGTGGGTCGTGGTCGGGATCAAACAGCATGGTCCCGGGTGCAAATGTGAATGAAGATTTTATCTCCACCGGTATTCCAAATTTATATCCAAATTCTACGGCTCGCGGATGCAGTACTTTGGACCCATTGTAAGCCAGTGCTAACATCTGGGCATAGTCCAATTCCGGGATCAAACGGGGTTTATCGATGATACGAGGATCGGCACTATAAACACCATCCACATCAGTATAAATCTCGCATTTCTCTGCCTTCAGATAGCATGCTAATGCAACAGCAGAAGTGTCAGATCCGCCCCGTCCCAAGGTTGTGATCTCTTTGGATAAGCTTACGCCTTGAAATCCTGCCACGATCACGATTTTTCCCTTGTTCAGTTCTTCCAGGATGCGGAAGGCATTGACTCTCAAAATGCGTGCATTTCCATGCTTGTCATCGGTGATAATGCCGCTTTGAGAACCGGTAAACGAAATGGAAGAAAATCCCTCTTCCTGGAGCGATAACGATAACAGGGACATCGTAATACGTTCTCCGGCTGTCAGCAGCATATCCAGTTCCCGACGGGAAGGATGATCCGTGATCTGATATGCCATTCCAAATAGTTCGTCAGTTGTCTTACCCATTGCGGATACGACTATTACGACCTGTTCTCCGCTGTGAGAGCCCTGAGCGATCTTACGCGCAATATTTCGGATTCGATCGATACTGCCGACCGATGTTCCACCAAATTTCTTTACAATTATAGCCATAGAAACTCACAAAACACAGAGAGATTAGTAAATGTCAAGAGAATTATGCTCCCTTACTCAAATCTCAGGTGATTCCCTCGTACTTCCCTCGTGAAGCCCTTGTGAGCACAAGGGAATCGCAAGAGAAGCACCTCTGTAAGACTTGGGGTTCAAATATACAAGAAAGATCCGTGAACGCGATTTCTTTCGGATTAAAAACGAGTAATACCTGAATCAGGCTTATTGAATAACGTTATACTGTATTTGGAAACAGCGGCTCCCAAGTGTTTCCGCACCCGGGGCACTGAGTCTGATACCAATGTGTTCTGTTGCCACATTGCTTGCAGCTCCAGTATTCTTTTTGCTCTGCCAACCAAGCCTCAACCCCTATTTTCTTGATCCGTTTCAGGTTGTCCAAAACGACGATATGATGTGCCCATTCATCGGTTTGAAAGTTAGAGATCATTTTGCAGGGGAACTCGGGACAAAAGGCACAGCTCTCGGTGCCATGTGCTAGGTTGCAGACTACAAATTCGCAGTTCTCCAAATTGGGCGAACAGCATCCCGGGCAGGCTGTTTCTTCGGGGTCGATATCATGGGTGGGCAGGTTTGTTTCACCCTGGCTTTGGTCATGAAGGATCATGCTGCTGCACGCGCCGCAATATAATCCGCAGTAAGTCATGTATTTTTGCATATTATCCTCTGGTTTGTTTATTAATTTCTGAGTGTCGTTGAATGTTAACTCCTCTGGAGCGGTAAAATCATGAAAATCCTAGGCCTTAGTATTGGAACTTCGGTTCCCACTCCGGATTCTCTGTGGGTAGCATATCAAAGAAATACCATAGAGCGCAGAAGTCGTCTCCAGGTCCAAAGAACGCCTTTGCGATGTGATAGATCTTGCCATCGGCGGATTTTTGCAGAGTCGAAACTCCGGGATAGTAGGAGCCATCTGCCAATTGAAATCCCAGATCCGGTTTCAAAGTGCTGCCTTGGGTACTGACCACGGTAAAATCCCAAGCTCGGCTGTCTGCAAACTTCTTCATCACATCTGGGGAATCAGGTGTGCTGACTACGAAAGCGGCACGGTCTTCCAAATGATGATACATCCCCTTGAAACCATCTGCCCATAGGGTGCAGTATGGACAAAAATGCCCCATATTGTGCACCAGGATCATTTCGGATTTATTCCCAAACAAATCGAGCAAAGTGATTGGCTTCCCATCCCTGTCAATTAGAGTATAGTTCTGCACTTCGAAGCGGGGGAGTGTCTTTTTGAGATCGTAAAGCTCGGTTTTCTTCCGAATGATTTCCTGTTCCAAGCTGCTGATTTTATCAGTAATAGCTTTAGTGTCAGTCATAGTGATCTCCTCTGGTACATGATTTTATAAACTATGAAGTATTAATTCTTGACAACAAATAACACTTGATTTCACGATATCTCAGTTGTGTTGTGTTGTCAAAGAGAATATTAGGGGATAGATGGCAGCCTAAAGCTCAGTCGTTCTATCTGACATTAAGTCGTAATAGTAAAACTGCTGTTTCAGGCAGACGGTATAGCTCATCATTGATATAGGATGCCTATATTAAATTGATATAAATCCCTGCCAAGAGGTTGTTATAAAGCTTACAAGGATATCTTACTTGATGATGTAACAGCAAGTGATATAGTGATATAAGAAAGACCACAGATTTTCATTGCAATGTGGCATGAGCATTGCTCTTACTAGAGACATTACAAACATGATTCAGAGAGGAGAAAACAATGAACAAACGATTATCGTGGGTTTTACTTATCGTATTAACGGTGTGTGTGTCGGTCTCTTATGCTCAAATGGCAAATTTGGCGGACATTGATGCACCGATAGCAACTTCAGACAATTTATTTGCACCTTTTGTCAATCCGGCACTTGTCGGCACTGACGGGGCTAATGGCTTAGGGTGGATTCATTATTACGATGATTCCGAATGGCAAAAGCACTATTGGTTTGTTGCAAATATGGATGGTCTATCCTATGTATTAGAAAACAACGACGGTACCAACTACCATACCTTTGCTACAGGTTCAGAACTGTTTCCACGGCATATCATGCCAAACCTGTATTTCGGATCATCCTATCGTTGGATAAATTCCAAAACCAATGAAGGAGATTGGAAGAATGGTTTGGTGTATAGACCCCATGGTTCGACATCACTGGCAATGACTTTGGATAATGCTTACAATCAATCACCTGGCTACAAATTTGGCTTGGGTATTCGCCCCGCAGCATTTATCCCCGGTGCAGCAGCATACCGTTCAGAGCTGTCGATAGATCTGCCATATACAAAGAATCTGATAGTGGCAGATGCCAACTATGGTGATTATGAAATGTTGAAACCTACTTTTGGAGTAAATACTCAGATCTTTGATGGAGTGAATATCAGCGGTACTTACAACATGGAAACTGAAACTCCCATGCTCAGTTTCAGTATTAGTTCGGGTAAATCTGTGATGGGTACAATAGCCAAAGTAAAAGATGATTACAAAAATGCCTATGGCTACGTCCATCTCACAGACGATACATTTAAGCCATTCTTGGGCTTGGCTCCCAAGACCTGGTACAAGATGGATATCAAAGGCAGTTTGGTGACATACCGTGCCCCGAAATATACAGTGGGTCCGTTCAATTTATATGAAGGTAAACAGAAGTCGATTGAATCCGTAATAGCTGAGATCAAAAAGGCTCAAAAGGATCCGACAGTCCATGGTATCCTCTTTGAAAATACTTCATTTGCTACATCCTTGGCCTTACAACAGGAACTTATTAGTGCAGTTAAAGAGTTCAAAGCATCTGGCAAAAAGATAGCTTTCTATTATGACAACATGACAAATGGTAATTTCATCTTTGCCGCATCCATCGCGGACAAAATCTATCTGAATCCCCAGGGTTCTCTGGATTTGAGGGGATTTGCCATCAGTTCACCTTACTTTAAGGATATGTTGAATTCACTGGGTATTGAAGTGATGAACTTTAAGAGTCATGAATACAAAACTGCCGGCAATAACCTTTCCGAATCTGAAATGACAGATGCAGAGCGACAGGTTTATGAATCCTTACTGGGCGACATCTATGTAGAAGTTCAAAAGCAAATCAATGCAGGTCGCGCAGATCGTTTAACAAAGCCAATCGCACAGCTCATCGATGAGGGTCCATATTGGATCGCTCAAGAGGCTTTGGATGCAGGGCTGGTAGATGGATTGATTTACAAGGACGAACTAGGTAAGCAGTTGAAGACAGATTTTGCCTTCAGTAAGACTACCAAGGAATTGCCCGACTATATCGATTACACGTGGTGCTATCCCAAAGAAGCACAAGTTGCTGTGATTTATGCTCAGGGAAACATCGTCATGGGTAAAGGAACTCCAGGACAGAAGATCGCTCAGGAAACTACAGTTGATATGATCCGTGCTGCCAGAAAAAACAAAGCCTACAAAGGGATCATCCTCCGTGTAGACAGTGGCGGTGGGAGTGCTCAAGCCTCTGATATTATCTATCGGGAACTGATCCTGGCAAAAACTGAGAACAAAATGCCGGTAGTCGTCTCCATGTCCGGAACGGCTGCATCAGGTGGATATTATATTGCCTGCGAAGCAGATAAGATCGTTGCAGAGCCTACTACTATCACTGGATCGATCGGTGTTATAGGTTTATCGTTCAATGCTGAAAGACTATTTCAAAAGATCAAAGTCAATTGGTCCACAGTCAAAGAAGGCGAAAGAGCTGATTTCGGCACTATGAATCGTGCTTGGAAAGATGACGAAAAAGCCCTGATGAGCAGAATGATCAAGGCTACTTACGAAGATTTCGTAGGTAAAGTTGCCATGGGCAGAAACCTCCCCATCGAAAGAGTTCATGAATTAGCTCAAGGCAGAGTATGGACCGGGAATCAAGCCAAAGAAAGAGGTTTGGTCGATGAGCTTGGTGGAATGGATGAAGCAGTTCGCCAAATGCAGAAAGTGGCAGGAATCAAGCACAAGATCAAATTAGTCAATGCCACCAAGACGGATAGCGATTTCAGTATTGATATCAATATGGATAAAATGGCAAGTGTCCCTGCACTAAACATGCTCGTAGATGTTACGGCGGATTATGCCAAAGTATATGAATTGTGGAAAGACTTTGATAACGACAGTGTCCTGATGCTGTCTCCCACAGTCTTTGACGAAATTGGCACTAGATAGAATCTAAACATACTATTCAATACTGGTGGTAGTCGAAAGATTGCCACCTTTTTTGTGTCTGGATTTCTGCCTTCTATATGGTAGGATATTTGCTGTGGTGGTTGTATCTGGTTATAGGTCAGGATTTACGGAAGCGGGCGGGGATCAATCTCTCCCAGCCAAGGCTGAGAATGATGAGCATTATCCCGATTACTTGGTATGTTACCAATGTCTCACTTAACCAGATTACTGCCAAAACTGATGCAATAACGGGCTTCAGAAAGAAGTACATGGAGGCTTTGGAAGCTGTGATTCCCTTCATCCCTTCAAAGTACAAAAGGTAAGCTATACCGGTAATCACTATTCCGAGATAGAGCACGATGGTTATGTTGTTTGGTGTAAGTTCAAAGAGTAATGGTTTGCGGAGGGTCGCGGTCAAGATCATCAGAGTAACAGATCCAAAGAGGAAGGAGAAGCAATTCGTCACTATGTTACCACAAGTGGCGATCGTCTTCTTGGTCAGAACTGTGTAAAGTCCAAACGTCATTGCAGCGGCTAAAGCAAAGAATACACTCAGTGTAAGATTGGGGAATGTTCCGCTCTGAAAATCACGCTCACTCCATATGATCGTAAGCATCCCTATAGCTCCGATAGCGAGCCCGATTGTTTGAACCAGGTTGATTCTCTCTTTGATGATAATAGATGCGAAGATTGTAACAAACAGGGGATTGAGGCTGACAATGATGGCACTCATGGAGGCTTTGCCATAAAAGATGGATAATTGTAAAAGCAGCATACTTGCACAGACGTTTAGGATTCCCAAAACGCCCATGTAAAGTATGCTGCTAAATGTCAGCTTTTTGTTATCAACCTTAATCTGCCGGATCGCAAAGGGTAAGAGTATCAATCCACCGATCAGAAACCGCCATGCCGTCAGGGAAAAGGGTGAAATCCCATTTCCTATT
Source organism: Candidatus Cloacimonetes bacterium HGW-Cloacimonetes-1 (assembly GCA_002841975.1). Taxonomy (GTDB): domain Bacteria; phylum Cloacimonadota; class Cloacimonadia; order Cloacimonadales; family Cloacimonadaceae; genus PHBQ01. Next base: position 13,859 of record PHBQ01000016.1, read on the forward strand.
TTCTTGCCGACTATTTCCAACGTGGAGAATATGCATATCGCAAACAGGCAATAAAGGTGATACTTGAGCTTCAAGTTATTTCATTAATATCATTTTCTTGGTGTTTGTGTACTTGCCGGATTTCATACGGTAGTAGTAAATACCACTGCTAACTTCTTTACCGGAGTTGTCCTGGCCATTCCAAACTACTTCATGTATGCCTTTACCATTGCTGATAAGGTCAAAACCCTTAACCAATTGTCCTTTTTGATTGTAGATATTGATCTGGACAGGTTCTGATTTTGCAGTAGAGAATTGGATGGTAGTAGTAGGATTGAAAGGATTGGGATAGTTACCAATCAAACCGGCTACAAAAGGAGTATTGATGTTGTCATCATTTGGCACAGGTGGATTGAAGTCTGCAAGTGAACGCGCTGTTACTTGAGCAATGTTACCTGTGAATTGGTTTACGATGACTTTCATGGGGATGTTACCTGTAGGAATCGGTGAAGTATTCACTACATAATCTACATCTGTATAAGATGTTCTGAATGCGATAGTTCCAGTTGCATCAGTTACTGTGTAACCTGTTAATCCGGCAAAAGCACCTGTCTCATTAAAATGAGCGGCGTTGACGCGTACTAACATTGATTGATACATTTCCAAGTTCGCATTGATCTGGGAAACAGTAAGAGTAGGGATAACTAATGGAACGTTGTGTGCTGTAGCTGCACCAGGATCTGCTACTGGAATAAACTGAAGCATACCTGTGGAATAGCGGGAAAGCTTACCGATAATACCGGTTACTCCGTCCATTGGTGCATAAATGCTAAGGATAGCACTGCTATAGTCATCAACTAAGATACCAGCAGTAGTGTCTTGGAAGTATTTCTGATGTCTCCAGTTTTGTTGGAAAGTCATCACAACCTGATTGGTCACCATATAAATAGTGCTGTTATCAGCGTTTTGTGCACGGAGGGTAGCAATATTAGGGACCATGACAGGGAATACATACTCTGCTGTTGCGATGTAACTGGGATCCAGTCCGGCTGCAAAAGCGACCGCTTTAATTGTAGTATTGGCAGTTACGTTGATAGGAGCTGTATAGAGGGTAGAAGTAGATGTAGGGTTGGATCCGTTCAAGGTGTAACGTATGGTCGAACCTGGAGTTGTGGAAGCGAGAACTACATTCTGAGCAGTTGCATAAGCACCAGCCGGGGGAGTGAAAGTAGGGGTTGCAGCGCTTTGTCCTGCATTCGGATTGAAGTAGTGCATTCCCAAGTCTGTGATATAATCGATAGGTTGTACTATCCACTGGGAATCATCAATAGTGGTACCAGCGCTGGTTGCCCAGTTAGTGGTTCCTGATGTGATTTGAGGTTTACGAATCAAGGTGTGATTCAATGTTGCGCCAACAACACCTGCGACGTCCCAAGCTGTTCCTGGATCAACCTGATAAACACCGATAATGTCAATCATAGTAGTACCATGGAAGAGACCTAGGCAATCATCACCGTTGTAATAAGTAACAGTACTAGTCAAATCTGAAAGACCCAAAATAGTTGCATTAGCAGATGCATTTGCAATCACATAAACATCGTTATTGGCAAGTGTACCGCTTAATGTGATGGAGTTCGTAGCACTCCATTCGCCACCATTGGATCCCAATTTCAAAGAATACTGGGATAAATCAACTGCAGCACCGGTTCCGTTGAAGATTTCGATAGCTTTGTTGTTCGAAGATCCTTCAACATATTCAGAAATAAATAAGTCGGAAGCTTGAGCAAACATACTCAAAGCAAAACCGAGCATTAGGATGAGTGTTAGAGTTTTTTTCATTTTTACCTCTCTTAGTTAATAAGTACTAAAGCACAATATAAAAAGGCACCAGACAGCAATGCGCTGTCCATCCTATCTAATATACCTCCGTGTCCGGGGATAATATTTGAACTATCTTTGACATTACAAAAACGTTTCAACATGGACTCAACCAGATCTCCCACTTGACCTACGATTCCAGCAGCAACAGCTACTAAGGCAAGGTTGATCATGCTCAAGGGTCGATAACCCACAAAATAATAAATCACTACTATAAAAAGCGGGGCCAAACATCCTGCCACGAAACCCTCAAGAGACTTCTGTGGACTTACCTTGATTACATTTCGATGTTTGCCATATTTCATTCCGACGAAATAAGCCACGGAGTCCACTATCCAGATCATTAGAATCAAGGCAAGTAAAATTTTCTGTGCATGGTAGACTAAACTGATTTTTACCATTAAAGCTGGGAAAACAGCCGTGTAGATCAGTCCAAATACTACTGCAAACATGGAAGTTAGAGACTTGTTCTGTTCCCATCGTACCAGCGCAGTCGTTGATATGAATAACAAACTAAATACGAGAATCACGATATCGTAGCCTTGGCTGAAGACAAATCCAGCAAACACCAAAGCCTGTAAAACTATCCAATTGTAGCTGACGGCGATTTTTGCATGGTTCATCATAGTGATATATTCATAACTACCAAAGATAGTAAGAAAACCAAATAGTGCTACGAGAGGTATTCCGCCATGGAACAAAATCCAAAGCAGTGGTGGCAAAAAAAGAACGGCGATCATTACTCTTTTGCGGAGCTCACTCATTTAGCTTTCACTCCTCCAAATCTGCGTTTTCGGTTCTGGTAGTCCAATAGGGCAGAGAGAAATGCCACTTTGTCAAAATCCGGCCAGTAGAGGGGAGAGATCAATATCTCCGAGTATGCGGATTGCCACAAGAGAAAGTTTGACATGCGTGATTCTCCACTGGTGCGGATGATAAAATCCGGATCCGGTAGCCCCGCAGTGTAGAGATAATCTCCAAAATTCTCCGGAGTCAACTCCTGGATGAGTTCAGGATTTAACTCTGCTTTGGCATATAGCTTTTTGATCCCGTCAATGACTTCCAATCTACCGCCATAGTTAAAGGCAATATTCAGTCTCAACCCGCTATTATTGTGGGTAGTAGACATGCTGCTATCGATCTCGTTTAGGTATTCATCACTAAGGTTCATATTGCTGCCGATGCGATGCACGGAAACGTTGTTGTTATGCAGTACAGGCATTTCATCATACAACTTTTCTTTGACGAGCTTTAGTAAACCATCCACTTCTTTCTTGGGACGTGACCAGTTTTCAGTAGAAAAAGCATACAAGGTCAAAACTTCCAGCTTGATTTCCACAGCCAGTTCCACAGCTGTACGGGTGGCTTTTGCACCGGCTCGATGTCCAAAGAGACGAGGTCTGTTGTGTGCTTTGGCCCATCTTCCGTTACCGTCCATAATGATACCAACGTGATGTGGCATCCGTGCCTGGTCTAGTTTTTCTATTAGTTCTTTATAATCCACCGCTTACCTCTGCGCTTTGTTCATTGCCACGAATTTGAGCCAGGCATAAATAAACCCATCCAGATCGCCATCCATCACTCTATCTACAGTACCGGATTCAAAACTGGTGCGATGGTCTTTGACCATTTGATAAGGTTGAAACACATAAGAGCGGATTTGATTGCCCCAGCCAATTTCTGTTTTGCTGGATTCGATATCTTTCTTTTCCTTATCTCGCAAATCTTCATAGTATTGGTAGAGTCGAGATTTCAGCATAGCCATGGCTTTATCTTTGTTTTGGTTTTGAGAGCGTTCATTTTGGCAACTCACTACTATATTCGTAGGGAGATGAGTAATGCGTACGGCAGAGTCTGTAGTGTTGACATGCTGTCCACCGGCTCCACTGGCACGATATGTATCAATTTTGATATCCTTGGGATCAATTTCGACGTCTATTTCATCATCAATTTCGGGATACACATAAGCGGATGCAAAAGAGGTTTGGCGTTTCCCTTGAGAATTGAAAGGAGATATTCGAACCAGTCTGTGAACTCCACTCTCTGCTTTGAGTAAGCCATAGGCAAAGCTACCGGTTACTTCTACTGTCACGCTTTTGATGCCAGCTTCCTCACCGTCCAGAATATCAACAATGTTAAATCCAAATTTGTTTTTCTCTGCCCAGCGTGCGTACATACGGAGCAGCATTTCTGCCCAGTCTTGAGCTTCGGTGCCGCCTGCTCCCGCATGAATGGTAAACAAGGCATCATAATGATCGTACTTTTCATTGAGCAAGCAAGAAACTTCGGCTTTTTGGATAAAACCACGGTATTCGTCAATATGCAAAACTGCTTCTTGAAACAACGAGGCATCAAATTCTTCTTCCAGCATCAAGATATAAGTATCAAGGTCGTCTTTGATGCCATCTAATTTGACAATATGATTGATCTCTTCACGAGTCTGACTGATTTGCTTGGTGGTCTTTTTGGCAGTTGCCTGGTTGCCCCAAAAATCCGGGACATTCATCAACGCTTCAAGTTCTTTTAATTGTTCCTGCAGCCTCTCCAGGTCAAAGTAACCTCCGGATTTCTGAGATTTGCTCTCCCAGTTCCTTATTGATTTTTTTGTAATCTACGAATTCCATTGTATATCCTCAGGTTTATCAAACGAATCAGTGCTATCACAAGCCGTATATTTGATCAATAACGGTAATACCTCAGTACACGCCGAGACATGGTCTTCACTGATCTGATCCGATATTCTATATTCTGATACCATAGTATCATCTATGGTACTAAGATTGAAAGTTAAGACATTAGTCAAGTTAATAATCACTACGCCGTCACCCAGTGAACTACGCTCTGAATTTCCACTTCTCTTTGAGGGCTTTCATTACCAGTTTGGCACCATCTTTTCGATTTAAGGGATTCAGCTCCTTATACAAGCGAGTAGATTGATCAAGTTGCTCTGTTTCGACTATTTTACCATCTGCAGTTACGAGAGTATAGTTTGCACGGAAGATCATCTTTTCAGTTGAATTACTGTGTAGCTCCACCAAAAGTGCATAGCGTGTACTGATGGCATCTGTTCGAACTTGGCTCGCAAAGCCTTTGGCACTGTTTCTGGCTTTGGATGCATCACTTTGCCAAAACATCGGGGAGTAGATATGCTTACGGTCACCAACTACAGGATTTGCCAAAAACTCTTCTTCCAAATAAGCGGCAATGAGATTGGAGAGATATTTATCCTGAATGGTCATACTTCCCTTGATGATGTTCACGGGGTAAACAGTGAGAGTAAAAGAATCGTGATTTTTGTAAAAGACTTCATTTGCTGCCTTGTCCACACAGGATCCACAACCGGAAACAAATAGTATTAACCCAGATAAAACTATAAACCATATACAGGATTTCAATGAGAAATGTTCTATTTCTATCATCATGACCTCCAAATGTACCTTTTGAAGAATAAGGAAATTGTCAAGCTTTCTTTACCTGACCGGATAAGGGCTCTGTTTATCGGTCACCTTATAGTGACGACGCACTTGCCTTGCGATTCACTGGTGTTCACTAGGGCTTCACGAGGGAAGCACGAGGGAATCACCTCGGGTTCAAGTAAGAAAGCATCAGGAAAGACGGTTATTCGAAACATTGATGGATCTTTGCTTATATTGATATTCTGAGGTTTAGCGGATTATCCCGCCTCCCAGAACTATATCGCCATTGTAAATTACTACGACCTGCCCCGGAGTAATAGAAAGCTGAGGCTCATCGAAATGAACGCTCACGGCTGATTGATCGATTATCCGGACAGTGCAGGGAGATGGATCGCTGCCCAAACGAATCTTGGCAGATGCGGTAAAATCGGCAACAGGTGTCTCTATAGAAATCCAATTCATACTATGCGCTTCAAGATCATGTGTGTAGAGGTATTGCTTGGGACCCACGACAATGGTGTTGGTCTTGGCATTGATTTCCAAGACATAATATGGCTCTGTCTGACCGGGGATGCCCAGATTTTTCCGCTGACCAATGGTATAATGGATCAAGCCTTGATGGGTGCCGATCTCAGTTCCGTCGATGTTGATGATCTTTCCGGCGGCAAATGTTCCCTTTTCAAAAAGGATTGAATAGTCGTCGGTTTCCAGAAAGTCTTGGCTTTCCTGCTTTGTTGCCAGCTCTTCGAATCCGTATTGGATTGCCAAAGCCTTTGTCTGTTCTTTGAGAAACTCACCCATAGGAAAAGAGGCTTGAGCAAGCTGGGCTTGAGATAGAAAAGTGAGGAAATAGGATTGATCCTTAAAATGGTCGATAGCGCGCAGTAACTGCCAACGACGAGAGCTTTCGTCATAGCGAACCCGGACATAGTGTCCGGTAGCAAATTTCTCAAATTGCAAACCCATTTCCCTGGCTCGCTGTGGTAAAAACCCAAACTTGAGTCGTTGATTGCACATCACGCACGGATTGGGTGTCTTTCCTGAAGTATATGTGGAGCAAAAATAGTCTAGGACATTAGTTCTAAACTCGTCTTTCAGAGAGATTACGTGATGCTCAATACTCAGTTTCTCACAGGCACTTACAGCCGCTGCAATATCCTCGCTTTCCCCGGGGCCAAAACAACCACTTTTGCTCGACTCTGTGAGCGGTATGGTGTCGTCCCAGATCGCCATGGTTAGACCGATGACGTTGTAGCCCTGTTCTTTGAGGATCAGAGCAGCCATCGTGGAATCTACTCCACCGCTCATTCCAATAGCTATATTATTCATTTAATGCTCCGTGTTAACCGTGAATTTCAAAGAAACTTTCCAAGCGCAATAGTGTCCGCGAGTCGATATCTTCTGGCTGATCTCCCTCTAAAGTAAGGAATGGCAAGTCGATATGTCTTTTTAAGATGATATTATCGATCTGCAAGTGGCAGAAGGATTGCGTATAGCTGATCACTGCATCTATATGTCTTTTGAGAAGTTCATATTCTATATCTTTGAGCCTGTCAAATACGCTGTAGGGATACGTATAATGCAGATATTGCTCCACAATGTCACTCTTGAGATAAGGCATGGCGAATTGGCGCTGCACTTCGTTAAAAACGATGTCTCCACCCAAGTCGGAGATTACTTGATATAGATTTGCATAGATGGGAGGAACACCTATATAGGCGATACGGAGGCGGGTGGGCAAAGGATCTCGTTGCTGGGCTTGATTCATAAAGTGCTCGAGATCTTCTTCAAAGCGATCCGGATTTCCCATAAAGTCCGATGTGTTCACCAGCCAATAGTGGTTTTCAGCACCGCTCACCAGTCGTTCTTTCCAAGTCCATTCATCCAAAACAATAAGACGTTCACGAATCTTATCAAGTCTTTTCTTGACTTTCATGACTTCGGAACGATCGACTTCAAAATGGGCTTCGAGTTTTTTGATTTCAGCGTCCATAGCGGTATAGGTCTTGTCCAGAGGAAACGAAAAGTGAGACACTTTGATGCCTTCTTCAGTCAGCATATCTAGCAATGAGTGAGTATTTGAACAATCGCCTTGCACAATCCCGATCAGTTCATCCAGATTGGAAGTCAGACTTGCTACATAGTTGCCTTTAATCCATGAACACACTGTACGTGGAAAGCCTGTCATTTCGGCTTTGCGGATAAACTCGGAGCTGGCACTAGTAATAAACAAATTGTTTACATCCACAGGTGTATGTCCTGCAGCCAGTATCACTTCCACCGGTAATGATGTAGTGAATCCTATACGTTTGTTTTGTCTTTCGGTTTTAATCATCGTAACTCATTTCAAGGTATTTATTCTCGAGGTCGTGTATCTGTACTTTGATCTTGTCAATTCTCTGTTCTGTTTCTAACATCTGATCTTGCAGGAGGATAACCTGATTTTGGTTTGCATAGGTCTCGCTATTTGAGAGCCGATCATGAATCATGTTGAGTTGAATATTCAAGGTGCTTAAGTCATCATGCTGGTCATCTATCTGCTTTTGCAGTTGTTCCAAGTGCCAGGGATTGATTTTACGTTTTTTCTCACGCTGGATCGCCTGGGGTTTGGGGACTTCCGGGATTTGAAAGCTCAGCTCGAGGGCGGTGTCAAGGTCATCTTTGATCTCTTCTATTGTAGTAAAGACTCTTGTACGATCCAGCTTCTTTCGGAATACCCAATACTTGTTGGCCAACTCCCGCATCAGATAACGGTCATGACTGACGAAGATGATGGTGCCACTGTAAGACTGCAGGGCAGTTAACAAAGCATCTGTCATATCGATATCCAGATGATTGGTAGGTTCGTCCAGGATCAGTAGATTGGGACTTTGGTGTATCAAAACTGAAAGGTTGAGGCGGGATTTCTCACCACCACTCAGTATTCCTACTCTTTTCTCGACGTCATCTCCCCGAAACCCAAAGCGGGCGAGCCACGTCAGGATATAGCCATTGGTGGCATCCGGTACGATTTGCCATAAAGTGTTCATTACTGTTAATGATTCGTCTAGGCCAAATTGATGTTGATCGTAATATCCGATATCCAGGCTGGCTCCTATCTTGAGGTAGCCGTCCAATATCTCATTTTCATCTAGCAAGGTTTTTAGTAAAGTAGTCTTGCCGCAGCCGTTGGGTCCAACGATGCAAATTCTATCCTTGTAATGTGCACGCAAAGATACAGCTTCTGCCAACACAAAATCCTCATCAATCCCAAAGCGTACATCTTCCAGTACAAACACATCATTGCCGCTGCGATCGACGTTCTGGATGTTGAGATTTAACATACGGTGATTCTTGGGTTTCTTGATTATCTCCGTTTTATCGAGCATCTTCTGCCGGGATCTGGCTTGAATGGTTTTCTGACTGCCTATATTGCGGGCGATAAAGTCCTTGGTCTCTTCGATCCACTTTTGATGCCGTTCGTACATGCGTTCCTGCGACATTAGTGATATTTCTTCGGCTGCTTTATAGGAACTGAAGTTACCTTTGGTGATTGCCAGTGTACCGCCATCCAGATTGTAGATGGTGGTCACGGTGTTGTCGAGAAATACGCGATCGTGAGAGACTATTAAATAGGGACGATCCAGCTTGTTCAAGTACTTTTCCAGCCAACTGATCATGGACACATCCAGATGATTGGTGGGCTCGTCCAGGATCAGTACGTCAAAGGGTTTTAACAGAATGGCAGCCAGGCAGATCCGGGTCTGTTCTCCACCACTGAAGTCACCGATTCGTTTCTCCCAAGTATCCGGCGGAAAGTTCAGGGAGGTAAGAACAAACTTCACTTCGTTCTCAAATTCATAACCGCCAATAGCATGAAACTGTTCGATGGCGATGGCGAGCTTTTTCTCTGTCTCCTCTTCGTGCTTTTGATGCAGAGCTGAAGAGAGGCGATCGATGGCGTCCCAGATACCTTTGATATCTTTCCTGGCATCCTTGATGTAATCTATCATAATCAAGCCGGGATCGAGCTTCATGTTTTGGGGCAAATAGGCAATTTCACAGCGCTTGGCAATCGCGATTGTACCCTCTGTGGGTGTCAACATGCTCAAGATGATCTTGATCAAGGTAGATTTTCCACATCCGTTTGGGCCTATCATGCCAATTCTGCTGTTCTTTGCCACTGTGCAGGAAATATCTCTGAGGATGTAATTCCCGCCAAATTCTATCGATACACTGTTCACTTGGATTAAGCTCATGCTATCTCATCTTTCCTATTTACTGTTAGTTATGCTGACCAAACATGGGGTTGACCATAATTTAGGTAGCATATGGTCGTCAATGTTGTGATAATTTGGGGCAGCCTTGTGGGTGTCAATTACAAATTTTACTTGTCAAGAAATGCAGTCTGAATTTTAAGGTATCTTCATAAGGTCGGGATGTAGCGCAGCCCGGGTAGCGTACTTGAATGGGGTTCAAGTGGTCGCTGGTTCAAATCCAGTCATCCCGACCATCACTTTAAATAAGCCTTTGCACAATTAATGTTGCAGAGGCTATTTTTGTATACGCACTAAACTAGGAAAGTGCGTGTGATGGATTTAACGTTTAAAAATGAATGAAAGATATGTTAAAGGAGTAGGCTGAAGGTAGATTAGTGGCGATACAAGGGCAAAAACTCCAGACTGAAATCTGTTTCCAGTTTGTTGCCGGAAATATCCGCAGTATCAGCTTTAATCACCAAGTAATATGTCTTATAGTTCTGCAAGTCTTTCTTGGGCTTTAGCTTGTATATCCGCCTATCTTTTTGAATCAATTCCAAGGAGATATCCTCTTTGCTGTCTGCTGCTTGTAAAGAATATCGGAAGTTGGCGGCGGGAATGATCTCGGAAAAGTGCACTTCAATCTCGGGTCTCAGGCTATTTACCGATGTTCCTCGCCGGGGATTTGTATAAGTCACGGTGGGTGCAGTCTCATCCGCTCTGGATGTTCCGTTAAATGGGTAACGGATCACTTTACTGGCATTGCCTTTCAGATCTGTGGCGTTATCCAGATGGATAGTATATCTGGAGGTATCTGCCTCCTCCGTCAACACAAACAAACGATCACCTTCAAAATTGACGATCTTGGTAGGAAGCAATCGCTGGTCACTATTACGAATAATATTGAACCGCTCGTAGCCGGAAAGTTCCTCAGAAAAGTCGATCTCGAGTTCCCTATTAGAGATGGCTTTTACGCCCCTAATAGTCGGCTTTGTGGAATCTGCATAAGCCAGATTGAGATCAAGTGTGCTGATTTCCCGCTCACCGGATTTACCCTCAAAATAAGGTTCCTTGGAGAAGTCATAACGTCCGTTGCTATTAAGGTCGATGTATGCTTTCAAAATGTGTATTCCGGGATTCAAGGCTTCTACGGTGTATGTATTGCCGGTCAGCACTTTGCTAAGTATGATCAGTGAATCAGCAGAAAGCAAGCTGAGATTGATAGGTTTCCCATTGTCTCGGGCTTGCTCATAAATCAGGTTTCCTGAGATGCGTCGCTCACTCAGCTTTCCGTTTCTATAGATGATAGTCTGATTGGATTCGAGGGCATTGTCGTGAGTATCCTTGATTCTGGAGGTGAGAGTGACATAGTAGTTTGTATTATCCTGTAGTTTTTCCAGAATACGGATGGTAATGGTATTGGGAGCGTAGGTGATTTTCTTGGCATCAATGGGCGGATAGATATAGATTCCCTGTGTAATTGAAGCCTTATCCAGAGGTTTGGAAAAGATCAGCTCGATCTTGCCTCCGGAGATGTCTCCATACTCTTCCGGCAGAGAAGAGAGGATTGTAGGCTTAGCCGTATCAACAGGACCACCCGTAGGGGCCTTTTTGCTGCCACATGCATAGATTGATACGCAAGCGACACCGATGATAAGTAATCTAAAAACCTTGTTCATATAGCCATTTCTCACTGATCTTGGGGTCCTTTGCTTGCTGCATATTCAGGATATATTTGCCCAACACATCATATTCGATATTGATGGTTGATTGGCTGTCCAGAGCGTCTAAGTTTGTATTGGACTCAGTATGTCCGATCAATGCAACGGAAAAACTGTCGGATCGAATACCGGCAATTGTCAAGCTGATGCCATTGATAGCGATCGAACCTTGAGCCACGACCAGTTTCCTGTCTGCATCTGGAAGCCCGAACCAGAGATACGTTGTGCCGGAGAGAATCTCTCTTTTCAGCAGCTTTGTCGTGGTATCAATGTGTCCTTGCACCCAATGCCCATCGAGGCGTGAACCCACTTTGAGTGCTCGTTCCAGATTGATCAGAGCCCCTGCTTTCCAATACCCCGCATTGGTCTTTGCTTTGGTTTCGTTCATTACTTCTACACTAAAAGTCTTGCTGTCGAACTTGAGGACAGTCAAGCAAATCCCATTGCATGCAATGCTGGAGCCATAGCTGAGGTCATCAAATGCAGATGGCCTTTCCATTGTAACGATAGTTTTGTTCTGAGAGCTACCGATACTCAGTACGGGCTTGGTTGCTTCGATAATTCCAGTAAACATTATTGCACCGAATAGCGGCGTTTCCACGCATTTGTTAAGGTCAAGGAACTGGTATATTCCAGATCTCCGCCAAAGGGTATTCCTGTGGAGAGACGGGTGATCTTGACCGCCTTGCCAGCTAATATTTCGGAGATAAAGTGGATGGTGGCCTCGCCCTCGGCCGAGGGTTTCAATGCCAAAACCACTTCCTGAGGTTGCAAATCTATGATCAGTTTCACAAGCTCTGAAGCCCGGATTTGCTCCGGACCAAAGCCATCAATGGGGGAGAGCAAGTGACCCAAGACAAAATACTTGCCCTTGAATTCATTCATGTTCTCTACTAGAAACACATCGGCAGAACTTTCCACCACACACAGCTGAGTCGTATCCCGCTCTGCAGAGTCACAGATCGGACAGGGATCAGTTTCCGCCAGCATATAGCACTTTCCGCATGTACAGAAAGCATCTACAGCTTGCTGAATCGTCTCTGCCAGTTCCGTGGCATAGCGTTTATCGGACGAGATCAGATGCCAAGCAAGGCGTTGAGCCGTCTTTTTCCCAATTCCGGGAAAGCGGCTCAAGACTTGAACCAGACGCTCAAATTGGACGGACAAAATCATTTATTAGAACAATCCGGGTATCTTCATTCCGCCGGTGAGCTTACTCATGGCGTCGGAAGAAGTAGTAGCAACGCGTTCCTGAACTTCTTGCAATGCTGCCAGGATCAAGTCTTCCAGCATTTCCACATCTTCAGGATCCACGGCTTGAGGATCTATTTTGATACTTTTAACTTCGTATTTACCATTCATTTGAACTTTAACCATGCCGCCACCGGAAGAGGCTTCAAATATCTGATTTTCAAGATCTTCCTGAGATTTCATCATCTCTTGCTGCATGCGTTGTGCCTGTTTCATCAGGTCTTTCATGTTTTTACCACCGGGAAGCATAAGGACTCCTTTTGATAGTTCATTTCAGACACGAAACACACCGTTTCGTATCGTGTATATCATCAGATTTTAGCGTTCAGTTTCCGTCAAGCATTTATGCCGAGCTGATACTCCTGCTGCATCTGATTCATCAAATCGTGTACACTCAAGATTTCGTTATTGAGATATCCGTTTACACCGCTACAACACACACCCTCATCGATTTTGCCAGATTGGGCGTTGATCAAGGCACTGGCGATACAAAATGAAACATTGTGGTAGTCACATGTATGCAAACATTTATAGTAGCATCCAATCGGTTTCTGGACACCATTCATGATGTCTTCTACAAATTTTGTCTTAATCACGCGGAGCGGTAAACCCACAGGACTGGGGATTACTACGATATCTTCCGGCTTTTGGGCAGCAAGATATTGGTTTTTGAATTCCAGGCTGGCATCACATTCATCTGTAGTAATAAAGCGCGTACCAATCTGAGCACCGGCAGCACCCATCTCTACATATTTACGGATGTCTGCACCGGTTTGTACACCACCTGCCACGAATACCGGGATTTTCTTGTCATATTGCTTTTCATAACCTTCCAGCAATGCCAGCACTTTGGGAAGCTGCTGATCCAGATTGAATTCATCCTTCCCGACCTCGTCCATCTTTACGCCTTGATGTCCACCGCTGTATGGGCTTTCGAGCACTACAGCATCCGGAAGGCAGTTATAAGCTTTGAGCCATTTACGGATGATAATGTTCAGGGCACGATCGGTAGACACAATCGGCACCAGCTTGGTCTTGCTGTCTGCAGGGCGATATTCCGGAAGATTGAGCGCTAAACCGGCTCCGGAGATGATCACATCTATCTTTTCCTTGATTGCTGTTTGTACCATATCTGCAAAGTTCGTGAGTGCAACCATGATATTGACGGCCAGGATGCCCTTTGTGAGCTCGCGTGCCTTTTGGATCTCTTTGGCCAATCCCCGCATGTTTGCTTCCCGAAAGTTGGTCAGAAAATCCGGCTCTCTGAAACCCGGAGCCACGCCGGAGATAGTTCCCACTCCGCCTTCGTTTGCCACAGCTGCAGCTAATCCGGACATGGAGACACCGATTCCCATTCCACCCTGAATTATAGGGATGTTGAGGACCAGTTCGCCAATATTTATCTTTTTCATGGAGTTTATTACATCTTGAATCACCGGTATTGTTTTCACCATTTTGTAAACCTCGAATCTAATATTTTGAGAAATTCATTATATTTATAAGTCAATATACTGTCAATGACAATCGGGTATCCCGGATTATGATGCAGTGTGTGAGCGAATTGACTCAAAGCCGGAGCAAAATAAACTTGACACCTGTGACCATCTTAATCCATGCTCCACTCTACTAATGTAATAGGATGTGAACATGACAACGAAATCTTGGAGAAAACTGCTCAGCTTTGATGAAATAGTGTCCGGCTCGATAGGTGTGCTCAGAATCACCATATTGTTGATTGTAACTATCGGCATGCTGTCATGTTCAAAATCCAATAGTCCCACCATGCCGGATTTTAGTATTGATGGCTGGGAAACCTCTTTTGATGCGATTATGGAAGTAGATGTATCCGGGCGTCAGGCCAGCGTGAAACTGATCACTGCCACCAATCCCGGCACCAGAAGCCTCATCATTAATGATGAAGTAAGTGCATTGGGGACTTCTGCATACAGTGATGAGGACTCGGCATGGGTGTCTTATTTTCAGTTGGGTTATATCACTTCAGGTTCCACAGTGTCTTTTGTACTGGTCTATGATGGTAAAACAATCAGTGGAGTTTTGTCGATTCCCAGCAGTGTCGAAGGCGTCTTCCCATTTTTTGGAGATAGTAACTACACCTTTGAATGGACAACCCTGTACTCGCCACAGCTCTACCTGATAGACCTTGATTACTATTCTCACAACGAGCTTCATACTATTCGGGAGCAGATCGATGGTAGCGCTTTGCAGCACTCAATCAAATCCCAGCTGTGGGGTGGGGGATTGGTGTATCCGGACCGCTTGGTACTGCAAGCGATCAATTACAAACAAATTAGCTCCGGCTTTATAGCCATAGCAAAAGTAACCGCAACTCACAACTTTCGTTAAATTGAGGCTCATTACAGCCCTGACAAGCGGCTTGATTCCCCTTACTTGAATCCGAGGTGATCCCCTCGTGGTTCCCTCGTGGGAGCCTGCGAAGCGCAAGGCAAGTATCTCGAAATCACCAGAGTGAGATTAAAGGAATAACAGGCGATATGTCCTTGTGGAGCAGCACGCAGACGCTGCTAAAAGATGGTTCGTGATAGAAGTTGTGGTCCAGTCCGACATGAAGAACCATACCTGAAGCAATCACATTCGGCATGAACTCCCTGTGGCTTATCCTACTTTCATCAGCTTTAAGATATCAGTTAACTGTTCCAATCAGCTAAACCTTGGGGAGAGTGATGGTAAAGGTCGAGCCCTGTTTGAGGACAGATTTGATCGACAGTTTACCATGAATCTGTTTAATGTATGTGAGACATAGTCCGATGCCAAAGCCGGTTCCACTTTCGGTATTGGTGCCGTGCATGGATTGGGCAGTTCCGGAAAGCAACTGTTTGATTGTAAGAGGAGCCAACCCGATCCCCGTATCAATGACCTCGATCATGATTTTGGTTTTAGTGGCGCGAGTTTTGACAATTATTGCACCGTGCTCGGGAGTAAATTTGATCGCATTGTGAACCAGATTTCTCACAATGGTATGGAGGCAGTTTTTGTTTGTCATGGCGAATACTTCGGGATTACCTTGGTATGAAAGATCTAAAAACTTGAGCTGGGCAGAACTGCGGTACATAGACAGGCAATCCGAAATTATTGAAACGATATTCAGGACAGTGAGGTTAGTTTCCAGAGCCTGTTGTTTGACGTTGCTCCAAGACAGCAAGTCTCCTAGGAGATTACCGGTGTTACTGAGCGAAAGTGCTATATCGATGAGCAAGCTTTCCGATTCCTCTGTACTCATGACGTTAGTTTTGATGAGATTGAGTGCCTGGACCGCAGTTAGCACGGGACCACGGATATCATGACCAATGATGGAGAAGAGTTTGCGCATCAGAGCATTTGTGCTTTCCAGGTCCTTATTTGCGATATAGAGCAATCTCGATTGATCGGCGATCACACGGTTCATCTCGGTAAGCTCAATATTCTTTTGGCGATAGATTTCGGCTTGTTCTTCAGTCTTTTTGCGATAGAAATCTGCTTCGGAACGAGCTATCATGATTTTGGGGTTGTCTGCAAAGATCTTTTTAAAAGTTTCAGAGTATATGTGAAGATACTTGAATGCTAGCTCAAACTGCTGCTGATCTGCATACACCGTACTCAAGAATTTTGCTGATTCTTGAATGATATGTAGGGAATTGATCTCTTGGGAAAGATCGTAGCTTTTGATTCCGTATTCAATTGCCAGTTTGCTGTCGGTTGTGTTATAATGTAGCCATGCAAATTTAATATACAAGCCAGAAAGTGCTATCTTATCCTCGCCAATAATGAAGATTTCTTGAGCTTTTTGATAAAATTCCAATGCCAGGTCATATTGCTTTTGACTGTTGTAAATACTGCCAATATTGGCATAGGTATTTGCGATTTCAAGCTCGTTTGAGAACTTCTGTTTCAGCTCCAGAGAACGGTTTGCAAAGTCAATTGCCCTTTCATAATCACCCATGTCACAAAGCACCATGCTCAAATTGCTGTAGGCAAATGACAAATACCTTTGATTATCGGATTTGATAAAGCTCTCAACAGCTTTATTGTAAAGCTCCAGGGAAGTATCGAATTGTTTTAGCTTCATGTAAGAGCTTGCCAAATTGAAATAATCAGTAGCCATCTCTGTCTCACGATCTAATTCATCATCGATTTTGAGGCATTGATATTGGCAGTCCAGCGCTTCTTGATGTTTGTCAGTCATGGAAAAGGCAATCCCCAGGTTGTTATATATATCGGCACGTGTTTTGAGATCATCAATCTCATTCAGTAGGTTTTGCCAGCCTTCAATGGCCTTGAGGTAGTTTGAATGGATAGCGAAGAGGATGCAAATGCCATTTACGGCTTTGACTTTATAGGTAGGGTCTGTGACAATGGGACAAAGCGTCAGGGCAGTTTGATAAGCCTTCTCTGCTTGCTCAAAGGCTCCTATCTTGGTACTGGCATCTCCAATCCCTAGATGTAGCTTGAGTTTTTCAGGAGCATCAATCAAGTCCTCATGCTGAGCTAAAACTGATTGAGCGTTTGTGATATATGTCTCGATTTGGGATCGATCCATTTTGTTAACATCTGAACTTTGTTCGATGACGGCTTGAACTCGGCGTTTTCCCTGTGCTATGCTATCTTTCATATAAACATCCCTTGAGCGATAGAAAATTTCGGTATTGTAGAGTAGTCAAGACAAATTTAATTTGAATATGGAAATGGTTCTTGTGCATGGTATAATTATAGTATATATTATCAAGATGGATGAGATTCATTGCATTATCCAATATCTCAGCTGAAGACCTCAAACTCGTAAATGCCACAATGGAGAAAACTCAGAAGCCAATATCATATCCTGAAATCCCTTGATATTATGGGTTGGACCCCAAAGCTCCCGTGTAATCCTACAAGGGTCTGGATACATTGAGACGATAAAAACCTTTACAAAATCAGCACTTAAAAAAGTATGGCATTTCTAAATGTCGTTAGGAGTTACTTATGTCTGACAAAGTGCGAGAACAAAATAGCAAACTTGCTATCAAAGAATTAAAGGAAGATTATCTTCGAATGCTCGAAGAATCTTTCCAGCAAACTGCAGAAATCAACAAAGGCGATGTAATTGAAGCTGCCATATCCAAGATCGACGAGAGTTATATCTTCGTAGAACTGGGTGGTAAGTTCGATGCCTATGCCGAGATTAACGAATATTCCGATGAAAAAGGAATTCTGAATTTGAAAGTTGGCGATACCCTCAAGGGTTTTGTCGTCGATAAAAACGATCAGGGTTACGTTATCGGTAGAAGCCTCACCAAACAATATGTCGATAAAGCGTCTATCATGGATGCCTACGAAAGAAAGATCCCGATTCAAGGTAAAATTCATACTTTGACCAAGGGTGGTTTCAACGTTGATGTATTGGGTGCCAGAGCTTTTTGTCCGCTTTCACAGATCGCTATGCGTTTCAGTGAAGATAATAGTGCCTTTATCGGTAAAACAATGGACTTCCTGGTCATTGAATGCTCGGAAAACTGTCGGCGCATCGTTGTATCGCACCGCATTTTGGAAGAACAAGTATATGATGAACAACGCTCGAAAGCTATGGAAAACCTCAAAGTAGGTGCTGTGCAAGCCGGTAAGGTAATGCGCATGACTACTTTCGGTGCATTCGTAGATTTAGGTGGCGTAGAAGGCTTGATGCACGTATCCGAGATTTCTTGGTTACACACTGTCAAACCTCAAGATGTTTTACAGATCGGCCAAGATATCGAAGTAAAAATACTGGATATCAAAGGCGAGAAGATATCTCTGTCCATGAAGGCTTTGCAAGAGAATCCTTTTGTGCAAGCCATGAGTGAGATCAAAGAAAATGATATCGTAAATTGCCGCGTCTTACGCCTGCACAATTTCGGTGCATTTGCAGAGATTAAACCGGGTGTAGAAGGTTTGATTCCTGTTTCCGAGATGTCCAGAAACCGTAATGTCGGCCATCCCAAAGAAATCCTCAAAGAAGGTGATTTTGTACAAGTACAGATTCTGCGGATCGATACCGATACCCAGAAGATCTCCTTATCTTTGAAAGCTTTGCAAGAAGATCCTTGGGACAAGATAGATGAAATCATCAAAGTCAGCCAAATAGTCGAAGGTATCGTAGAAAGCTCCACCAATTTTGGTGTGTTCATTTCTATCAGCGACGGAGTGACAGGTTTACTGCCTCGTTCACGCATTCGTAAAGACGATGCTTTCAAAGCTAACGATCAGGTTTCCATGGTAATCTCTGCCATCGATAAAGACAATCGCAGAATTACTCTGGATTATTCCGATCGTACAGAAGAAGAAGCATTGGAACTGAAACAACGCGAAGAAAGGCCTCGTGAACCACGCCGGGAATTTAACAATGACCCCCGTGATTCTCGTGACTCTCGCGGAAACACCGGTGACCGTGGACGCAGAAGCGGCGGCAGTGGAGGCGGCAGAGGCCGTTCCGATGAAGAATGGCGTAAATATGCCAATCAGAAGGAAGTGGACGAAGATAATCCGTTCAAAGACTTATAGAAAATGCAACAAAACATAAATCAGTTTGTCAAGCTACGTAAAGAAAAGCTTGAAAAGATAAAGGCTCTTTCAATAGAGCCTTTTCCTATTACATCCGAACGTACTCACATAATATCTGCAGTACTGCAAGACCAGCAAAACTGGATTGATCAGGAAACTGTGGTTACTCTATGTGGTCGCTTGGTCGCAATGCGCCGCCAAGGCAAGATCGGCTTTGGAAATCTGGAAGATCAGAGCGGAAAAGTTCAGATCTATGTCCAAAGAGATATCGTCGGTGAAGACAACTACGAATTGTTTAAGCTTTGTGATGCCGGAGATTTTGTCCAAGTCTCGGGCTCTATGTTCCTTACTCAAGCCGGGCAGTACTCCATCAAAGCAGATGTGGTTACCTTACTGGGTAAAAACATCCGTCCTTTGCCGGCTGTGAAAGAAAAGGTGATCGATGGCAAGACTGTTCGTTACGACGAATTTGCAGACATCGAACTCCGCTATCGGAAACGCTATCTGGACCTCTTGCTCAATCCCGAGCACAGAAGAGTGTTTGAAATGCGTTCCCGTATAATCTCTGCTATCCGCAGTTTTATGGATGCAGAGGGTTATATGGAAGTCGAAACACCCATCCTCCAGCCTCTTTATGGCGGAGCTAATGCCAGACCATTTACCACACATCACAATACACTGGATATGGACCTGTATTTGAGGATTGCCACAGAACTCTACCTCAAACGCTTAATCGTCGGTGGCTTTGAACGTGTTTATGAAATTGGCAAGAACTTCCGTAATGAAGGAATGGATAGAACGCACAATCCGGAGTTTACGCTCATGGAGTTCTACCATGCGTTTTCAGACTTGAACGGAATGATGGACATCGCGGAAAGGCTGTTCAAAGACCTCGCCACAAATGTGATCGGCAAAGATATATACGCCTACCAGGGGCATCAAGTAAATCTGACGGGACCTTGGAGACGAGTTTCAATGCTAGATTTGGTGACAGAGCATAGTGGTTACGATGCGTCGGATATGGATTTTGAACGGGCAGCAGCATTTTGCAATGAACACAAGATCGAGATACCACCCGGAAGTGGGATAGGTAGATTGATCGCACTCTTGTTCGAGCATTATGTGGAAAGCAAATTGATCCAGCCTACCTTTGTTTGCGATTTCCCCAAGGAGATTTCTCCTCTGGCCAAGTCCTTACCAGGTAATCCCCAATTTGCAGATCGCTTCGAGCTGTTCATAGCCGGGAACGAATTTGCCAATGCATTCAGCGAACTGAATGATCCCTTTGATCAAAGAGATCGCCTGGAAGCTCAGGCAAAGCTGCGAGAAATGGGCGATGTAGAAGCTAATGTGGTCGATGAAGACTTCCTGGAAGCGCTCGAATATGGCATGCCACCAATGGGCGGACAGGGTATCGGGATCGATAGACTTGTGATGCTGCTTACCGAGAATGACTCGATCAAAGAAGTGATCCTCTTTCCCCAAATGAAACCAGAAGTATAAACCAACAGACACTAATAAATTAAAGAGCTTAGCTGTAATGGCTAAGCTCTTTTTTGTTGAGCGGATAAAACTATGTAGGCAAGCAGTGAAATCTAATCTTGTATCTCTCGTCGTGCATATACTCCCATTAAGCCGTTAAATGAACTCAGTAAAGGTATATCTATCAGGAAATAGTCTGCGAGCTTCTCGAACTTCTTGTCATAGGCAATTCCATATTTTAGTACAGTTTCGATCCCCAAAATCGAAGTCTCTACTTTCACTTCAAATCCACTTGCCTGATAAGTGTATTGGTCATTTGCTTCAGCCAAGACATCTTTTAGGACAGTATAATCATGCCACAAGGAAACTCCGGCATAACCTGTGGATACGATATTGTCATCCCAACCCAGTCCAAACTTCAGGTCATCAGTCAGTTTGACATTGATTTGGTTCTGCACATTCAGAATCTTTTTACACAGATGGTCATCCTCATACCCACGTAGATAATAGCGCCGGAACGCAGGTTTATTGTTGGCTTGGAGGATGGCATAATGATCTGTTCCCGGGAGCAGCTGATCGATTTGATCTCCATTCACAAACTCATAGGTGCTACGATTTTCAAAGGCTATCGTACGTAATTGCTCACTCTTCACAGAATGCAAGAGTGGTGCAAAGACCAATCCTGCTTTGAATGTATGCTGATCAAAATCCATGTTCATGGCGAGCTTATCTGTGGCAGCTTGCAAAGAATAATCCAGATTGAAAGCACACACGGGATGTAGCACAGAGTTTTCCCAGGGAAGGTTGTAGCCGTATCCGAGGCTCGACACAAAGGAGGAAAAGTTCTTGCTTTTAAAAATGGGATTGGCGTTCACATTGTGGAATTCGTCATATTTCCAGCCTATGTTAAACTTTGCAAAGGTGAAAGGTCGGTTGATGGTGATTGGGAAATCTGCAGAAACAGCCACTTCATCGATGTCTTGATAGTAAAGCTTGTCTTCTTTCAAGCCGGAAAGCCACTGATAGCGCGCATAGATCACCGAGATGGCAGGGTCATAGCATTGATTCAAATACATAAATGTCCACCAAGCCTTGTCCCGAGAGCTGTAGGGGAGATAAGCAGCTCCACCCAGTACATGCTTGCCCAGAGCTTCGGAAACCACAAACCCACCAATTACAGAGTTGTAAGTCGGAATAGCCAGTCCTCCTCTCCATTTGATGGCACGCAAAGAGTTGTACCGAACAGGTTGAGATACCAGTACACTATCAAGATCATTGGAAATGGTATATTGAGGCTGTGCCATGATCCATTTATTGTAGTAGTTCTCAGAAAAAGTCATTGGCTCGGTAGCTTTGATCTCCGGTTTAAAATAGCCCAAGATCGCTCCGCCTCTTTTGAATTCTGCCATGCCTATCAATTTATCATCGATGTATCTCAAGGGAATTGCATTGTAAGCATTGTCTGAAAACTTCAGATCCACTCCGCTATCCAGATTCCGTTGAAAGATATCAAGGCTAAAATCAACGGCATTTTCCACAGTATAGATCAAGTCCAGATCAGTGCTCCACAAAATGGATTGTGGCATATTTTGCAGAGTAATAGTATGCATTATTGAGGCACTTGCCGTATCCAAGATGAAGATATGAAACTCTTTGGAGTGGTCAAACACTGTTACTGCCAGTTTACTGTTATCAGGAGAGAGCTTGATATTGCTGATTTGATCATCAGAATTCAGACTAAGCCACTTGAAGATTGAGAGGTCCGGTTTTATGTAGTAGATGTCGTTGGTGGATTTCCCCAAGGCCTGATAATAAATGCCACCCAAGCTGTCAATTGCTGCTAGGTTCCCCTCTCCAAAGGACTTCAGCTTTCGGGAGGCAACATCATACTTAAACACTCTGGGAGCCATTCTTCCTTTATTGTGGCGTGAATATGCACAGTATGCTATCCATTTGCCATTATCACTCAAGGAGATGGATGTCATACTACCATACTTCACTATCTTGCGCGGGTTCTCCAACTTGAGCTTATTGCTACTCAAGCTATCAGTCAGTACTTTTGCCAAGACCAGGTCATAATATTTCTGCGCTTTGGTTTTACGCCCCAATAATAGTAGATTATCTTTTTTCCAATCCAGCTTTGACAGATCGCAGTATTCGGTTTTTAGTTTGGTAAAATCGTTGATGTTGCCGATGGATGTTGTATCAGAATCCGCTGCTTTGGCATTATAGACTTCTCCATAATAATATGTTGCGACGTAGCGTCTCCACTCTTCTGTAAAATCCTTGTAGGATTTGTGAAAAACATCTTCAAAGGCTTCCTTAAAATCGTACATCTTGGCTTTGGAACGATAGTTTAACAGTTTCGCCAAACTTTTCTCGCCATACACTTGGTCGATATAGCGAACCATCGAAAAGCCTGCTCCATAAAGCAATCCACCCTCATACATAGGAGATGTGGTATCTGCGGTTTGGGACAATATCGAAGCCTTCAAAAAGCGGTCACCCCGGTTATAACCCCAGGGCTCGCCACTAAAGAATTGAGCGTAACCCTCATTTAATGAATGTGGGAAGGACAAGCTCGATACGGGGAAGATCGGAGACATCCAATCTCGAATTGAAGTACTAACAAACCAATGCGACATCTCGTGGGCAACTACTTTGCGTATCCATTTGTCGTTACCGGTAAACATCGTAGTGAAATCATTCTGATTGACCCAGATAAATATGTAATAATTGAAAACTGTCGCCCCATTGGGGATGTTATCCTGATCAGAGACATAAATAATGCACTTGGTCTTGGGCTCTATCTCATAGCTTTTGCAGAGCGCATCAAAGGTGTTCTGAGCTATCTGTGCCGTTTCAGTTGCTTCTGCCAGGAGAGGGTCATGGTAGATAATCTGGCAGTTTGTGGTCGTGAGGCTTTTCCATTTCAATTCGGGATGATTACGGTCATTCATTCCACTATACGCTACTAATCCAAAGGCTTGCACAGCAACAATGACAATTACTAAGAACAATAAGCATTTTTTCATTCGCTCTCCTGAGGGCAATTCTCAAACTTCACTGTTAGGCGAGTTCTGATGCCGAGATGTGATTATATTTGTGACACTTTCCAGAGGATATGAGTTAACAGTCAAGAGGAATCGCTTTCCGGAAATTTGCAGTAGGTCCCTTGCTCAAATCCGAGGTGCTTCCCTCGTGACTCCCTCGTCAGACTTGCGAATCACGAGGGATGTGCCACTGAATTAGGAGGTATATCTATAACCTAAATATAAATATTCCCATTTCTCCCCATACTGTTCCCCATACCAAAAAATAACACGACTTCCCGGTGAAGGCCGGGATTTAGTTCTTTATAAAAGATTACTTTAGATGTACTTAAGCATGAAAATAGTGACTCGGGCTCCCAAATCAAGTTTGGGAGTAGTCAAGACACCCTCACCCCCAGCCCCTCTCCCAAAATGGGCGAGGGGAGAATGAAACCCAGACACCCAGAACGTGAGAGGGGAGCTACGCAACTGCGAGTTTCCGAGATGGGCTTGGGGATAACTGGCATCTTCCGGAGCGGAGCCCCAAAAATGCCTTGACAAAACAGATATGATCAAATTTCTTTTAAAATGGGGGTTTTGTAAACATGTTGTTGATCAAAGCCTTGGATAGATTTTAATCTACCTATCTTACAGTCGCGTTTAGGGTGACATGCTAATGTAAGGTGAGTGTTCATTTTAAGTATTTGTAACGCTGGAGAGAATAATATGTTTTGCAACAAAACGACGCTGGGTTTGATATCGGTATTATTGATTGGGTTTATACTCACTTCCTGTGTTTCCTACAAACCACGCACAGTCGAGGTCAATCGGCGTAGTAATTATTACAGACGTGATGCGCATCTGATCTGGCCGGGAAGTACGGAAAGCGACCTCTATATGAAAGATATGTCATTCGCCGGCAACACCCTCAGCGGGACTGTCTATCAGAAACCAACACCGAAAGCTCAGAGGAACAATGGCTTCATGGCAAATCTGTATCTGGATAGTTCAGTTGTTTATCCCGATTCACTGCCCTGCAAACTTGCCATTACAACAGACAAAATACTTAAATTGGAAGTCTATGACAGCAGCGTAGGGAAGACGATTGTTTACACTTTTCTTTCTGCCACAGCAGTTGCCGCTGTCATCTTGGTGATATTCCTGGCAACCAAAGAATCATGTCCCTTTATCTATAGCTTTAATGGTAGTACTTACGATTTTATCGGGGAGATTTATAGTGGAGCTATATTACCGGGATTGGAAAGGGATGATTATCTACCGCTTCCAGGCCTGAAGCCAGTAAATGCCAGTTATCAACTGAAAATGACCAATGAAGTTCAAGAGATTCAGCATACAAATATGACCGAGTTACTTGTGGTTGATCATTCGGTGGGGACGAACGTCCTGATAGACAAATACGGAAAATGTCACAGTTATCAAGCCCTGCAAGCTCCGATATTGGCACATGATGCAGATGCAAACAACATCTTGGATCTGATCAGCAGCCGGGACAGCCTGCGCTATCTGGGAGGTTCGAATAATCATGCGAAAGCCAGTGATGAGATGTATTTGACATTTGATCGACCAAACGAAGAGGATGAAGCCCTCTTGGTGTTTCGTGGCAAGAACTCCTTTTGGCTAGACTATACGATGGGGCAGTTCTTCAATATGTTCGGCAGTAAATATGCCAAGTGGTTCAAAAATCAAAAGACTTCTAAGAATCAAATACAACCAAACTGGGCATTGGAACAAGATATCCCACTATCGGTGTTTCTACGTGAGCATGGAGAGTGGAAATTCGTGGATTACTATTATGTAGTAGGACCAATGGCGGACAAAGATATGGTGATGCCAATCGATATCAGTAATGTGGGCTCGGACCAGATCGAAATCAAGCTGGAATCCGGGTACTTATTTTGGGAAACGGATTACGTGGCACTGGGCGTTGGTTCCCGTTCACCGGTTTATCAAGAAGCTGTTCCTATCTCAAAAGCCGTTAGTCATGATGCAAAGGACCTAAGCGGGATTTTGAAAGTCTCCGACAAAAAGTACTTTACTATGCCCCAGATCGGTAACTATGCCGTCTTGAACTTTGCAGTTCCGGCACTTCATCAGGATTGTGAGAGAACGGTGTTCCTGCATAGCCGGGGTCACTACGAAGTGCTCCGTAAGCCTTCCGGCAATCCTGATGTGAAGTATCTGGAAAGCTTCCGGCAGCCCGGTAAGATGGGTCAATTCTCTCGGGAATTGTATCTGCAAAAACTAAAACTGGCAGGCAAATGAGAAGACATCTCAGCTTTAGCCAGCTTGTCTATGAGTATAGTATTCGAGCCCTCTTGAGGCTAAACATTTTAACTATAGCCTTACGAGTTTATCGCAATCCTGTGAGTGCCATTCAGACTCTCAGAAAACTGATGTGCCTTAGAGCAAGCATCCAGGGTAATTCCAGAATTGCCAAACTGGCAAGAGTGGGGACCAAGTACTACTGGTCTATTTCAGCAGCAGCGTGGCCTTCTCCTGCCTTCAATCATTTTATCAGCAATGAGTTGCACCGTATCAAGGCTCACCAAAAGTCCACGCAGCTCCAGACTATGATCTTCTCCATCACCAATCGGTGTCCACTGGAGTGCGAACACTGTTATGAATGGAACAATCTCTCCGCCCAAGATATCCTGAGTACAGAGGAACTACTTCATATATTGCAGAAAGTACAGAATTACGGTGTATCAAACATTCAGTTCAGCGGGGGAGAACCACTTGTCCGCTTTGATGCTCTGATCCAGTTAATCACTGCTACACGGGCCGAGACAGAATTGTGGGTGTTAACATCCGGTTTCGGCTTGAGCCTTCCCAAAGCAAGAGCATTGAAGAAGGCGGGGCTAAGCGGTGTGGTCATTAGTTTGGATCACTGGTCTGAAGATCTGCACAATCAATTCCGAAATCATGAAAAGTCTTTTTCCTCTGCATTAGAAGCCATTGGAAATGCCAAGCAAGCAGGCTTGGCGGTAGCACTTTCGCTGTGTGCAAGCCGTGATTTTGTCTCAAAAGACAATTTGGAAAAATACTATCGGTTAGCCCATGAAATGGGTGTGGATATTGTACGGATATTGGAGCCACGACAGGTGGGGCATTACACAGGTCTATCCGTGGAATTGGATACCGCCCATTTGGATATATTACATAAATTCTATCTGGAGACCATCAATTCTCCCGGCTATTGGCATATGCCTATCATCGATTATACAGTTTACCACCAAAGATTGCATGGCTGTTTTGGGGCCGGCGACAGATATCTATATATAGATTCCCGTGCCGATGTCCATGCTTGTCCATTCTGCCAGGGAGCTGCCGGTAATGCCCTAATCGATGAAATAGAGGCCTGTATCAACAAGCTACAAATCCGAGGATGCCACAAGTATCACTAAGAATCTTTACCTTAATTTACTCAATGACGTCACTCATGAGATTATCAAAGACAGATCGGATGAAGTTCGATCTGTATGCCTTTATCAAATCAGATTCAAGCGATATCCTGGTAAGAAGAGTGATTGTAAGTAATCCTCCTAATCACTGACTTGCTAAAAACAATATTTCTTAACACTAACGAAATCGGTACAATTCAGCTTGACGAATTATCGGTTCATTTAGCCTAAGTGTATCATTAAAGACATAGGATTTGGTATGAACTTTATTGACATTCTCAATTTCTTCGGGAGTTTGGCGTTGTTCCTCTTTGGAATGACGAAGATGAGTGATAACCTGCAAGCCGTTGCCGGAAACGAGATGCGGCGGATATTGAAGAAACTGACGAATACTCCTCTGCGAGGTGTGTTTGTAGGTATTGCTGTGACGGGAATAATCCAAAGCAGCTCTGCAACTTCGGTGATGTTGATAGGCTTAGTTAATGCCGGTATCATGTCCCTCAATCAAGCAGTGGGCGTGATAATGGGTGCCAATATAGGTACTACGGTTACGGCTCAATTAATCGCTTTCAAACTGGGAGACTATGCTTTTGCATTCATCATCATTGGTGTAACTCTGCTTCTTTTGAAACGAAGTAAATCGATGGAAAAATGGAGCCAGATCATCTTGGGCTTTGGCCTTATCTTCATTGGTTTGAATGGTATGTCTTCAGCAGTGGGGCCTCTCAAGGACTCTGAAATCGCTCGGAGCTTCATGGTAAATCTCAGTTCAAATCCCATTACTGGAATTCTGACCGGGGCTTTATTTACGATGCTAATCCAAAGCTCATCGGCATCAATCGGTATTGTAATAGTACTGGCAATGAATCAGTTAATTCCCTTTGAAGGAGCCTTGTATTTGGTCTTTGGGGACAATATAGGGACGACTGTAACGGCTTGGATGGCAGGGATCGGTGCCAATACGACTGCCAGGCGAGTTGCCATGGTACATACCGTTTTTAATGTCCTGGGGACCATAATCTTTGCCATTCTTACCTACATAGGTATATATCCAAAGATCATCAACATGATCACGCCCGGGGATATTTTGAGAGGTGAGAATATTGCACGTCATATTGCCAATAGCCACACCCTCTTTAATGTAACCAACACGCTCTTATTTTTACCTTTCACAGGGTTTCTGGCTACCCTCGCTACCAGGCTCATCCCCCAGAAAGCTTCAGACACTGTATCCATGGGAGAACCCCGCCATCTGAACTATCTTTTGGTCGGAAATACGGAATTGGCTATCGAGCAATCCATCAAAGAAATGAGAGAAATGCTGATTTTGGTGCGCAAAGCTTTCATCCTCTCCTTTAAGGCTTTTCATCAAAAAAACTACCGGATGCAGAAAAACGTAGATAAAATCGAAAGTGCGATTGATAACCTGCAGAAAGAAATCACACTCTACTTGGTGGCAGTTAACGACAGATCAAATTCAGACGCGATTACCAAGAAAATCCCCGCTTTGCTGCATACGGTGAATGATATAGAAAAGCTTGGTGATTATGCCGAAGAGATCAATAAGATATTAAACGAACAAATCCTCACTCAAAAGATACCCTTTCATCCAGAGTTTATGGTGATGATCGAAGAGATACATGGCAAGATGATGTATATGCTCGATCTCTCTATCGAATACTTGGTGAATTTTGATAATGACTACACTTATAAGATAATCGAGATGGAGGGTAGGATAAACCAAATGCACCACGATCTGCGGATCAGGGTTATGGATCAAATTCAACAGGCATGCTGTGATTCTACCAGTGGACTCAATACTATAGACTATATAGATGCCATAGAGATGATAGCGGACAAGATGAAAAACCTCGTCAAAGCCGGTAGTCATAAATTCGTTTATGATCCACTTTATGAGAGATTGCCGTTGGAAGATCTTGCCGATTACGATGATGATTGAGCAAGGATAGGTAACTGTGGTGGGCATGACCAGTCCGTAATAGGCTGCATAGCAAGATATTATGGCTGCAGTGGCGGAATATTGATTTCCAAGAAATACTTATAAGTGATTATGCACCAGGTACATAGTGTGGTTTAGAGTACCCCTAGCAGATAGAAGTATGACTGAGACTGTAGAAACAGCAAAAAAACTTCACTATTATAAGTCTATGATTCGTATGTATATACAGTGCCTTTAGGCAGTGAAATAAGAAAAAGAGGCAAGATAATTCTTGACAAAAAAGGGGCGGTAAAGAATATGACAAAACGCTTCCGTGATTGAGTGATTCAAGAGCGGTTAGCCGGAACCAAGATCTTTAAGAAAGTAAATAGAGTGCTATAGATGTTTGAGCGAGCCAAAGTCAATTATTTTATAAATGATGGAGAGTTTGATCCTGGCTCAGGACGAA
>PHBQ01000112.1 GCA_002841975.1 Candidatus Cloacimonetes bacterium HGW-Cloacimonetes-1
TTGAGTAATCATATTCGAGCGGGAATAGCTCAGTGGTAGAGCGCAACCTTGCCAAGGTTGATGTCGCGAGTTCGAGTCTCGTTTCCCGCTCCAATTTTTGATAGTGTGAACAGGCGACATAGCCAAGCGGTAAGGCAGAGGTTTGCAAAACCTTCATCCCCCGGTTCAAATCCGGGTGTCGCCTCCATTCTTTTGTGCCGGAGTGGTGAAATAGGTAGACACAAGGGACTTAAAATCCCTCGAGTGCAAGCTCGTGCCGGTTCGAGTCCGGCCTCTGGTACCAATACATAGCAGCGGGAATAGCTCAGTGGTAGAGCGCAACCTTGCCAAGGTTGATGTCGCGAGTTCGAGTCTCGTTTCCCGCTCCAATTTTTTTATTATCAATTTATTGACGGAAACTCCCACTTCAATTCCAGTGTCCATCATGAGATTTAAAGCAGTTATATTTGATTTGGACGGAACTCTGATCGACTCGATGCAGATTTGGCGTAAAGTAGATGAAGAGTTTTTAGGAATGCGTGGAATTACAGTTCCAACCGATTTATTTGAGCATTTACCTCAGGGTAATAGCTTTATCCAAACCGCACAGTACTTCAAAGATCGTTTTGGATTAAAAGAGAGCGTATCCGGCATTATGCAGGAATGGACAGATATGGTTACACATCATTACAAAAATGATATACCTCTGAAAAATGGGGTCTTACCATTGTTAGTCTATCTGCGTGAAAACTCCATACCGATCGCACTTGGAACCAGTAATTCACTTTTCTTGGCGGAAACTGTGCTCGTTCGCAATGGTATCTGGAAGATGTTCGAGTCCGTAGTCACAGGAGATATGGATTTAATGGGCAAGCCTTTTCCGGACATTTATCTGAGGTCTTCCGAGAACTTAAAGATCGCTCCTGATCTCTGTGTCGTCATTGAAGACACATTGAGTGGTGTACGTGCCGGGAAAGCAGCAGGGATGACCGTCTATGCAATCCATGATCCAGATAGTTTTGCCGAAAAGGACAGAATTGTAGCTGAAGCAGATCACTATTTTTTCAATTATACAGAGCTAATGCAGAAGCTTATACTATCATGAGATATACCTGAATAAAAGACCCGATATGAACAAGGATGATTATGAATAACGAATTATACATTATTATTGGTGCTTATGGCAGCGGTAAAAGCGAATATGCCATACACCACTCCAGGTACCTGAAAGAACAGGGCTTTGATGTATCATTGGCGGATATGGACGTTGTTAACCCGTATTTTCGCGCTAGGGATGTGCGCGATGAATTTGAAAGCTATGGCATCGAAGTAATCGCCCCCGATGGAATCTTTAAGCATGCAGATCTTCCGATGATATCTCCTCGAATCAAAGGCGCAATCGAAAATACCAACAAAACTGTTGTGTTGGATGTGGGTGGAGATCCTGCAGGATGCCGTACTATCGGCAGATTTGTCGATCCCATCACTACCCGTGGATACAAACTGCAGTTTGTCATCAATACACGGAGACCCTTTACTACGGATCCTGAAGAGATTGTTTTGATGATGGAAATGCTGGAGTTTTCATCCAAACTGAAGATTACTGAGCTGATCTGTAATACAAACCTGATGCAATACACCGATCAGGACACTGTCTTTGAAGGCTTGGAAATTGTTGCCAAGGTGGCAGCTCTGACGGGCGTTCCCTTCAAGAAGTACTTGGTGTTGGCAGAATATGCGCAGAGAGTTCCCGATCAGCTATTGGGATATGCCAGGGAAATCATGATCTATACTCTGAGAAAGCCCTGGGAATACACCAGTTCAGAACAGTTTCAATCGTAGGGGTTTAACTTAATCTAGGTGGTCAGATTGGATCAATATACCATCTGCATAAGCACTGTCTGCGACGCCTGAGAGCAAGTCTCCTGTTTGGTGAGAGCTAGAGCGATATATACGGATGAAATGATCTGATAGTGCAGTAGAGACGCCGCCATCAATCTGTTCCACTATACCACGCAATATACAATTACTCGAGATTATAGATTCAATGAGCCGCTTTTTAAGCACTTCGTTTAGTTCGGACAGTTGTTTGCTGCGATGTTCAGCTACGGAACCATGTATTTGGTCTCTCATCTCTGCCGCCGGTGTGCCCTTACGTTTTGAATAAGTGAAGACATGCAGATAAGCCGGGCTGATAGAATCAATAAAGTCGTAGGTAGTCTTGAAATCCTCATCACTCTCCCCCGGAAATGCAGTAATGACATCCATGCCAATAGCCGCATGAGGAAAGTACTTTCGAATTTTGTCCACTAAGCGCGAGACATCTGTAGCTCTATACCTGCGCTTCATACGCTCCAGAGTTGCATCCGTACCGGATTGTAATGGAATATGGAAATGGGGGCATACTTTGGACAAGGTAGCGATAGTCTCAAGAAGGCTATTTGTGAGTAACTGGGGTTCAATAGAACTAATCCGAATTAGCTCCAAGCCCTCAATATCGTTTAGGGCGATCAAAACATCCCCTAATTGATGATTTCCATCGCGATAGAGACCAAGATTCACTCCACCTAAAACAATCTCTTTATAGCCATTATCTGCGAGGATTTTTGCCTGAGTAATGACATCACTAAACTTGCAGCTTCTACTGTGCCCTCGTGCATAAGGCACCGCACAATAGCTACAATAAAAATCGCAGCCATCTTGGATCTTTTGAAATGCCCTGGTGTGCTCCAGCATTTTGGTTACGGGAACATAGTGGAAAGATTCGGCTTTCATAATATCCAGAAACTCATAGTCAAAGCTCTCAAACCACTTGTGGATATCGGTTTTGTGTTGATTATCGATAATCAGATCGACATCTCCCAGAGCCTTGATCTCGTCTTTACTCCGTTGCGAATAGCATCCTGTCACAAACACTTTGACCTCAGGATTATTGGCTTTGATCTTGAGGGCTCTGCGGATCAGATTCCTACTCTTGAAGTCGGTACGATTTGTCACAGTACATGTATTGATCACATATATATCTGCAGGGGCATTCCCTTCCACAACACTATATCCCAAATCAGCAAACTGATCTGCAACAGTGGAGGTTTCATACTGATTTACTTTACAACCCAAAGTGGCAAAGGAGATGCGTTTGTTATTCATTTACTCCGACTTTTACTCTCGATAAGTAGTTATCTTCTAAGAATGTAGCTATTGATGGGGCGTATAGACTATGTTCGATTTGAAGCACTCTGCTTGCAATCTCTTCCGCAGATGTACAATCTTCGACCGACACCGACTGCTGAGCAATAATCCGCCCTTGGTCATAATGTGCATCGACGATGTGAACAGTAGCACCTGAAACTTGCTCCCGGTTTTGAAACACGGCTCTATGGACATTTAATCCATACATACCAGTGCCTCCATACTTTGGTAGTAAAGCAGGATGAATATTTACAATTGGAACGTCTACATTGTTCACAAAGCTCTCCGATAGATGTTTCATGAAACCCGCAAGAACTATTAAATCAATCCGTCTTTCCTGGATTAGAGAAGATGCTTGTTCCTCGAAACTAACCATGTCCTGCGATCCGATTAAAACAGTATTTAGGTGTAATTCATTGCATACATTGACAATGGGAGCGGATTTGAAGGTATGAACTACACAATCGATACGGACGGGAGACTTTTGCGTCTCAAAGTACAGAGCCATGGCTCGCAGATTGGAGCCACGGCTGGTACCACTGGTAAAGACTGCTATTTTAAAGGTTTTAAGTTTAGTTCTGTCCATAGCTCATTCGGAACTTCACTGGGCGCTTGCGTCATCAAATCCGTTGCCTTGAGAGTTTTGGGGAAAGCTATAACGTCGCGGATAGACTCTGCACCGGTCATTATCATCACCAGTCTATCAATCCCGGGAGCTATACCTCCATGGGGTGGTGTGCCATACTTGAGAGCATCAAGGAAGAATCCAAAGCGATCTCTGAGGTCATCTTCTTCAAAGCCCAATATATCAAATATCTTCTTTTGGATATCATAGCGATGACAACGGATACTGCCACTGGAAAGCTCCATGCCATTGCATACGAGGTCATACAACTGACCGTTGATCTGCCCGATTTTATCCGGCTGATCCAACCACGGGATATGCTCTTCCATCGGCAATGTAAACATGTGGTGAGCGGGCTCCCATCTGTTGTGATCCGGACTCCAATTGAATAAGGGGAAATCTGTAATCCAGGTAAAAGCAAAGCTGTTTTTGGGGATCAAATCAAGCTTCCGGGCCATTTCATTACGAACGGCTGAAAGGACTTTGCAACTCATCTCAAATGAATCAGCTGCAAAGGCAAGCAGGTCTCCGGATTTTGCTTGGGTAGCATTCAGGATACTCTTTACTTCATCTGTTGTTATAAACTTACTGATACCAGCTTCAAGTATTCCTTCACCCACTTTTGCAAAAGCAAGACCCTTGGCACCATTATGTTTTGCCAGATCGATCAGTTCATCGAGCTGTTTGCGGCTAAAGGATGCAGCCTGGGGTATCACTATTGCCTTGATCACTCCTTTACCGCTGAGAGCGGAGCTAAATACTTGAAACTCCGATGTTGCTAATTCTTCAGTAAGATCGACCAGTTCCATTCCAAATCTTAAATCCGGTTTATCACATCCAAAACGATTCATGGCTTCCAGGTATGTGAGCCGGGTGAACGGGGTTGGTAAATCCATACCCTTCACTTCTTTGAACAGATATGCCATTAAACCTTCCAGCAATTCGTATATCTGCTCCGGAGTTACAAAACTAAGTTCGATATCCAGCTGGGTAAATTCCGGCTGCCGATCGGCACGCAAATCTTCATCACGAAAACATCTGGCAATCTGGTAATAGCGGTCATAACCTGCAATCATCAAAAGCTGTTTAAAGATCTGGGGAGACTGAGGAAGAGCGTAAAACTTACCGGGATGAACACGACTGGGCACCAGATAATCACGAGCTCCTTCCGGAGTACTTTTCATCAAAATGGGAGTCTCTATATCGTAAAAATCTCGTTCATTGAGGTATTCTCGAATAGCTTTGACGATCTTATGCCGCGTGATCAAGATGTTTCTGAGCTTCTCTCTCCGCAGGTCCAGATATCTGTATTTCAGCCGCAGATCTTCCTCTGCCAATGCCATGTCATTGATTTGGATCGGCAGTGGCAGGGTATCATTCAGAATATACAGCTCATCTGCTACTACTTCAATTTCTCCGGTCAACATGTTCTTGTTGATATTAGCAGCAGCACGCATATCGACATGGCCTTTGACTGCTATTACATATTCATTTCTGACCATCTCGGCCTTTTTGAAGATTTCAGCGTGTTCCGGAGGAACGACAATCTGACAGATGCCTTTCACATCCCGAAGGTCGATAAAGATCAATCCACCCAAATCTCTTCTTTTGTGGACCCAACCCATTACGGTAACGATTTTATTGGTATCAGTGGCTATTAGATCACCACAATAGTGAGTTCTTTCCAGGTTTGCAAAGTGTTCAATCATCAGTTTTATCCTTATATATCTTCATTTTGTTATAGAATTTATTAGTAGTATCAAATCTTAAAACATCATGTTGTTAACGGGCGACTTCCAGGTTCATCATCTCTGCTTCACGGATTCCCTTTTGCAGTTTTACACTATTCAACATGATCCACCCTAAGACAAAGAACACTATCAGAGATAATATCGCCCATCGAACATCACCGGTTTTATGTGCAATCCACCCGTATAATACCGGACCTATTATGGAAGACAACCGTCCTGTCAAGGTATAAAAGCCGAAAAATTCGGCTTGCTTATCTGCTGGCGAGAGGATAGATAGCATGGTCCGGCTGTTTGACTGACTGCTGCCAATGGCCAAACCCGCCAGTAAACCCACAAAGTAATACTCGAAGGCACTCCGGCAGTAGAAGGCCCAGAATACCACTACAATCCAAATAAACAGCGATATGGATAATGAAGATTTCACATTGTATTTATCGCTGATATACCCAAAAATAGCCGCTCCAATGATGGATGTTACCTGGGCTATCATAAAGTAAATGATCATGCTCTGAGTATTCATCCCAAAGCGTTGACTTCCATAAATTGATGCAAAGACAATCACGGTAGTAATGCCATCGTTGTAGATGAAGTGACTGATAATGTATTTTAACAATTCC
>PHBQ01000017.1:0-23890 GCA_002841975.1 Candidatus Cloacimonetes bacterium HGW-Cloacimonetes-1
ATATGGAATCAGCTACTATATCATGGATGATGGAGTCAGAAAGCCCCAATCGGGAGTGGATATCCGCCTACTCAGACCCGGAGCCGACTGGCAGAACGGACTCAAGCTCAATGAAACAGATAGCTCCGGTTATTATGAGTGCATCATTGAAAACGAGAGCGATTGTGGTTTCTATGAAGTATGGGACAACCGTGGTAACCCCAATGGAGCCTTCGGTGGCAAGACATGTACCATCGGGAAGCTTGATGCCAGAGGTCTCCAGAATGACTGTATCTACGGTAATCACATTCAGGATGGAGTAGTAACCGGAAGCAAGATTGCCAATGGAGCGGTATCTGCTAATCATCTGGACAATAGCCTGTTTACTCTCTCGAAGATAACGCACGAACTGCAGGATCAGGATAAAGGAATCGGAGATCAGACTCAAGCTACCCCTGCCAGCATCGGAGACGACAGGTTCATCACTCACAAGCTTGATAAAGAATACACTGTCATTCCCCACATCATCTTGACCAACCAGTGCAATTGCTTCCTCTTTATAGCCGATGTCAAACTAGAAGGTACACAGATCACAATCACCATTGTTATAGGACAGCTATTCGATGCTCAGGAAGCCAAATACCAGTTGATAGCTTTACCATACTAATCACTACAATGAGCACTCCCCATAGTATAAACTCAAGAAAGCGCATTTGAAGTTTTCAGTGATTAAAGCTTGAAGTTCTTGGTGATTAAACATTGAAGTTTTCAGTGATGAAAATTGAAGAAACGGTGATTAAAATTGAAGAAATGGTGATTAAAACTCGGACGAGAAGATCGTCTGTTTATCCCCGTTTTCTCCGATTTGAAGTTTTCGTGATTAAAATTGAAGTTTTCAGTGAGGGTTTATAGTTCCTACTGTGATCATGAGAATGGTACAGCCCTCTGTGTCTGCCCTTGATTTATCTCTTGACCTATTTGGTCATGTCGCCAAGTATGTACCAAAGAGGAAATCACATGATCAATGAACCCAGATACACCGAAATGGTAGCAGTTCTCAAGGCGATGGCACACTCCAGCCGTTTGTTTATTTTGGACAAACTGCAGGAAGGGGAGCATTGCGTATGCGAACTCACCGAGCTGATCGGAGCCGATATATCCACGGTCTCCAAACATCTTTCAATATTACGTGATGCAGGCTTGATTGGCAGTACAAAAAAGCAAAATCAAGTATTTTACCGGCTGTTATGTCCCTGCGTCCTGGATTTTTATAGCTGCATGATCAAGATCAAAGGAGACAATTGATGTTTACATGGTGGGAAATTATCAGTAAATGGATAGTCTATCAAGGCTTTGGTATGTCGGAAAGCTCACGCTGGGCTTCCGCCCTGGAATTTTTTATCTACGACAGCATCAAGATCTTCATTTTGCTCGCTGTCATCATCTATGGCATCACCTATCTGCGAAGTTATTTCCCGCCGGAAAAGACCCGGGCGATCCTGGCAAAGCGTAAAGGCAGCACTTTTATAGGGCACATTATGGCAGGGCTCTTGGGCATTGTCACACCCTTTTGCAGTTGTTCTGCGGTTCCGCTCTTCATCGGCTTTGTGGAAGCCGGCATCCCTCTGGGAGTCACCTTTACCTATCTGATTGCCGCCCCTATGGTCAATGAAGTGGCTTTGGGTTTGCTGTGGGTGCTATTTGGCTGGAAGATCGCCTTGATCTATATCGTCTCCGGTGAAATTATCGCAATCGTCAGTGGCATCATCCTGGGACGCATGAAACTGGAACGCTATGTGGAAGATCAGGTTTGGAGCATGAAAGTAGGAGCCGGTGCAGAAAGCACGCGTCCTACGCAGTCGGAACGGTTCAAAGAAGCATGGCAGTTTACTTATGAACTGATAAAAAAGATCTGGATCTATGTCGTGATCGGGATCGGGATCGGTGGCCTCATGCATGGCTGGATCCCTACAGATTCCCTGGCGCACTTGGCTGGCAAAAACAATCCCTTTGCCGTGCTTATTGCCGTACTGATCGGCATTCCGCTCTACTCCAATGCGGCGGGAGTGATCCCTCTGGTGAGCGAGCTCACCCGTGCCGGAGTGGCATTGGGAACTTCCCTGGCATTCATGATGGCGGTTACTGCGCTCAGTCTGCCGGAAATGGTGCTCTTGCGCCGCGTCCTGAAACCCCGTCTGCTGGTCATCTTTATCGCTATCGTGGGTTTGGGGATCATCTTTACCGGCTATCTCTTCAACTGGATCGTGTAGGCCGTGGAAAGCATTTTTAACCATCTCTACACCGCGCTTTATGGCAACATCGCGCTTGCCATCGCGGGTAGCTTTTTGTGGGGACTTGCCAGTGTGATCCTCAGTCCCTGCCACCTCTCGGGTATTCCCCTGATAGTTTCTGTGATGATCGGGAAAAGGACGCTCTCGCTGAAGCAAACCTTTGTACTCAGCACGATCTTTGCGGTGGGAATCCTGGTCAGCATTGCCATTATCGGGCTCGTCACGGCACTCTTAGGGCGGATGATGGGAGATCTGGGCAGCCATGCCAACCTCATCTTTGGCATTGCTCTGTGCTTGGGTGGAATCCTGCTGCTGGACATCATCCCACTTGGCAACATTTCCCTGATCTCAAAGCTGCATGCGGATGGAAGTAAACCGGAAACTGTTTTCGTAGTAGGCTTATTATTTGGATTGGCATTGGGACCTTGTTCCTTTGCCTTTATGGCGCCAGTTTTGGCAGTAGTCTTTAGCATGGCAGAGTCACGGCTCTGGGAGGCGATCGGGCTTTTACTGGCTTATGGACTGGGGCATAGCATCGTTATCATCGTCGCAGGTACCTCCGTGGGGCTTGTGCAGAAAATCTTGAATTGGAACAATAGCTCACAGGGCTTATTGATTCTGAAGCGGATATGCGCCGGATTGGTTATCCTCGGCGGCATCTATCTGATCTTTAAATAAAGGAGTTAGCAATGATTATCAAAGTATTGGGCAGCGGATGCAGCAAATGCAAAAAACTGGAAGAAAATGTACGTAAAGCTCTGGCTGAAAACGCCATTGCTGCCAGCGTGGAAAAGGTGACAAATCTCACAGACATAATGGGCTATGGCGTGATGAGTACCCCCGCCCTCGTGATCGATGAGAAGGTGGTATCCAGCGGTAAGTTACTCAGTCTCGCAGATATCGCAAAACTACTCAAATAGGAGTTCGCATGCATAAATCCATCATGATCCTAGTAACCGTCGCACTATTGACCTGCCTGACGGCGGCTTCCAAACCCAAGGCACAGGTCACGTTTATCGAGCTGGGATCCGAAAAATGCGTCCCTTGCAAAATGATGAAACCCGTCATGGCTGGCATCGAAAAGGAATATCTGGGCAAAGTGGAAGTGATCTTCTATGACGTCTGGAAGCCGGAATACAAGGCCATGAGCAGCAAATACAAGGTTCGCGTGATCCCTACCCAAGTCTTGCTGGATAGTCGCGGCAAAGAGTTTCATCGTCACGAAGGTTTTTATCCCCAGGAAGAGATGATGAAAGTGATCGACGCCCAACTCGGGATCAAGAGAGCCGTGCCAGCCGGTGAATAATCCCTTGCTGGTCATTGGCTCCGGTCCTGCCGGTCTGGCGGCTGCCATTGCCTTTGGCAAAGGGGCGATGGTTCTTGAACGTAACGCTATGTGTGGCAAGAAACTGCTGCTCTCCGGCACGGGTCAATGCAATTTTACCAATGACCTGGCGATACCGGAATTTCTGGAGCAATGCGAGCCTTTTGCCCGCTTCCTGAAGCCTGCGCTCTATCATTGGGACAACCAAGCCTTCATTTCTCTCCTGGCAGAGCAGGGCTGTCCTGCCAAAGTCCGGGAAGATGGCAAAGTGTTTCCCGCCTCCTTCAAAAGCATGGATGTGCGTGATACCCTGCTGCGGATTGCGGAAGCCCATGGTGCCACATTTCTCTATAACTGTGTAGTAACAGCCGTAGAACACGGATCCGATGGCTTTAGCGTTCAGACAAATCAGGGAGTATTGCAGAGCAAACAACTGGTTATTGCCGGCGGCGGCAAAAGCTATCCCCAGACGGGTTCCGATGGCTCTGCGTATCTGCTGGCAGAGAGTTTGGGGCATCAGATCGTGCCACTTCATCCGGCTTTGGCTGCCATCGATGTGGCAAGCTATGGATTCTACAAATCCTGTGCCGGGATTTCACTGCCGCAGCTCCGCATCAAAGCAGACAAGCAGCTCTTTACCGGAGATATGTTATTTACCCACAAGGGTCTGTCCGGACCGGTGATCATCAATAACAGTCACCATCTGCGGGATGGACAAGAACTTCATTTGTGCCTGGCAATAGATCCGGATAAAAAGATTTTGGCATTGATTTCGGCATCCCCGGACCGCAAATTGATCAAGGTGCTCAAAGCCCTCAATCTGCCGGAAGCTCTGCTGATCGCCGTGCTCTCCACTTGCCAAATCTCTCCCGATACGCGGGCTGCAGAACTCCGGGCAGCGGATCGTAAACGGCTCTCTGCCTATCTGGACTCTGCTCTGTTTATCATCAGTCACGTGGAAAGTTTTGCCACGGCGATGCTCACAGCCGGAGGAGTGGAGCGCAGCGAAGTGAATCCCAAAACGATGGAATCCCGCTTAATTCCGGGTTTATACTTTGCAGGAGAAGTTTTGGATTACAATCTGCCAACGGGTGGATTTAATATTCAGATGGCGTTTTCGACGGGGCATTTAGCAGGGGCGAAGGCAAAAAAAGAACTCCTACAATAATCTTTTATTGCAGGAGCACTTTAGCAAGCAGCAGCGATGATCTTTGATCATCTGTCGCAAACCTATCCAACCTCATTTTTATGTCAATATATTTATTTCATTGGGGCTGTGAAAGCGCTGCAATTCTGTACCCTTCTACCGAGACTCAGATTGTGTCGCCCCTCCAGGGCTTATGCTGTTTGGGTTGTTTTTTCCTGAGGTTCCGCTGCGCTCCACCACAGGCTATGAAAGTTTCACCTCTCCGAGGTTCAGAGGCCTGCCAATTAGATAGGTTCCGCTACTCTACCCCTAATCTGTCTTGATCAGCTTTCCGGTAACCGTCTGCGATCCGCTTTTCACTTTTACCAGATACAAGCCACTACTCACCGGCATCCCGGATTGATTTTTGCCATCCCAGATAAATTCCGTGGATTTGAGGTCATTGCTCTGCCATACGATCTGGCCACGCAGATTGTAGAGGGTAACACTTGAAATGGGAGAATCCTGTCCCTTGAGGCTGATTTTGGTACTCTGTACAAAGGGATTGGGATAATTGCGGATTGCCAAGCGGGGTGCAGGAGCCAGATATTCATCGTCATTAGCGACGCCAAAATGTTCCCAAGTGTAGTTTGTTTTATGAACCTGAGAACCGGTTCCCGAATACCAATATTTGTGGCCCACCATCTGACCCCGAGGACTATAGATCATGGTGGTGATTTCACTGGGGCAGGCATATAGACCATATGAAGTTACTTGCAAAAAGTCATCTTCGTCGTAGCTGTATTCAAAGCCAATTGATCCCGGATATTGCAACCACAGACCGCTTTCCCAGGTATTGATCGCCACTCCCATGATTTTGACTTCCGAGCAGGCGGGAATTGCGTAGAAATTTGTCATAAAGGTATCCGCTACATAGCTATCAATCTGGTAAGATGCGGGGATATAATCGCCGCTTTCATACAAAAACAGCAATTGATTGACGGGATTCCAGGACAGTGAATCTGCAGAGAAATGCCGAACTTCTTCAGTTTTGTGTCCTTGTTCATCATAGAACATTTCAAACTGCCAATAGCCGTTGTAGCTGCCATTTGACACATTGCGATAGTGATGCAGCGTGCTGACTTTGCCATCCGGACGATACTCATAATCCCGACGATAGCGTAAGATATTGGGCTGTGATCGCCGGTACAGTGAATCATGTAGCAGCACTCCAGCATTATCCTTTACCATCACGCGTCTGTAAAGCTCTCCCATAAAGAAATAGGCAGTGGTCACCACATAATGATCCGCAAATTCCACTACAGAAAAGTCATCTTCATAAGGTGTCTGGTATGCCCATGGTGTATTGATAAAGCCCTGACCGTTATTCAGGATCGTCATGTTGATCACAGATAAGGAATCCGGTGCAAAGTGGTTTTGCGCACCATAGTTGTACACAAAGCGATAGATATCCGAATAAGTGCCATTGGAAATGGGTGTATCGAGAGTATAGGAGACCTCTGCCATGCGGCGATCTTCCGACATTACGGCAGGCAGTGTGCACACGCGAAGCAGTGCTACCAGTACGAGCATGAGAGCCATTATATGTTTCATTATTAGTCCTTTGTTTATTGTTAACAGCAGGTATGTTTACATGCTATTCAGGATAGAGCCAATGTCAAGCAAGATTGCATTGGCTTCTTGCATTTATAGCAGCAACTTATGTTCCAATGCCGGGAGCAATCCCTATCCTTCCTTTATGAGTTGTGGCTATGATGTGGCTATGCCGCCCTATGATTCATGGGGCGGCATAGCCACATCATAGCCACAACTAAGTAGGAAAGAAGAGAGGGAGTTCTTTATCGATTGACGAAAACGGGATGATGACAAGGATGTATCTCATGATGAAGTATATGAATTTGATAAAACACATTATGATAGTATTAACGATGGTTCTGCCCCTGGCCTCTTGTGCCGCTACTCCGGGGAACAAGTATCCGCTGGATGCTGCATATCTGCGTCCGGAAGCCTTGGACCGGGAAATGCTGGCATTGGCTCAAGATCCCTCCGGTATTACCAAGCTCCATCTTTTAGGCTTTAGCTCTACCTACGATCTGCCAATCCGAGCCCTGGAGATCGGGAATCCGCAGGCAAATCGGAACGTCCTGATCATCGGTCAGCATCATGGTGACGAGGTGATAGGCGTCCAGATCGCCATCGAGTTTGCCAGACAATTGGTATCACAATCCCAGCGCCAGAGTGGGACCTCGAATCTGCTGTCCCAATTCCGCTTTTGGATCGTCCCCACGATCAATCCTGAAGGCTATCAAGAAGTGTGTTCCGGTGTTTATCAATGGAAACGCAAGAACAGCACAGATACCGATCATAATGGCTTTTATGACGTGAGGGTGGATGGCGTCGATCTCAATCGCAACTATCCCATCTTTTGGAAGTTGGATCCGGTGATACAGCCGGACAACCTGAACTATAAAGGCAGTTCCCCCGCTTCCGAGCGGGAAATCCAAGCTATCATCAATCTCGCCGACAAGGTGCAGATGGAGTATGCCATCTTCTTTCACAGCTCCTCTACCGGCATCCACAGCGAGAAGATATTCTTACCCTGGCACGATGTGAAAGATTCCAAACAAGCAATGGAGATGGAACAGATTCGACGCTTTGCGGACCACTATGCGGACCTTGTACCCAAAGATTATAAGAGCGGTAAATATGACGTACGCTCCAGCTATCTCTCCCAGGTGGGAAATGCACGGAACTATTTCTTTCACCGTTATGGCACACAAGCGATATTGGTGGAGACCGGTGGGATCAATCGGGGCGGAGTTTGCGTGGTTCATCCCGATAAAAAGATGCTGCAAGCCGTTGTCGACAAAAATGTGAATGCCCTACTCAAAACTTTTAAAGCAAGTC
The DNA here is from genome assembly GCA_002841975.1 of Candidatus Cloacimonetes bacterium HGW-Cloacimonetes-1. GTDB lineage: Bacteria > Cloacimonadota > Cloacimonadia > Cloacimonadales > Cloacimonadaceae > PHBQ01. Next base: position 7,649 of record PHBQ01000017.1, read on the forward strand.
TGAACGTCGCAGCCGAATAATCATCTGAACCCGTAGAGCAGCATGTCGATGGACAACCCTCGTGGGTTATAAAAATCACTGTATCAAAACGGAAAAACACTTTGACATCTTTACATCGATGAATATAGTATATACAATAGCAAGTACAGAGAGGTTGTATGACTGATATAGAAAGCACTGCCTTTGCTTCCGCAGCAAGAGCTTCCAAAGCAGAAACACAAAAAGACTTTATTCTGATAGACTCGGATAAGACCATTGTAAAAGTTCTGCAAGCATTTCCCAATGTTGTGATGATACTTAACGAACAAAGACAAGTGGTGTATTTTAATAAACCCTTACTGATTACTTTCGAAATTGATGACGGAAATGACATTTTGGGATTGCGACCCGGGGAACTATTGGAGTGCATTCATGCAGGTGAAACTGCCGGGGGCTGCGGGACTACCGAGTCTTGTACCTATTGTGGAGCAGTTTTAGCTATCCTGGCAGCTCAGGAGGGGAAAAGCGAGACCAGAGAGTGCAGAATCACAACCCGTCGTGAGGGACATATTGAAGCGCTGGATTTAAGCGTGCATTCCGCATCGTTTGAGGTCGGAGCAAAAAATTACACATTCTTTTCTTTCGCCGATATCAGTTCTGAGAAACGACGTCAGGCATTGGAAAGGATATTTTTTCATGATGTGCTCAATACTGCATCCGCAATCAATACCACTATTGAATTGCTAGGTACCGGTACCAATCCAGAGAGTCAAATTGAACTAATGGAGATCTTGCCAATTGTCACCAAAAAGCTCATCAACGAAGTCAAATCCCAGCAAGAGTTATTGCTAGCAGAGCAAGGTGAACTGGTAGTAAAATCTGACCGCGTGTCGTCACTCAAGATATTGCGGGATATCGTTGCGGAGTACAAGCACAGCATGTTCTACGAGGGAAAGAACATCGAAATCCTCCCAGATGCAATAGATATCAAATTGATCACAGATGAAACACTGCTGAAAAGAGTCTTGAGTAATATGCTGAAGAATGCTCTGGAAGCATCAATTCATAGCGATACTATCCACGTAGGAAACAGGCTCACAACAGATAACACCATAGTTTTCTTTGTTCACAATAAACAGGTGATGCCGGATGAAGTAAGATTACAAGTGTTTAATCGATCGTTTTCGACCAAAGGTATAGGCAGAGGATTGGGAACATATAGCATGAAACTTTTGACCGAAAGGTATCTGCATGGCAAGATGGATTTTAGATCAGATGCGGATGTGGGCACGGTGTTTGAAGTGGAACTCAAGATATTGTAGATTTTGTGTGGGTATAAAAAAAGCCCACCCGAAGGTAGGCTTAATTTATGGCTCCGAAAGAGGGATTCGAACCCCCGACCTAGTGGTTAACAGCCACCCGCTCTACCGCTGAGCTATTTCGGATCAAGATCGTAGGTGCAAAGTCCGTAAACTCTTGTTTTTTGTCAAATAGATTTTTGCAATTCGATGATAGAGCCTGCCAACTGACCCCGAATCATGGCCCACAATTTACCCAGATCGTCCTTACTGCGTAAGCCTTCGAGTATCTTTTTGTCTTTCAGCATAAAGGATAAAGTTTGGAGGATTTGAAGCTGAGCACTGGGCTTGGATTGGGGCGTGAGGATCAAAAATACGAGGGTTACAGGTCTGCCATCCGGGCTATCCCACTCGATTCCTTTGGTGGTTTTGAGGAAAACAATCATGCAATGATCGAGGCTTTCCATGCGGGCATGAGGGAAGGATATCCCATTGCCAACGGCAGTACTGACTTGTTTTTCGCGATGCAGGATTTCCCCGAATACAGCTTCTTCATTTAGATCAGCCTTGTGTGCTACATAGGCACTGAGCTTGTGCAGGACTTCGTTACGCTCACTTGATTGTGCATCGAGCAGTACAGAGTCACGACTAAAGATAAATTTTGCCAGATCCTTCCGCATTTTGCGTACTGCAAATGACAGCCAGGGACCAAAGATAATGGTGGAGATTAAAGATGCCGTGATAATACTGATAAAGATACTCTCGTTGATCAGACCACTGGAAAAGGCTAGCATAGCGACCACGATGTGCATTTCGCCGCCGGGGGAATGGCAAATCGCGATGGTCATCAGGCTTGCCTTGTCCTGTCCCGCCCATTTGGCACCTACGTAGGCAGCGATGAAGCGGGAAAAGAGTCCGACCGTAGTCATTACGGCTATCAGCAACCAGTCCAGATGTGCCAGGATATTGAGTTGCAGTCCGATCTTGGCAAAGAAGATCGGCACAAAGATGGAGTACACCATACGGTGCATCAGATTACGATCTTTTTCGGAGATGTGTTTGGCTTCCCCGATCACAATTCCCGCCAGGAAAAAGCCAAAGAGGGCATGAATCCCGATCCGGAGTGTAAGAGCACCCATCAGCATCCCAAAGATCATGGTAAAAGTAGTTTTATAGCCGGTCTCATTGCCAATCTTTTCATGAATAAAGGTCATCGCTCGATCGACCACTTTTCGGAGGACAGTGAGGCTGAAGACCGTAAAGAGAACGGTGTATGCCACCAATTTGATGACAAATAATATCTCTATCGAGCCGTGAGCAAAGATACCCAAAATAATGGTAAATACTACCCATCCGATGATGTCGTTAATAGTAAGTGCTGATACTATCAAAAACCCGGTATCGGATTTCAGAATATTGAGGTCGCGCATGGCATGAATGGCAACCGGCAGGGCACTGATCGTCATAATTGTAGCGATAAAGAGCGAGAATATCACTCGTTGCGAGGGGTCGATCATGTATTTATCCGGGAGGAAGTAAATAACCGGAAAAGAGATTAAAACCGGCAACAGCAAATCCGAGAATGACAATTGAATAGCTTTACCGCGCTGATGCCAGATGCGGGAGAAATTTATCTCCAGACCTGTTTCCATCAAGAGAAAGAGATTACCAAACCAGGCAACGGTTCCCAACATCCCCAATTGAATGGCATCCTTGGGAAAGAGCGATGACTGGAGCTCCGGAGCATATTGGCCAAAGATGGCGGGACCCAAAAACAAACCGACCAAAATATCACCCAAGATAGTGGGTTGTTTGATCTTCTCCAAGGCAAGTCCCACTACTTTGCACGCACCTAAGAGCAGTGCAAATTGAACGAGGAACAGCATCAAATGGTGTTCGGTAATCGGACCCATGCAACCTTCCTTACACTATCTTGTAGATCAAAGCTTCCTTTTCCTTTGGCAGGTCGATAATGCCATAGGATGATTTTACAATTTCTGCGACTTCTTTACCCTTTGCTTCATCGTTGCTGTGGATCAGTCCGAGTAGATCTCCGACTTCCACCCTGTCACCGACTTTGACCGGCAAAATAGCACCGGCAGTATAGTCGATGGCATCTGTGACTTTCATTCTCCCCGCCTGGATGCGGATCAAGCCATAGCCGATTTTACGAGAATCGATCTGATGAACAAAACCTGCAGTATCAGCGATGATCGGGATGCAATATTTGGCTGTACCCATGAGGCTATAGTCGTCGATCACACGGGGATCTCCACCTTGTGCTGTGATCATCTGGCGCATTACTTCCAGAGCGCTACCATTGCTGATGACGGTGCGAATCTGTTGATTGGCATCTTCCACAGAGCTGGCTTTGCCGCTGAGGATCAGCATTTGAGCCACTAAAGCAGTAGTGAGTTCCTCGGTATCGGGGAAAGTGTTACCTTTTAGATATTCAAAGGCTTCCATCACTTCCAAAGCGTTCCCCACAGATGTTCCCAGGGGTGAGTTCATATTCGAGAATATCACAGATACCTTTTGTCCAAAGCTCTCGCCGGTACGGATCAGGTTCTCTGCCAATTCCTCGGCACGGCGCAGATTTGGCATAAAGGCACCGGTTCCGATCTTGAGATCGATCACGAGGTTGCTGGCACCTTCTGCAATCTTCTTGCTCATGATGCTGGCAGTGATGAGGCCTGTGCTTTCGACAGTGGCGGTGACATCACGCAGGGCATAAATTCTCTTGTCGGCAGGTACCAGGGCTTCGGATTGACCCACCATGGCAACGCCGTATTTTTCTACCAAATCCTGAAACTCCTGCATGCTATACTGCGTATTAAAGCCGGGAATGGCTTCCAGCTTGTCCAGTGTTCCGCCGGTATGTCCGAGACCGCGTCCGGAAATCATGGGGACGTAGAGACCCAGGGCAGCGGCGATAGGTGCCAGCATGAGGCTGATTTTGTCGCCAACTCCGCCGGTGGAGTGTTTATCTGCAGTGATAAATTTGTCGTCAAATTTTAGGACGCTTCCGCTTTTGATATAGCTTTCGGTGAGAGCTGCAATTTCTTCGCCCTCGATGCCTTGAAAGTAGATCGCCATCAGGAGTGCGGACATCTGGTAATCGGCTATATTGCCGGCTAAAAATCCATTTATAAAGCTAAATATTTCTTCTCTGCTCAGGGTCTCGCTGTTGCGCTTTTTCAGTATCGTTTCTACTGGATTTATCATTCTATTCTCCATTATCAATTAGTCACCAATTTCTCGCGGATGTATCCCGAGAACATATCCATCACCCACACCACCAGTGCGATCAGCCATACAATCAAGCCCACATTGCGCCAGGCGAGCATTTGCTGTTGCTGATAGAGTGCCAATCCGATACCGCCACCACCGACGAAGCCGACAATGGTCGCCATCCGCACGTTGATATCCCATCTATAGATAGTAAAAGCCAGATAGGGGGCCAGGATCTGAGGTGCCACGGCATATCGCCAAATCTGTAAAGTGGAGGCTCCTGTGGCACGAATAGCTTCCACCGGACCCGGATCGATATTCTCTATCTGTTCCGAATATAGCTTGATCAAAGAAGCAATCGAGTGAATCCACAAGGCCAGCATCCCGGCAAATGGACCAATCCCCACCCACACACAAAAGACGATCGCCCACACAATCGCTTCGATCGAACGGAACACAGTCGAGATGGTACGGATAAAGATGTAGATAATCCTGCCGTGGAGGGTGTCATACATCAGGTTTTTGGCTGCAAAAAAGCTAAGAAAAAAAGCAAACGGGATCGCAAACACGGTCGCCAGCAATGCCAGAAAAATCGTCTCGATCAGAGCATTGAGCATCGGAACCAGCTGGGCGGGATTGGGGTTAAAGAGCCCACTGACGATGCTGTAGGTATTGTTGGCTTGGGTAAAAAAGGCAATAGGCTTGACCTCAACGATCACCCAACCCATTACCAAGCTCAAAATAATGCCGATCGCGGTTTCATACTTCCACAAATTGTGCCGACGCACATCATTGTCATCTCTGCCGGGAGCCAATTTGTCGCCCACACTGCCACGTAGAAACGATACAGTTACGGCGACGACAAATGGTGCAACAAGCACCGCAATCCCTGGAATACTAAGCTCAAATAGCTTATTAATCAGCCAACTTGCGCATGCTAAGGCATACAGCCATAGGATGTATTCAATACAAATAATCTTTACCTTTCTCATGAGAGCATAAATCTCTTAATCTGCCATCTGAGTCAAGATTTATTCTGAGAGGTATTCCTGAGCATTTAAAAATCAGGCTCTACAGCAAAGAACTTGACGTAAATAGTAAAGCTCCCAAAGTGTATAATATAGACATATGAGGAGTGATTGAAATGAAATATAAAGCATTGATTACGCGTGCACTTCCCGATGCCGCTCAACAGAAGCTATCCGAAGTCTTCGATCTGGTGATAAACCCCCATGACCGTGCTTTGACCCATGATGAAATAATACTGCAGATTGCGGATTGCGACGCCTTGATCTGTCTGCTGACAGATACCATCGATAAAGCTGTAATAGATGCTGCACCACGGCTCAAGGCGATCTGTAACTATGCGGTGGGATACAATAACATCGACGTGGAATATGCCACTGCAAAGGGTATAGTGGTGTGCAACACTCCCGGAGTATTGACGGAATCCACTGCCGATCTGGCGTGGGCTTTGCTGATGTCCGCAGCTCGCAGGATTGTGGAAGGAGATCAGATGATGCGACGGGGTGAATTTCCCGGCTGGGAACCACTCATGCTATTAGGTAACGACGTATGGGGCAAGACCATTGGCATCATTGGCATGGGCAGGATCGGGCAGGCCATGGCAAGACGTGCCGGGGGCTTTGGGATGAAAGTGCTGTATAGCGGATCGGCGGCCAAGGCTCTGGATTTCCCTGCTACTTACTGCGATCTGGACAGTTTGTTGCAACAATCGGACTTCATCTCTATTCATGCACCACTCACGGTGCAGACCCGGCATATGATCGGGACGCCACAATTTGAACAGATGAAAGACACTGCTGTCCTAATCAATACGGCACGGGGAGCCATCATCAACGAAGCGGAACTGGTGCTTGCCTTACAAAACAAAACTATCAGCGCTGCCGGACTGGATGTGTATGAACGTGAACCAGCCTTGGCACAGGGTTTAGCCGCACTACCGAACGTCGTCCTGGCTCCGCACATTGGTTCTGCCAGCATTGACACACGCACCCGGATGGCGATCATGACCGCCGAAAACGCTATTGCTGTGATCCTGGGACAGGAACCTATTGCCAGAGTGAATTAAAGGGCAGCTTCCGCCAATTTTAAGAAATGCTCGTAGATGTCGTCCGGAACCCGGGCTGGCTTGCCATTGTGGACGTGAACTACGTCTATGAAAGCTCGAAAGCACAGTTCGTGGGCAGAATTATAGACATCCTGCTGCCATTTGGAGCGTAGTCTGTTCAATTCGATCACCACGCTTTTCACAGTGATGATATCTTCCAATTGAACCGCTTTGAGGTATTCCATTTCCACTTTGCGGATATAAACATGCCAGTTCAGTTCGTTCATTTTTTGCACGGGCATATCGATCGCAATCAAAGCCTCACTACGTGCCGATTCAAGGATTGGCAGGTAGTTGGCATTATTCAAATGGCCATAAATATCGCATTCATAGCCATAGATTCGTTTTGAGAAATCCGCTATCATTATCTACTCCACATTAATTTATTCATTGTCATCAACAGCTTCCACCACTTCAATATCGTCGAGTTCCAAAAGAATATCCTTGGTCTCTTCGGCGGGTAGATCTTGCACTTTGTTCAAGCGTCTTTGGATCTGTTTGGAGCGATGGCTGGCTTTTTCGATCACGTTGCCGGCTTCCTGCAGTTTCTTTTGTGTTTTTTCCAGGATATCACCAAATTTACCAAAGTCCATTTTAATGGCACTGAGCAGCTTCCATACTTCGCTGCTGCGCTTTTCAATGGCCAGAGTCCGGAAGCCCAACTGAAGACTATTCAGGATGGCAGCCAGCGTGGTGGGACCCGTGATAATCACGTGGTATTCCCTCTGTACCGTCTCAAAGAGGCCGGGGTTGCGCAAGACTTCGGCATACAAACCTTCAAAGGGCAAAAACAAGAGGGCAAAATCCGTCGTCATGGGCGGCTTGATATATTTATCCCGGATGTCCCGGGCGCAGCTCTTGATGATGGCTGCCATATTCTTTTGAGCGGCATCTATCGCTACGAGATCCGCAACTTCAAAAGCATCGAGCAAGCGTTGATAGTCCTCAATCGGAAATTTGGCATCGATGGGCAGAAATACGGATTGATTGTCTTCATCGCGTCCCGGTAAACGAATGGCAAATTCTACGATCTCGTCACGACGGGGGTTCGGCTTGAAATTCTTTTCATACTGCTCTGGTGTGAGAAGCTGTTCCAGGAGGCTTTCAAGCTGGATTTCTCCCAAGACGCCACGCATCTTGACATTGGTCAAAACCCGCTTCAAATCTCCCACTCCATTGGCCAGGCTTTGCATTTCACCCAAGCCTTTTTGAACCAATTCCAGGCGTTCACTAACGATTTTGAAGGAATCACCCAAGCGTTTCTCCAGAGTATCATGCAGCTTTTCATCCACTGTGATGCGCATTTGTTCCAGCTTTTCAGAGTTATCTTTCTGAATCTTCCCCAGTTTGTCTTCGATCGATGCACGCAGTACTTCAAATTGGTTTTGCTGAGTGCTGATCAGTTCCTGCAATCTGCCCGACACGGTGTCCGAAAAAGTTTTGAGAGATTGCGCAATCTCGTCACGATTTGCTTTGCTATCCAGATTGATCTGCTGATTCAGCTTGCTTAATGCGGCAGATAGTTCATCGCGATTTGCTTTGGCATCCTGCACAAATTGCTGACTCAGTTGCACAATAGCGGTATTGAGCTCTCCTCTGTTTTCTTTGGTGAGGTTCAAAAGATCATTACGTGTTCTTTGCAGATCGTCTTTGATGCTTTTGTCAGACATTTCGAGGGCTATACGAAGCTGTTCCAATAGGGGCTGTAGATCCGGCGCAACATTGGCCTTTCCCATACGGATCAAGACAATAAGAACCATAACAACTGTGATGGCGCTCATGATTAATGCAAGTACTGCCAAAGTAACCTCCAATTTGCAAATAACTCAGGTGGTGCCATCTTCATTACATGGTTTTTTTGTGCAAGTAATTTTCCTATGCTGCATACTCCGAATTTGGGTGTCATGATTGACAAATTTATGAGCATTAGTCAAAATTCATTGACAAGTAACTGAACTCAATGAACCTATCTCCACACAAGGAGCTTGCCATGTATAGAAGTAAAGAACACTATATAAAGCAGATAAATTTAGAAATTGACACTGCGTTTTCAGAACCGGGTTCATCTCTCGAAAAGATCAAATCCGTCGTTTTGGAAAAGGTCAATCATCTCTATGAAGAGCAATCTTTCATCTCTGATATTCTGGCAGACCTCTATCAAATCAAAGACTGGGACGTTGCAATCAACACCGTTTTGGCAAAAACGGGTGAGTATTTGAACGTTTCGCGTATCTTCATCATGGAAAAAAGCAAAAGCTCTCCGAATCTGGTGCTGGAATATGTGTGGCACAATGAAGAATACCCCTCGCAATTGGGAGCGATTGTCCCCCCCCATATCGCAGAACACATGCATGAGTACCTGTCCTCTCATCCCCATTATTTCATTAATGACACAGGTACAGTGACCGGTGAATATGCCAATTATTTGAAATCCTTGGATATTCAGGCTTGCCTCATCTTTCCCATCAAAATGCACGACGAGATATTTGGTTTTATCGGAATTGACCAATGTTCCGGAAATCGGGATTGGAAGGATGATGAAGTCAGCATGATCCGCATGATGTCGGATATTATGTCTCATGCGATTCTCCAAAAACTGGCTCAAAGAGAAGTCAAACGCTCCAATGCTCTGCTCACAGAAGTATTGGATAACATCCATGCCATCATAGTGGTCGTGGACCCCGATACCAATAGGATCATGTATCTCAACCAATACTCCAAAAACGTCTTTGGCGATGTGGTGGGTGAGCTATGTTGGGAACAGTTACACGGTGATCTCTCCAATCAATGCGCAAACTGTCCGCGTCCCGGAACCGGGGATTACAAAGGTCAAACTGTAGTGACCGAAGAGATTCAAAACTCCTATTGGAAACGCTGGTATCACACTACCAATACTATTATAGACTGGAAAGATGGAAAGAAAGGACATCTGGAAATTGCCATCGATATCACAGATCGCAAAGAAGCCGAAAATCAAATGCGGCTAACCACAGAACGGCTCGAAGAACTGAATCGCACCAAGGATAAATTTCTCTCCATAGTTGCCCACGACCTCAAAAACCCGCTCTATTCACTGATGGGTTTTGCCGAAATCATGAGAAGTCGCAGCTATCAACTAACTCTCGATGAGATTACAGAATATTCGGATCTGATCTATCAATCTGCACGGAATACTCACCAACTCCTGCAAAACCTCTTGGTGTGGTCGCAAAGCCAAACCGGTAAACTCAAATTCCATCCCTCTCCAACTGAGATCGTGCAGGTAATCGAGAATACCATCGAATTTACCAATCCCATTGCCAAACAAAAAAACATCTCGATTTCCAAAGAATATCTGGAGACACCGGTACTGAACATCGACCCTAACATGCTCACAACTGCCCTCCGCAACATCCTCAGCAATGCTGTAAAATTTACTGCAATCGATGGTAACATCAATATCAAGCTCTATCAAACTGAGGACAGTTATTGTATCGATATCCGTGATGATGGTGTCGGGATGACGGATGAAGATATTTCCAAGCTTTTCAAGATCGAGGTTGATCACCGCAGTATTGGTAAAAATCTGGGCGATTCCAAAGGTACCGGACTCGGCTTGATCCTGGCAAAGGAGTTCATGACCCAGCACCACGGTTTCATCAGAGTCCAGAGCGTGCCGGACGAAGGATCCACCTTTACGCTCTGCCTACCAAAGGCATAGATAGCTTTAAATTTACCTCAAGACAGCTTGCGGAACAAGAAAAACAAATAGCCGATCAGATTGACGTCCTGATGCTCGTCGGGGCGAACTATGATAGGCTGATATTCTTCATTTAGCGCCACTAATACTATCATCTTTTTGCTGGCATCCAGCGTCATCTTTTTCAAGGTGATCGAACCGTCGATACGTACTGCGCAAATCTTGCCGGATAGCTGATCCCAGTCTTGATTTTGACGAATCAGGATGACATCGTTGTGGCGGATTTCAGGCTCCATACTATGGCCATTGACCTTGAGGCAGACATACTCTTCCAACTTGCCATTGATCATATTTTTGCGCACAGTCAGGACATCCAGTTCTGTATTCAGGGCTTCTACGGGCAGACCGGCAGCGATTTCACCGGTGACGGGAATATCGATCACATCGTTTTTGCGTAAATCGTCCTTGGTGCTGATGATTTCATTGAGTTGGTTGCTGAGGATGGTTTGGAGCTCGTCCAATCGATCGGTTGCAGGGGCAACTTTTGCGGCTTTGGCACTTTCATACATCGATCCCTGACCGGTGATTAACCAGTGCAGATCTATGCCATAAGTCTTTGTAAGTACAAATAAAGTATCCAGAGATGGCTTGATCTTGCCGGTCTCCATTTGAGATACCGCAGATGCATTGATCTTGAGCGTCTCTGCAAACTGCTGTTGCGACAGCATCAGGGTCTTACGTACGGCTTTCATTCTCTCGCCTGTCATCTTTGCCTCCTATAAGAGCTTCGGACTATTTTGTTAAGACATTACATAAAATATCAGCAGCACTGAATACGTCAAGCATTATTTTAGTACACCTGCATATTTACCGCGAAATTCTGATGCGGATATAAACCGTCACATGACACGTCAAATTCATACATTTCTAGCCCACTTGGACATTTGAAGTGTTGGTGATCATATTTTAAGATAAGGATTTATACTCATTAGCCTGACAATCCGGAACAGAATAATGGCAGTTGTTTGAGAAAAAACACTTGACAATCTTACAGTGTAAGGTGAGTGTGTCCAAAAACAGGAGGATAACATGAAAAAGTTATTGTCGATACTAGTCCTTTGTGTTATGGTGATTGCCAGTGCATTCAGCCAAACTCAAATAAATGAGAGTTCTGTGAAAGATTCTGCCCCGATGTGCAAATACTCCGTCAGCACTCCCTATTTATCGTTCCTCAATTTTGGAGAGGAAAAAACCAATACGCACCACTATGAGTTGCACGTGGGATACAGGCTTACCCCCAGGGATAAAATCGGCATCAAAGTAGCCACATGGAAGATGTTTGCTCCCATGGGTATGCCTATACCGGAGCAGCTTACATTTGATGAAAGCAATTTCTACCCCGGTAGGCTGAGAGAAAGCGGTATAGGCGTTACCTATCAGAGAACGCTATGGAAGGGTTTGTTTGTATCAACAGAAATATTGCCCCAATTGAAGACTTATCTGGACGAAGATAACGCTAAACTGGGTAATGGCTTCAAGCTATATACTTCCTATCATCTCGGGTACCATATCTCCTTATTCCAAGACCGGGTATATCTCGACCCGCAAATTCATTGCCAATATTGGCCTATCGACACAAATGTACCCCAAAGCTTCAAGGAAGTAGACGAGCAGTGGAATAACTACCTCCTCTTTGAACCGAATATGTATCTCGGGGTTAATTTTAAGTATTAATATGGAAAAACGACCAGCCCTCTCCAAAGACCAAATCATCTCAATAGCAATTGCAATAGCTGACAAGGGAGGCCTCATTGCTTTGTCAATGAGGAAATTAGCTGCCGAACTCAACATTCAGGCGATGTCGCTGTATTATTATTTCAAGACCAAAGATGAGCTTCTTGCCCAGATGGCAGACCATTTGGTTACCAATATATATTTTGAAGAATTTGATGATAACAACCCTAATGATTGGCGCACGATTATGCTTAACCGGGCAACTACGGCAAAGGTTTTGTTCCAGGAACACTCATGGCTACCGCATGTATTGGATTCACAGATTCAAAGTGGCGTCAAGCGGCTGGAGTACTTAAACAATTACATCGGAACCCTGCGCAAGGCGGGATTTCCCATCGAACTTTCTTTGAAAGTAATCTCGCTGATTGACAGCTATATTTACGGGCATTGCCGACAATTGACCCATGTTTCTGATAGTGAAAAATCGCCGGAAGAATTGGCAGAGGAATTTTCCAACAACTTTGATGCATCCGGGTTTCCCTTTGTAAATGAAGCCACGTCATTGGTGATGGAACAGGGTTACGATGCGGATGCTGATTTTCTTTATGGCTTGAATGTAGTTTTAAACGGGATAAGTTTGGAACTGGAGTCGCTGGATTCATAAGATAAGCAGGCAAGTATCATCTGTGTCAGACTGACAGGTTCAATGTGACAATCCCGACCTGATTACACACTTGAGTTGAAAGACGCGCCTGAATTTTGCAGCAAAAAATCAGTACTTGCCACTGAACAATATTTGTAATATATATACCTGTCATTCTATCGTATATATCGGTTAACCAGATTGTTCGTATGTCCCGTATAAACCTTCACATGATACTTCAAACTTTCATCACTTGGACAAATCGTATAATAACTTGTTCGCTAATCAGATGTACAAAAATGGCATTGCCACTTGGACTTGGACATTTGAAGTTTTGTTGATCATATTTGAAGATTTACTTGAGGGTTTATAGCGGAAGTTGGTTTTACGCCATGCTTGGATCCGGAGTAATGCACAGGCAATTCCATGATGATCCCCTCGTGCCGACGAGGGAATCACGAGGGGATCACCCCGGATGTGACCTTGTAAGTGTGGGGAAAGGAGTAAGCAATGTGATGCTTTTCTATTGACAAATATCCTTGATTCCTACATACTTGCAAAAAAGAGAAGATAATGCCCAAAGAAGGATATATGAAGACAAAAATCAATGACCTCGGTCTGCTCCCCGATAATGCTGTAACTTTATATCAATTCAATAGAATACACTTTTGGTTAAATGGCCAGGAACAGATCAGGGACATTCCTCCGGCGATGTCAACTTTGGACTATTTACATCATGAAAACTGTTTATTTGGGACCAAATGCAGCTGCAATGAAGGTGACTGTGGAGCCTGCACGGTTGTGATCGCCTATTTGCAGGAAGGTGCCATTCGTTATGAGGCTATCAATTCCTGTCTCTATCCCATGGCAAAGATGCATGGCAAGCACCTCATCACGATCGAGAGTCTGGGGACACCGGAAGCCCTCCACCCGATTCAGCAGGCGATGCTGGATTATCGTGGCACCCAATGCGGCTATTGCACGCCCGGTTTTGTGATGAGTCTATTCGCTTTACTGGTGACTCAGTTGCATCCGGATTCCGAGAGAATATTGGCTGCTTTAGAGGGCAATCTCTGTCGTTGTACAGGATACGATTCGATTCTCAAGGCTGCCCTGTATCTATCTGAAAAATATGATATCAAGGGGATACTCCCTGCCTGGTGCAGAGAGGTTGAACCACTGATCTTTGGTCACCAGATAGCCGCTGAATACGTCTGCAAGACTTCCAATTTTATGTATCATACCACTGCTTATTATGTTCCCCGCAATCTCTCCGAGCTTTTCGGGATCCAGAACGAGATCACCGATTACAAGTATATCAATGGCGGCACGGACATCATGGTGCAGATCAATATCAGTCGCGCTCAATATCCTGTGTTGATCGATCTATCCGAACTGCAGGAATTGAACGGGATATACCTGAAGCCCGATGGGATCCATATCGGTGCCAATGTTACATACTCTGATGTATTGGAGTCCGGGATAATCAAGGCAGATCTTCCTGCTTTGCCGCAGATCATTGCGCAGATCGCATCGGAGCAGATCCGCAACTTTGGGACTTTGTCCGGTAATATCGGTAATGCCTCACCGGTCGCAGATAGCATTCCCACCCTTTTAGCGCACAAAGCGATCCTGAAGCTGGTCTCGGCACAGGGTGAACGAACTCTGCCACTGGATCCGTATTATCTGGATTACAAAAAGACAGACCTACAACCGGGAGAAATCATCCACAGTATCATCGTCCCCCGCCCAGCCAAAGGAAGCTTCCAGAGTGCCTTGAAGGCCTCCAAACGCAAATCCGTAGATATCAGTTCAGTAAGCACCGCGATCCATCTGCAAGTGACGGATAGTATCATCACAGAAGCGATTCTGGCTTTGGGTGGCGTTGCCAAAACTCCCGTGATCTCGAAAATGTTTAGCTCCCTTTTGATCGGGAAGTCGTGGACAAAGCTTGAGGTGGAACACCTGGCACAATCCGTAGCCGCCGAATTCCAGCCCATCTCGGATGTACGTGGCAGCGAGCAATATCGCACCAAAATGATCCATAATCACGTCCTGATCTATATCACTCAGGCAACTGAGTATTTCGCTATCGGAGGTCAAGCATGAGCAAACTTCCCAGCCACATCAGTGGAAAGCTCCACGTAACCGGCTCCTCCCGTTTTATCGGAGACGAAGCTCCGCACCCCAATATGCTGTATGCCAAGCTCTTACTGAGCCCTGTTGCGCATGCAAATTTAGTGTCTCTGGATTGCACTCGCGCCCGGCAGTTTCCGGGAGTGTTTGCCGTTTATACCGCATCCGATGTTCCGGGACACAATCAGATAGGGCACATCATCAAAGATGAACCGCTTTTCCCCGAAGATAAAATCATGTATATCGGCCAGCCCCTGGCTATGGTCTTGAGTCACGATCCTCTGGTGGCAGAAACGGCAGTAAAACTGCTGGATCTCCGCTATGAAGAGCTGGCACCCATTCTGGATATTGACGAAGCGGATGCCAAAGGCGAATGGTATGTGGCAGAGCGCAAGATCGAATGCGGAGATATAGAATCCGCTTTCGGCCGGGCAGAGCATATTTTGACGGGATCTCTGGAATCCGGAGGTCAAGAACATTTTTACATGGAAACCCAGCGTTGTCGTGCCATCCCCGGCGAGGGACAGCAGATCACGCTCTATACTGCCACGCAGAGCACGATGGAAGTGCAGGAAGTGGCATCTCATGTCTTGGGCATCGCCGCTCATAATATCATCGTCGATGTTCCCCGCCTGGGTGGAGCCTTTGGAGGCAAGGAACGCGCCGGAACGATCTGGGCGTGCCTGGCCGCAGTGGGAGCTTATCTCAGCCGCCGCCCGGTCGAAGTATTACTGACTCGGGACGAGGACATGCTGATCACCGGGAAACGTCATCCTTTTAAGACTTATTATAAGCTCGGATATGATAATGCCGGCAAAATCGTGGCGTATGACATCGAGCTTTTGGCAAATGGCGGAGCTTATTCAGATCTTTCGGTCGCCATTTTGGAACGCGCTATGTTCCATGCCGATGGCTCATATCATCTACCCCATGCCCGCATCAGAGGCAGAGCTTGCCGCACAAACCTGCCTCCCAATACTGCATATCGTGGATTTGGTGCACCGCAGGGAATCTTTGTGATCGAGAGTTTGATGGATCAGATTGCCGCACATCTGCAGATCGATCCGATCGCTCTGCGCAAGCTCAATACCTATCGCACCGGTGATACCGCACCCTATGGGCAAACTATCCCGGATGCCCTCTCCAATCAATTGTTTGAACGGATGGAGGAACTGGCACAGTATTCTAAAATGCAAAACGATGTAGCGGAATTTAATAAAACTCATCGATATCAAAAACAGGGAATCGGTTTTGTGCCGGTCAAATTTGGTATTTCATTTACCACAGCTCTGCTCAATCAAGGCTCTGCCTTGCTCTGGATCTATATCGATGGCACTATGTCGCTGACTACCGGTGGCGTCGAGATGGGACAGGAAGTTAGCACCAAATGCGCCGTTGTCGTATCCCGCGT
>PHBQ01000017.1:23925-102548 GCA_002841975.1 Candidatus Cloacimonetes bacterium HGW-Cloacimonetes-1
AATCGAGAGTATTCGGGTGGAGAGCAATAACTCCCAGCGGGTTGGCAATGCCTCGCCCACAGCTGCATCTACCGGTAGCGATATTAACGGCAATGCGGCACGTATCGCGGCAGAAAATGTTCGCAGCAATCTCATGCCGGCAGCCCTTGCCATGCTAAACAAAGAGTTTCAGCTCAACCTGACTGAGCCGGATATCTGTTTTGAGGATGGATATATACGCGCTCTGGACAACCCAAAGCATCGCATCGCTTTTACAGATTTGGTGCGTTATGCCTATGTGGAACGTATTCCTCTGGCTGCTTATGGATATTACAAAACTCCCGGAGTCTGGTTTGATCGGGAAAAAGGCGTAGGCAACCCATTTCACTATTATGTATTTGGCTGCGCTTTGACCAGAGTCGAGATTGATCTCCTCACAGGGGAACATGTGCTGAAGGATACCTTTATCGTTCATGATAATGCCAATAGTCTGCACACCGATATCGACCGGGGTCAGATCATCGGGGCTTTTATCCAAAGTTATGGCTGGTGTACGATGGAAGAACTGGTCCACGACAAAAAGGGGAAATACCTCTCCGTGAATCCTTCTACCTACAAGATCCCGGGAATACGCGATTTACCGCAAAACCTGGTGGTGGATATCGTATCATCTTTGACGGAGCATGCCAGTGTGATGGGCTCCAAAGCAACTGGTGAACCTCCTTTTATTTATGGAATGTCAGTATTCTTTGCCATACAAAATGCAATCAGAACTGTAAAATCAGACGCCAATCTGAGGTTCCCGGCAACTCCGGAAGCCATCCTGATGGCTCTGGAATAGAGATTCGGACAAGTGGAGAACTCATGAAAAGATCCCTGATTCTATTGGTAATGTTGTTTGTTACAGCCCTGGCATATGGTGCCACATTGTTATCAGTAACCACTCGAGACTATTACGAGGTGGCAGCTCGAATCGTAATCCAGGTAGATAAAAATGCCAAATACTCGGTCGAGTCAAATGCCTCTGCCGCCGGCTGTGAGATACGCATCTATGACACCCAAACTAGTGTCTCCAAAGTGCAATACCAAAATCCCCTTGTCCTGATCAGCAATATTCAAATTGCCAATAAAACAGGGTATAGCAGCGTCATGATCGATACCAAAGGAGCTTGTAAAATACTCAATTTTGCCATGGAAGATCCTTATCGCGTCGTCGTGGATCTGATCAAATTTCCGGTCACTGCTGAACGCCAAGAGAGGCTGGGGCTGGCACGTTTTTACGATGATACCCAGCGCTACCGTCATGCGGGGTCACTCTATTCCAAACTGGCAGTGGATTATGCGGATGATGCGGAAATAAACTATCTGTGGGCAACTCTCTTGTATCGGGTAGGAAATCCCGACAAAGCAGCGAAACGAGCCGGGATGATCCCTGCGGGGAGCAGCTATTACAAATATGCCCAATCCCTGCTGGATCGCATCGAACGTCGTGTGGCTCCCGATGCCGAACCACTGGAAGAACCCCAAGCGGTCTCCGAACAGGATTCCACAACTGTGCAGGATACTGTAGCTGCTGTTACCTCTGGACCACAGACGGCACAGGAGTCTTCGCGTTCTAAATTGGGTGTGTATATTTTGGTGTTTTTAGCTTTCTGTGCCGGAGTAGCTACTGTTTATGGATCTGTAAAATTGCTCAGAACTTTATCAAGAAAGACAATGCGCACCGATGAAACAGCTTCTGAACCCGAAGCTAATCCCACAGAACTAAATCTGGAGGACGGGATCAAAGCCAGGATGGTGACCAAGCTGATGAGTGATGGCTGGACCACCAAGGAGATAGCACGCGAGCTTCAGATCAGTCGCAAAGACGTAGAGCGGTTTGCCAATAACAAAAGCCTGCGGGATATCACTTGATGCGGCATTACCGCTTCCTCTGTGTGGGCTGCATCTGGCTGCTCTGCACTATTTTGAGTGCTGGTAATACCCCCTTTCTCTACAAGTACCACACTGCCTTTGCACCCCATGTTTACTCCAATTCCCGCCGTTCTTTACTACAGGAAAACGATAGCTACTATGCATATAGAGTGCCGCAAACACCATGGTTCAAGCCCGGACTCAGCCATCCCTTTCAGTCCATAGATACCCTGGCGACGTCTCTGGTTCATGTCTTGGATTTTTCTCCCCCTATTGCCGCCATCTGCGCCTATACCAATACCACGGATAACGTAGACTTTGCCGGAGAGATCAACTTTCTGGCAGGCTATGATCATGCTGTCTTTGAGGATGATAGCTATGGCTTTTGGTACAAAGGAATGCGTCTGGGAGCTACTATCAACGAAGACTTTGGGATCAACACCACGTGGTGGAATGGTGTATTTTTGGGAGATCCTGATGCTATTATTGCAGATTCTCCCCTCATCGACGGATGGGTAAACAAAGTGAACGACAAGGTGCGTCTGGACAATCTCAGTGCCGACCTCTTTTATCATAGACCTTCATACACATTTGCCTTGGGAAGAGGTAGATTTCAGGTGGGCAACAGTATTTCAGGGAGTATCATTCTCAACGACCGGGTCAATGATTATGGGTATTTCATCGCAGAAGGTCGTTTTGGCAATCTGCAGTTATCCATGTTACAAGGGCAATTGATGGCCACAGAACCCCTCCCTTTGTACGATGATGAAGCTTACCCGGAACTAAACAAGAAAAACTATCCCGAGAAGTACATCGCTTTACACCGCGTAGCATACACGATCGATCAGCGTTTGGAACTGAGCTTCGGTGAAACCGTGGTCTATGGCAACCGCGCTCCGGATCCCAATTATTTACTGCCACAGGGATTCTGGAGAGTAGCAGAGCACAACCTCCGAGATCGTGACAACGTCATGATCTTTGGCGGAGTGGAATATCGCACCCGGCAGCGAGGTTTTACCTGCTATACCAATGCCTTGATCGATGAAATGCGTTATGGCGAAATCTTTGGCAACTGGTGGGGCAACAAATACGCCCTCCAGACCGGTATGCAATTTGCCACCGGGGGAACCACGGCATGCCTGGAGTTTACAGCCGTACGTCCCTGGACCTATACGCATTATCTGCCCTATGGCAATTACACTCATGACGGCAGACCGCTGGGACATCCGCAAGGCAGCAATCTGCTAAACTATAGCCTGGAATTATCCCAAAAGCTACACCACGGCATTAGCTTCGTGTCAAATACGTCTTACCTGCGACAAGGCGCTACCGGTAATTCACCGGACTTGAACTATATCGAGCTGATTGAAGATATCGACCACACTACTGCGGATTGGCTCCAAGGTGGCATCACCAATACATGGGAGCAAAACACCAGTTTACAAATAGATCTCTTTGCCTACCACCGGCTGCGTATCTCTCACCGTGCCAGCCATATAGATTCCTGGAAACACAGTATCCAACTGGGGTGGCAATTCATTTATTGAGATGTTTGGCTCGTTTCTTGTATAAACTATAGTATTGGCGATTCAGAAGGAGGATTTATGCCTAATCTCAATAACACTTATAGACTACTCTTGATCACGACTGTTTTGTATATTTTTAGTCTCCCCCTATTTGCAGCATTTGTACAACCTGATGCGGCAATTCAAGCTGCAACTCAGTGGATGAACTCCAATAAATCAGACTCTGCAGTATTGCCAGCTATTACTCAAATAAAAGCTATAAACATAGATGCAATGGGTGAGATCACCCGTAACAACCGTTATGATGAGACTGGTTCCGTCTTACCTGCTTTATACCTGATCTATTTTGGGCAGTCCGGATACACAATGGTATCTGCTGAAGACAACATTGTTCCAATCCTGGCCTATTCTTTTTCACCTTTAAACGAGATCAGTTCTGTACCTCCCGCTTTTAAATGGTGGTATCAAAAGTACTCTTTGGAGATCAACGATGTGCGAACCCGCCAAGCCGTTGTCCTCGAAAACCAACAGCGTTGGGCAGACATCCTCAGCGGAAAAACTGCACATATGCGTACCGACAGAGCTGTAGAACCGCTTGGGCATGCGATGTGGAATCAGGACTTTCCATATAACGAGCTGTGTCCCCTAGATCCTGACGGTCCTGGTGGCAGAGTCTATGCCGGATGCGTAGCCACTGCCATGGGTATGCTGATGAAATACTGGAATAGCCCCACCACCGGTCAGGGCTCAAATACATATTATGCTTATGGTTATGGCAATCAATCGGCAAATTTTGGTGCTGCCAGCTACAACTGGGACAACATGCCAAATTCGGTGTCCGGTTCCAACCTTGAAGTAGCAAAACTGCTGTATCATGCCGGAGTCGCTGTGGACATGGACTATGCTCCCGAAGGTTCCGGAGCTCAGAGTGCAGATGCTGCTGTAGCACTGCGTAACAATTTCCGTTATCCCAATGCGACCTATAGCCAAAAGACAAACTATAGTGCCAGTGGCTGGATCAATCTTTTAACCGGGCAGCTTGACAACGGTATTCCCATGTATTATTCAGGCAGCAATCAAACTGCAGGTCATGCTTTTCTCTGTGATGGCTACCAGAACACAGATTATTTTCACTTTAATTTTGGTTGGGGCGGTTCCTCAAACGGTTACTTTTATGTGACGGCCCTCAATCCGGGAAGCTATACTTTTAACCTCTACCAAGCAGCTATCACAAATGCTGTACCAGCCGGCTATACCATAGCCAGTCCCAAGATCGAATTCACTTCTGCAGGCTCTGTGGCTGGCAGTCAGATGGAACTCACGATGTCCACTTATCCGGTCTTGACCGCTTGGAACATCATGACATATCATTTCCAGCTTTATTACGACTATACCAATGTAGACTATTTAGATTACTCCGTAGCAAATACGATCTCTGCCAACGGCTCTGTACAGATTACTGAAGCCGAACCGGGGCTTCTCAACGTGACATGGACCGGCACCAATCCTTTGTTTGGAGGCGGCGATTTGATTCGCTTCAATTTTATACCTCGTGAACCGGGATCCCATTATTTTGATGCACTGGGGATGCAATACAATAGTACGCATTTGGTAAATTCGGGACACATCTTAGTCGATGTCACCGCTCCTGTAGCCAGCTTGGCACAATCCGCGATCGGCGTTATCAACGCTATGCACGTGGGGCTCAACCAAGTGGCAAACATCGGGGTTCGCTCCTCGTACTTGCTTCCATCTTGGAATGTGACGCATTACGCCTTTGACCTGGGTTTTCAGCCCCAAAAAGTGGAATATGTAGGAATCTCAACGGATGCATCAATCTCGGCGGGAACTACTCCGATCGCCACAGTCACCAGTCCCGGTGTCCTGCATATTGAGATGGATTCCGATACTCCGATTTCGGGAGATGGTACCCTGCTCAATGTACAGTTCCGCGCTATTGGTAACAGTGCCACAGCCTCTGTTGCCCAACTGATACCGTCGAATTTCTGGTACAATAACACCCAGATTACTGCTGTTTCAAATGGTTATATTGTGCTTTCTGCCAGTACTGCTAATGACGATGTTATTGCCAGCCCTGTCAGTACCCTGGGTGCATATCCCAACCCATTTAATCCCAGTACGACCATTAGCTTCAGTACGATAGCAGCGACTCCGGTGCAAATCTCGATTTATAACCTGAAGGGACAGCTCGTCCGCAACCTTGCCGCTGAGACCATGACTGTGGGAACTCACGAAGTGGTGTGGAATGGAGAAGATACAACCGGCAAGGTGATGGGTAGCGGCATCTATTTTGTACGCTTGCAACACAGTGGCCAGACGCGCACCATCAAAGTATTGATGACAAAATAAAAACAAATCTTCCAAAAGCTCAAAGCTCCCGAGTCATCGGGAGCTTTTTGTTTCATGGCAGTCTTCTATACTACAACTATTTGCAGGTAGAACTTGACAAGTTTATTACTTGTTTTGTAGTATGATTATCACAAAATAGTATTGTCATTGTGAGGTTTATATGCAATTACACCGTTCAATACACGACAAAATGATAGGGGGTATCTGCTCTGGAATCGGAGAAACGATTGGGGTGGCACCTCTCTATATTCGCTTACTATTTTTAGTGTTATCAGTTTATGCCGGATCGACGTTTTGGCTATACTTGTTATTGTGGGTGATCCTGCCTGTACTCGATGCACCAGCTGTTGATTACAAGCGATTTTACCGCAATCCCCACGACAAGATGATTGCGGGAGTATGTTCCGGCCTAGCACCGATCTTTAGCACAGATGCCACTGTAATCCGACTGGTCTTTATCGGTTTTGGCATCCTAGGCGGAGCCAGTGTCTGGATATATTTAGTTTTGTGGCTATTTAGCCCTCTTGATCCGAGCTGATAAATACAGGAGTTAATGTGGATATCAGAACCCTGATTCTCAATCAAGGATCTGCCGATGAGATGCGCGAGCAGGTCCGGCAGTACTATCAATCTACTTTTCACCTGGAAGAACAGATCTATGCAAGTCTGGTCCGGGACGAAGCTTTTTACCTGCGGGCCGATCCACTCCGCCATCCCATCATCTTTTATCTGGGACATACTGCGGCATTTTTTATCAACAAACTCATTGTGGCGAAGCTAATCTCAGCACGCGTCAACCCTGAATATGAATCCATGTTTGCGATTGGAGTCGATGAAATGAGCTGGGACGACCTCAATATGGCGCACTACAATTGGCCACCAGTCCCCGAAGTGCGTGCCTATCGGGAGCAAGTCCGCGCTGTCGTGGAGAGCTTGATATCCTCCCTGCCTCTGGAAATGCCGATCACTTGGGACAGCCCCTGGTGGGCTATTGTGATGGGGATCGAGCATACTCATATTCACATCGAGACTTCCTCGGTTCTGATCCGCCAATTGCCGATCTCCGAAGTTCGCGCTTTGGACTCTTGGCCGGTATGTCCGGAAAGTGGGGATGTACCTCCAAACGAGCTGCTCCCCGTCCAAGGCGGTATCCTCGAACTGGGTAAAAGCCACAACGATCCGCTCTACGGTTGGGACAACGAATATGGTTCTTACCGTGCGGAAGTGCAGAACTTCCGTGCCGCTAAGTTTTTAGTTTCCAATGCCGAGTTTCTGGGCTTTGTCAAGGCCGGCGGTTATGAAGAACACGAATACTGGACGGAGGAAGGCTGGGCCTGGAAGACTTTTCGCCGCGCTACGCATCCCACGTTTTGGGTGCCACAGCCGGATGGCAGCTTCGCTTTGCGTACTATGGCAGCGGTGATTGCCCTCCCCTGGGATCATCCCGTAGAAGTCAACTATTTGGAAGCCAAAGCCTTTTGCAACTGGAAAGCCAAAGTGAGCGGGAAACCGATCCGACTCCCCACCGAAGAGGAATGGTACTGTCTGCGAGATACCTATTTGAATACCGACCTACCTTATTGGGAAACCGCTCCGGCTAATATCAATCTGGAGTATTGGGCTTCTACCTGCCCCGTAACCAAGTTCCGGATGGGAGATTTTTTCGACCTCATCGGCAACGTCTGGCAATGGACAGAGACACCGATCTTTGCCTATCCCGGTTTCAAGGTACATCCCTTTTACGACGATTTTTCCACTCCGACCTTTGATAACAGGCACAACATGATCAAAGGCGGTTCCTGGATCTCCACCGGCAATGAAGCCATCCGCGATGCACGCTATGCCTTCCGTCGGCATTTCTTTCAGCATGCCGGATTTCGCTATGTTGAAAGCAGTGCACCTCTCACGGTCCACGCAGAGCTCTATGAGAGCGATCCTAGTGTAATCCCCTGGTGCGATGCCAATTGGGGCAAACAGGAGAACTATTCCACAGAAATCATGCGGCAGATCCTGCCCCACCTGAGTGTTATCGACCCCGACAAAGCTCTGGTCTTGGGCTGTAAGACCGGGAGAACATGTTTTGAACTGGCAAAGCTCTTTACCGGGGTCACCGGTGTGGATATCACCGCCCGCTTGATCAAGGTTGCCACTGCCATGCAGGAAAAAGGCTATATCCGCTATGTACGGGATGATGAAGCAGAGATTCAAACCTATATCGAACCCCGTCTGGCAGATTTTGGCTTGGATACTGTAGCGGACCGAGTGGAGTTTTGGCAAGCAGATGCATCGAACCTGCTCTCCAAATTTACCGATTATAACCTGATACTTGCAGAAAACGTCCTAGAACACAGCACCAATCCCGTCCGCTTCCTGCAAATGATCCCAAACCGCATCAAGAGCGGTGGACTTCTGATCATTGCCGATGCCTATGATTGGCAAACGGAATTTACGAATCGGGAACTGTGGTTAGGAGGTTTTCGTAAAGACGGAGAGCCATATTCCAGCTTTGAGGGGCTCCGTGATATCCTCTCCCCTTGCTTTGAACTGCTAGCTCTCACTGAAGACGTGGAACAGCTTTTACGCCGTAACGAGCGCAACTATTCTCTGAAGCGTCTACAGCTAAGTATCTGGAGAAAATTCTAATCCTCCGGGGGTAAATGATGCGCCATTATTTCGTCTGTATCCTGCTACTATGTGGGCTATCGCTTTCCGCTTCGCTGATCCAGGTCGGCACGGGAAATGTGATCAATCAAGGTTTACCAATCGAGCCCTTTTCGAACTATTCCTATTCGCAACAGCTATACAGGAGCAGTGAAATCAATACCACAGGATCCATCACATCTCTCGGCTTTCAATACCAGGTAGCGAGCACCCTCTTTTACGAATCTTCCCGTGAAGTAAAAATCTATATGGGCATTTCGCCCCGTACCAGAATGGATTCCTGGGTACCCTTCGATAGCCTCAGCCTGGTCTATGACGGCGTACTGAGTATGGACTATTATTCCACAGTGCTACCGGGAAATGGCTGGTTGACAATTCCGTTACAGGTTTCATTCCCCTATGATGGCTCGGCAAATCTGATAATAGCTTATGACGAGAATTCTATTACCGTCAGCAGTATGGCTGATGACTTTTTGTGCAGCAATGCTACTCTACCTATGGGTATTCTCCATAAATCCAACACCATCAATCCGGATCCCCTGACTCCTCCTGCGGAAAACTGCTATTACCGTAATGCCCGCTCCAATCTGCGGCTGAACATCACAGAGGTGCAACACACCCCGATATCACCCTTCCCCGCTGATGGCGCATTGGATACTCCGATTGCAAATCTGAGCCTGCATTGGCAGAGTGATGCTACTGTCTTTGATGTGTATTTGGGTACTGCGGTCGGGAACTTGGAGCAAATTGCCGATCACATCAGTGCCACCCAGATCGGCATCTCCCAGACTCTGGTCATGAATCAAACATATTTCTGGAAAGTGGTGGGATTCATTGGCACGGAGGAGTATTCTTCCGCTGTTTGGCATTTTACCTGCGCCGGAGAGCAACAATCCGCCCCCCGCAACCTCTGCGGATCTTTAAACAATGATCATGTCTCCTTAACCTGGCAAAGCCCGCTGGAAGGTAGCCTTGCCGAATATCGGGTCTACCGCAACAATGTGCTGCTCTCTAGCTGCTTGTCCGAGAATTACCAAGACTATGCCATTAATGCGGGAATGACCTATTACTACCAAGTGCGAGCCCTCAACCTTGCCAGCCAGTTGTCCCCGGCCTCAAACGGCATATCTGTCTATATCCCCGAAGTGATCCCCAATCTCATCCTACAAGACAGCTTTGAGGCCTACAATAGCTTTTCAGCGCTAATGGATCCCTGGCAAAACCTCGATCTGGATCATGCCGTCACTTGGGAGTGGGAAACCCTGAACTTCCCCGGAGAAGGTGCAGCCATGGCTTGGATGGTGATCGATCCTACTCAGACGGTTCCTGCCATGCCTTCCATCACTCCGATGCATGGTGCCAAGATGTTGATGGCTATGAGCAGTTATTATCCTCCCAATAACGATTGGCTGATCTCGCCCGGCATGACTCTGGGCAGTAGTCCGGCAATCACTTTCAGTGCCCGCTCCTATACCGTGGCGTATGGTGCGGAGCGGCTCAAGGTTCTAATCTCTACCACAGATGCCAATCCCGGCTCTTTCACCGAGATCAGTGCAACCCCCTATATCTCCGTCCCTGCTACGTGGACAGACTATCAAATCGACCTCGGTGCTTATCAAAATCAGCATGTCTATCTGGCTTTGCAATGCGTTTCATGGGACGCCTTTGCGCTCTTTTTGGATAACATTGTCATCACAGGAGCAGGTGGATCAGTGCCCGTGGAAGACGATCTGATCGCCCCCCTCCGCTACAGGATCTATCCCAATCCCAGCACCTCCCACTTTCGGATTGAGACCAATGGCAAAACCGCCTTTGATCTAGCTATCTACGACCTGCGTGGACGCAAGCTGGAAAGCAGCAAACAGATCACGGAGTATGAAAGCAGAAATCAAAACCTGAAGCTGAGCCCCGGACTCTATTTCTTGCGTTTGGTGCATGACGGCCGTTCTGAAACTCACAAGTTTGTAGTCGTAAAATAGATGAATATCATCAGCCCCATCGAGAGCTTTATCCAGAGCGTCAGCACTGATTCACGCTACGCCCCCAATATCATTGCCGATCAGGTCACAGAGGCCAAAGCAGCCACCTGGGACGATATTCCCCCCGGCATCCGTCCTGAACTCAAAACCCTACTGGGCAAACTGGGTATTTCTCGCCTCTTTAGCCACCAGACGGAAGCCATGACTGCCATTCTGAAACGACAAAATATCGTACTCAGCAGTGGTGTTGCCAGCGGGAAAAGCCTCTGTTACCAGATTCCCATCCTCAACGAATTGCTAAACTTACCGGCTTCCCGCACCTTTCTTCTCTTTCCTACCAAGGCATTGGCACAAGATCAATTTGGCAAGATGAACCAAATGCTCTCCCTTTTTAAACAGGGATTACCCGCTGCTGCCAAGTTTTCCGCCGGTATTTATGATGGAGACACGGGGACGGACTCCCGCTCCAATATTCGCAAAAACTCCTCTCTGATCTTCACGAATCCCGATATGTTGCATCTGGGAATTTTACCCAATCACAGCCTGTGGTCGAGCTTTTTTGCCAATCTCCGCTATGTAGTATTGGACGAAGTACACATCTACCGGGGTGTCTTTGGCTCCAACGTCGCCAATATCATCCGCAGGCTTCGCCGTATCTGCCGTTTCTATGGCTCCGATCCGCAGTTCATCTGTACCTCTGCCACTCTTGCCAATTCTATTGAGCTTTCCGAAAATCTCACGGAAACAGCGATGCTGTCTCTCACCGAGGATGGATCTCCCCACGGCAAGCGCGTTTTTTATATTCTCAATCCGCCCATGATAGATCCTCAGCTGGGGATTCGCCGTAGTGCAGTCATCGAATCCACTTCCCTGGCCAAGCGTTTCCTCAAAACCGGCTGTCAAGCCATCCTCTTTTCAGAGACGCGTCGCAACGTCGAGATCCTGTTCCGTTATTTAATGGACAAGGCATGGGACAAAGAACGCATTCGCAGTTACCGTAGCGGTTATCTGGCAGAAGATCGCCGCCAAATCGAGAGTGATCTGCGCGACCGCAAGATCGACATCGTGGTTTCCACCAATGCCTTGGAGCTCGGGATCGATATCGGTGGGTTGGACGCCGTATTTATCAACGGTTATCCCGGCACTATCTGTGGTACCCGCCAGCAATCCGGACGCGCCGGAAGAAAGGGCAGCACGGCGCTCACAGTCCTCGTTGCCACCGCCAACCCCCTGGATCAATATATCTGCAGCCATCCCGAATACCTCTTTGAAAACAGTCCGGAGCGAGCCTTGATCGATCCTGATAATCCGGAAATCCTACTCCGGCAAGTTCTCTGTGCGGTGTACGACATGGCGATGCTGGATACGGAATCATTTGGCTCACTGAGCTGTGCCCAAATCTTGCCAATCCTGCAAATGCTGATCGATGAAGGCAAGATCCGTAAAGTCGGAACCCGTTATATCGGCATTTTAGGAAAATACCCTTCCGCAGATGTTTCGATCCGCAATCTCTCGTCCCAATATAGGCTTATGAATGGAGCGGAAATGATCGGTTACGTCGATGCCGTGAGCGCAAATTGGATGACCCATCCCAATGCCATCTACCTTCATCAGGGTGATACCTGGATCGTGAATAACCTGGATCATGACCAAAAAAGAGTCGATCTGCAACCCACTGACGCAAATTATTACACCCAAGCTGCCAAAACCACGGAGATAGATCTCAATGAACTGACGCACTCCGAAGCCATTCCCGGGGGCAAAAAATATATCGGCAAGGTCACGGTTACATCGCTCATCACCGGCTTCAAAAAGCTACGTTTTTTTACTCAGGAACTGCTCGGCATGGAAGAACTGGAGATGGCTCCCTCCATCCTGCCCACTGTCGCATGGTGGATCGCTCTCTCTCCCGCCACAGTGCAGACCGTTCGGGATCAAGGTCTGTGGCGTAATCATAACAACGACTATGGCAAAGCATGGACAGTCCTCACCCGTCTTATTCGGGAAAGAGATCAATTCCGCTGTGTCCATTGCGGAGTTATGGAAGCAGAGCGCGCCCACGACGTTCATCACATCACGCCCTTTCGCAAGTTTGCGGATGCCGATGCTGCCAATAGTCCCGAAAACCTTGTCACACTCTGCCCCCGCTGTCATCGCATGGCAGAGTCTTCCGTCCAGATCCAGAGCGGCTTGGCAGCTGTGAGCTACCTACTGGGCAACCTTGCTCCATTTTTCGTGATGTGCGAACAAAAAGATATCGGAGTTCATTCCGAAGATAAATCCGCTTTGGCAGATGGTAATCCTGTGATAGTGATGTATGACTCCACTCCGGGGGGGATCGGTTTATCCAAAAAGCTCTATTCCATCGAGACGGAGCTGCTCCATGCGGCAATCGATGCCGTGAGTAATTGTCCTTGTGAGGCAGGCTGTCCCTCTTGCGTGGGTCCAATTGCCGAAAACGGGGAAGGAGCCAAAGAACACGGCCTCGCCATTCTCACCGAATTGTGCAAAACTACGGTCTCCACGACTCAGATCATAGATTTTCCGAGCCCCACTGAATAGGTACTAAAACACCTAAAATCCCATTTGTATCACAGTTCCGGAGATCATTGCTTCTTAAATTTCCGACTTGTCTTGAGCATGTGCTTCCCTGGCGATTCCCTCGTGGCGACAAGGGCTTCACGAGGGAAGTACGAGGGCATCACCTGAGATTGGAGTTAGGAGCAAGTGGAGATATTAGTTCTCCAATTCTCCGGAGAGAAGATTTGTCTTAAAAATCCTGGCACCCAAGTCTATCTTTGCCGTGCCTTCCCCGAAGGAAACATTGATATCTCGATGGACAATGCGCTCGACATAGGTGTCACCACTGCTGAAGGTAATGGTGGCATCAAAAGTACCGGTCAGCGTTCCGCTCACAGCATTGTAATAGTGGAGAGTATATCCCCGGGGGAGAATTACGTTTTCCAGTTCCACCGCCAGAGTATTTACAGAAACCCTGGTGCTATTGTAACCGGTGATCGTATCATGAGCTTGGCGATTGTACGTTCCGTTGACAACCACTGAATCTGTATTTGCTTTGGTGACTATCCATGCGCCGGTCAAAGCATCCAAGTTTTGGTGAACATTGCGCGTAATGTGTTCGCCACTACCACTGATAATATTGAAAATCACCGTCCTGGCAGTGTCATTGTTGGTGACATAATATTTCTGAAAATCTCCGGTTTCATTGCGATATTGGAGGGTGTAGTTGCGAGTAATGTTGGCATAGGGATGGCTTCCGGCAAGGCCTCTTTCCCGAGTGAGCAGAATGTTCCAATAGCCGGTACTAATATTATAGGTCATCACGATCCCTTTGTCCGGATTGAGCCTTTGGAGAGCGGATTTGCTATCAGCGACCAAGAGAGCACTCAGATCCGCCATTTGATCCACGGCACCGCCGGTGTTGTATGAAACTGAAGCTCCGATGGACTGTGCACCGTCATAATTTGCACCGAATTCGGATTCCGTGCTGCTGTCACCACAAGCGGTGATAGTGAAGATAATAAATAAAGAGAGAGCCATCAAATACAGCGGGATAAGCTTGTTTGTCTTGCACATACGAACTCCTTGAAATCATTTGCATCGCATCTTATTTTAAATTTATTTTACCTTTGGATCACGATTGTGCAGATCAATACAAAGTCAAGATATTTCCCTACTGATGGATGTAAATACATTTGAACATAACACCTTAGTATCACATACAGGAATATTGCCCGGGTGGCACAAAATGTGAAGCTACTTCCTTGCTGAATTGGATTGATAATTGCTTATACTATTAGTGTGTTAGCTTCGTAGAGATGAGAAAGATTTCAGATATTTAACGCTCATCCAAAATTAATGCTTCACAAAAAACACATTCTTGAATTCTTATGATTCTGTGCTAAATACCTTTTAAAATAGTATGTTGAGAGTGGGATGCCGAGCTGAAACCGCATCGGATCCCGTATATTAAATAACAATAATCTAATAAAACTCAAGGAGAATAGTGATGAGAAACAAGCTAGTTAGAATCGCTTTGACGATTCTATTCACCTTGGGAGTGTTATCGGTATTTGGACAAGTATCGGAATACTCTTTCACTCAAACAGCAGCTACCTATACGGAGCTGACGGCCCCGACTATGCTTCACGATGTCAACATCGATGATGCCCAATCTCCAGTTACAAATATCGGGTTTTCATTTTTGTATGATGGCGTAAGCTATACTCAATTCAAGGCAAGTTCAAACGGATTTGTCACCTTGAATGCTACGTCGACTACTTCACAATCAAACGTGTTATCATCCCAGTTGTTAATCCTGGGTGGTTTTTGGGATGACTTGAAAACAGATGCAACAGATTCTGCTGTTTCGTATTTGTTGACAGGAACAGCCCCCAACCGAATCCTCAAGGTCCAATACAAGAACTTGAAATGGTATTACAATGTATCCCCGGTCAACCTGATCAATTTCCAGATCTGGTTGAGTGAAGGCACAAACACGGTCAAATTCGTATATGGTACCATGGGAACTGCGCCCGGTACCACTGCCTCTGCTTCCATCGGTATTTCCGGTGGCGTGGCAGGACAATATCTTAGTCTCACTCCTGCCAACCCAACTGCTACTGCATCGTCTATTGCAGAATTTAATACCATCAATGCTACTCATGTGCCTTTCCTGACAGGCAAAATGTATACTTTTGCTCCCCCAGTGGCAAATCAACCACCCAATCCTGCAAATGTAGGAGCTCCTGCCAATAATGCTACTTTGGTAGCTTTGGCCACAAACCTTTCCTGGAGTTCGGGCGGTGGTTTACCCACCGGTTATCGCTTGTTTTTTGGCACCAATAACCCCCCTACAAATCTGGTAAATGGAACAGACATGGGTGCCGTAGCTCTTTATGACCCACCCACAGACCTGCTTCCCACCACCACATATTATTGGAAAGTAGTTCCTTACAATGCTATTGGCAATGCCGCAAACTGCCCGGTTTGGCAGTTTACTACCCATGGTAACCCCACAGTTACTACTTTGCCTTATAATCAGAACTTCGATTTGGTCACAGCACCTGCTATGCCTTTTGACTGGACCACGATTTATGAATCTACCTCCACTGCAGGGTATGTCAAAACTGTCACAACTACTCCCCAGAGCACTCCGAATTGCGTAGGGTTAGCCAATTCCGCTGATGCTGCTGCAATCGCAATGTTAGTGGGCCCCCCATTGGCAAACACTATTGCTCCGAACACAACCAGAGTGAAGTTTTATGCCAAAGGTGGAGCAAATTACCTGCTTTCAGTCGGTATGATGACCAATGGTAGCTCGGCTGCCACTTTTACAGAAGTGCAGTCTATCACCTTGACTTCGACCTGGACCCAATATGTCGTCACCTTTGCCGGTTATACCGGTACCGGACGCACCATTGCCTTCAAGCATGGTCTGGGTGGAACGTATCGTACAATGTACATTGATAATGTCGAAATCGAACTGATCTCTCAGAACGATCTTGCCGTTACAGATTTGACCGGAAATACCACTCCTTCCGTAAACAGCGCTACTACCTATACTGCCTCCGTGTTTAACTGGGGTTCAGTAGCACAGAGCACCTATACGGTCAAACTGTTCAATGCAAATAATGTGCAGCTTGCCACCGCTAATGGCGTTACCGTGGCTCCCGGTGCTACGGTGCAGGTTCCAATTTCATGGACACCTACCACCCAAGGACCCGTCACCATATATGCAAAGGTCGTCTTAACCGGTGATCAGAACGCTACAAACGATCAGTCTCCCAACCTCAGTATCAGCGTGATGCCTGCGGGAATGATCGTAGTAACCGTAGGTGAAGGAAATCTCCAGGAAGGTATCCCACTGGAATTTTTCTATAAAAACAGTTTATTTGAGACTCTGTATTATCAAAACGAGATCGGGATGTATGGAAACATCACAACCCTGTCTTTCTATAACAACTTCGCAACAGATCTTCCCAATAAGCCTACCAAAATCTGGCTGGGAACTACCAATGAACCAGACCTGAGCGCCGGTTGGATACTTCCTCCCCAGCTTACTTTGGTCTATGATGGAAATGTGAACTATCCTTCGGGAGAAAACACAATCACCATCCCGCTCCAGACCGTCTTCCCCTACACCGGTGGAAACCTGGTACTGTATGCAAATCGTCCGATGGATACTGTGTATTTCAGTTCTTCCGACAATTTTGCAGCCCAGACCGTCGGCACCAACCGTGCCAGAAAGTTAATCTCGGATAGCACAGAGTATGATCCCAATGCTCCATCGGCAGCGGGTACGCTCTCCGGAACATTCCCCAAGACTACCTTCCACATGACACCGATGGGGCCAAACCCAATCTTCAGTGTCAATCCTCCCAGCAAAGACTTTGGTACAGTATTGATGAACAGTACTTCAAACCAAACTTTCACGGTAACCAATGCAGGTGGTGGAACCCTGACTATCAGCAATATCACTATTGCCGGAAGTCCTTTCTTTACACTGCAAAGCGTTCCGACTATGCCGGTTAACCTTGCCACTGCACAGACTACGACTTTTGTGGCTAGATATCTGCCGACTGCTGCCGGAACTCATAATGCCACAATATCTATTACAGATAATACTACACGCGTCGTACGCACTGTTGCTTTAACGGGCACCAGTATCAATGTTAACCTGAATACCCTGCCTTATGCTCAGAACTTTGATGCAGTTACAGCACCGGCTTTACCTCTGGACTGGAACTTTATCTATCAAGGTACGGTAACTACAGGTTATGTACGAACTGTAACAACCACTCCGCAAAGCACTCCCAACTGCGTGGCATTGTACAATTCTACTGATGCCAATGCCAACACAATGCTAATCGCACCTCCTCTGGGAACTGCTTTTGCACCAAATACTACCAGAGTGAAATTCTATGCCAAAGGTATTGCCGGATATACTCTATCCGTTGGTGCCATGACCAACTATCTGGACGCAGCTACATACACTCAGGTCCAGAGCATAGATCTTACCAATACCTGGACACAATATGTGGTTAGCTTTGCCGGTTATACCGGAGCAGGAAGACATATCACCTTCAAGCATGGCTTGGGTGGAACTTCCAGAACCATTTATATCGATAATGTCGAAATTGAAGTCATCCCTCAGAATGACCTCGCTGTAACAGCACTGGCCGGTAACGTCACACCTTCCAATGGTAGTGCCACTACCTATACCGCTTCAGTTTATAACTGGGGTTCCGTAACTCAGAGCACCTATAGCGTGAAACTATATAACTCAAACAATGTGCAGCTGGCAACAGCCGCCGGAACCAGTGTCGCTGCCGGTGCCACTGTACAGGTTCCGATCTCCTGGACACCTTCTGCTGAAGGTCCTGTCACCATATATGCCAAGGTGGTCTTGACCGGTGATCAGAACACTACAAACGATCAATCACCTAATCTCAATATCACTGTAATGCCATCCGGCATGATCGTGGTTACCGTCGGTGAGGGCAACCTCCAAGAAGGTATCCCGGTAGAGATGTACTATAAAAACAGCTTGTTTGAGACACTGTACTATCCCACTGAAATGGGCTTGTTTGGAAACATCACTGCTTTGTCATTCTACAATAACTTTGTGACAAACCTTCCCAATAAACCTACCAAAGTATGGCTCGGAACTACCACCCAAGCTGACCTCAGTGCAGGATGGGTTCCAGCTTCACAGATGACCTTGGTTTATAATGGCAACGTAAACTATCCCAGCGGAGAAAATACTGTAATTATACCATTGCAGACTCCTTTCACTTACACTGGTGGAAACCTTGTAATGCTGGTACAACGTCCGATGGATACTGAATATTTCAGTTCCTCAGACAATTTTGCCGCTCAGACTGTTGGAACCAACAGAGCCTTGAAACTATACTCTGACGGTACTGAATACGATCCCAACGCCCCTACCGGTGGTACACTCTCCGGAACATTCCCCAAAACTACCTTCCATATGACTGCGATCGGACCAAACCCCATATATAGCGTTAATCCGGGCAGTAAAAACTATGGTACGGTATTGCTAAACAGTACTTCCAACCAAACCTTCACCGTAATGAACGGTGGTGGCGGTACCTTGACTATCAGCAATATTACGATTGCAGGAAGTCCCTTCTTTACCCTGCAAAACGTTCCAACCCTGCCTGTAAACCTGGCAACAGGACAGACAATGACCTTCGTTGGTCGTTACAATCCTACCGCTGCCGGTGGACCTCACACAGCTACCATTACAGTCACAGATAATATGGCTCGCAGCGGTGGACGCGAAGAAAGAACCAGATTGGCTCATACTATTGCGCTGACCGGTAATTGTATTGATACTACTATCAATACCCTGCCATACACTCAGCTCTTTGATGCAGTGACAGCTCCGGCATTACCTCCGGACTGGGGATTCTTGTACCAAGCTACAACAACCGCTGGTTATGTGAGAACAGTAACTACTACTCCGCAAAGCACACCCAACTGCGTAGCATTGTACAATTCTACAGATGCCAACGCCAATGTGATGCTGATTGCTCCACCCCTGGGTAACTCGATAGCTCCAAATACCACTAGAGTGAAATTCTACGCCAAAGGCGTTGCCGGATATACACTCTCGGTCGGTATGATGACCAACTATCTGGATGCTGCGACCTTTGCCCAAGTCCAGAGCATTACACTTACTAGTACCTGGACACAGTATGTCGTAACATTTGCAGGATATACCGGAGCCGGAAGATACATCACCTTCAAGCATGGCTTGGGTGGAACTTCCAGAACTATGTATGTCGATAATGTCGAAATCGAATTGACTCCTCAAAATGACCTCGCAGCTATATCTATCACCGGAAACCAGACACCTTCCAATGGTATGCTGTCAAACTACACAGTGAGCGTCTTTAACTGGGGAACCAATGCCCAAAATACTTACACAGTAAAGCTCTTCAAGCAAGGCGATGTCGAGATCGGATCTGTACCCGGAACTAACATTGCTCCTGGTGCCACAGTCCAAGTGACTGTCCCCTGGACACCATCTGCAGAAGGTGCAAATACAATTTATGGCAAAGTGGTACTTGCCGGCGATCAAAACGCTACAAACGACCAAACATCAAACTTGGCCGTTGTCGTTCAGCCTGCAGGATTACTCCTGATAACCATCGGCACAGGTGACTTAACCGAAGGTATTCCTCTGGAATTCTATTACAAGAATAGCCTCTTTGAAACCTTGTATTACCCTGCCGAACTCCAGAATACCATAGGAACCATCTATGGTCTCTCCTTCTATAACAACTTCGTAACAAATCTTCCGGCCAAGCCGACTAAGATTTGGATGGGAACTACCACCAATGCTGACCTCAGTGCCGGTTGGATCCCTTCCACACAGCTTACTCTCGTGTATGACGGAACGATAAACTATCCATCAGGTGAAAACACGGTTTATATTCCATTCCAAGCTCCCTTCCTCTATCTGAATGGTCAAAACATCGTGATGATGGCAAATCGCCCGATGGATACCGAGTACTTTAGCAGTTCTGACAATTTCTTGGCCCAGACTGTCGGAACCAGCCGTTCAATCAATATTTACTCCGATAGTACACCTTACGATCCTGCAGCACCTCCAGTGCCTACAGCGACTCAGATTACGGGTAAATTCCCCAAAACCACCTTCCATATAATCCCCGGTGGTGTGGGTCATTTGAATGGTACAATCCTCGGCGTCGGTGGACAACCTCTGGCCGGTGTGGCAGTTCAATTTGCTACCGGTGGTTATTCCACTACTACCAATGCTCAGGGTCAATATAGTATCCAAAACATCATACATGAAACATACCAAGTGAGCTTTAGTCGTTATGGCTATCTCACCACTACCCAAACTGTCGTGATCCCCGAAGATCAAACTGTGGTTCTCAACCTCACATTGCAACAAATGCCGGTTGTGAACGTAACAGGTACGATCCTTGCCAGCGACACCGGTGCCGGTCTTGCCGGAGCAGGAATCCATTTAACAGGCTATGAAACCTATACTGTGACTACAAATACAGCTGGTCTATTCACTATTCCTGCCGTATATGCAAACAACGGATATAGCTATACCATCGTCTGTCCCGGATACCAAAATGCCGGTGGTGACATCACTGTTGGCACCACTAACTATTCAATGGGCAATATCACTCTCAGTGAGGTCGCCTATGCACCCAGACATCTTACCGCTGCTATCAATGGAACCAACACTGTGGTAACAGTTGCGTGGGAAGCACCGGATCCTACAGCTTTGGATCTTTCCGAAGGTTTTGAAGCTGCCACCTTCCCTCCTGCAGAGTGGACTCGTACGGTTACAAACACCGGACCTGCAAATACTGCGGGCATATTCCCCACCTGGTGTAGCTTTGGTAATATCTCCGTCGACGGCACTCCTGTAAACCCAACTGAAGGGTTCAAACAAGCCGGCTTATGGTGGAGCTACGACCATCAGGATGAATGGTTGATCACACCTCAATTCAACTGCCCTCCTGCTGCATATCTGACATTTGATACCTATGCCACCCTGGGATCTGCCAACGGTGATCACTATTATGTCAAAGTCAGCAGCAACAACGGAACTAACTGGACAGTGCTGTGGGATGCTTCAGCTCAAACTGCAGGTAGCAACAATTACTCTGCACCTATATCGATAGACCTCTCCCTGTACGAAGGTCTCGCAATTAAAATTGCTTGGCATGCTGTGGATCCTCCATCAAATGATGGTCTCTGGAGCCCGTGGTTCATCGATAATGTCTATATTGGTAATGAAGTTACTTCACTCCAGTTTGCTACAGAATCTATGACAACACGTTCGGGATCACAAAGAAGTGATTTCAGAGCTCCAATACCTACAACCCACGCCTCACGTGCTGTAGAAATGGGACTTGCCAGAACTCCAAAATCAACCCCTGTATTGACAAATATGCGTGCTATCGCTCCAAACCCACGTTCCTTAACCGGATACAAGGTTTGGCGTTTGGTAGCTGGTCAAGAAGGTACAGAGGCTTCTTGGACACTGATCACTCCGCAAGCCGTTACTGTTCTCACAGCTAACGATGCCGGATGGGCAACCCTAGCTAATGGTACTTACCGTTGGGCAGTGAAAGCTGTCTACACGGGCAATGTACTTTCAGTGCCTGTCCTCTCGCTCCCCTTAGTGAAAGAAGTAGTCAATGGTAGTGTCGCAGGTGTATGCCGTAACCCTCAAAATCAACCTGTACCCGGTGTTACCATTACTGCCGGTGCATTCACCACCACTACCACCACCTCTGGTGCTTATAACCTCTCCTTGCCGGTTGGTACTTACACTGTACGTGCCGCCAAGAATGGCTATCTGAGCGTAGTGACCCCCAACGTAATAGTAAATGCCAGTGCCGTGACAACTCTGAACTTCACGATGGTCCCCGGCGTCGGAAACGACGATCAGTTGACCCCGATCGTAGCGACCGAGTTAAACGGCAACTATCCCAACCCCTTCAATCCTGAAACTACTATCAGTTATGCGATCAAAGACAGAACTAATGTCCGTCTTGAGATCTATAATACCAAAGGTCAATTGATCCGTACTCTGGTAAATCAGGAACAGCCAACCGGACGCTATGACATCGTCTGGAACGGCAAGGATAACAATAACAATGCAGTGAGCAGCGGGATGTATTTCTACCGTATGAATGCCGGCAGCTATGCCAGCACTCGCAAAATGCTGCTAATGCAATAATAAATCACTCCCGGATTGTTCTGCAGTCCGGGATTTTCTTTCTCAGCCTCCGGAATCCCGGAGGCTTTTTTTGTGGGAATATCCTTACGGGATTGATCGATTAACTGCATTTGATGCTACTTCTGCTTTGTTTTCAGCTCAATTGCAATAGTATATAAACAGAATGTTCCAATCCGGAGCACAATTACGGTAAGCTCCGAGATTTGAGAGCATTCCATCCCACAAAGAAGGAAACATTATGAAAATTTACCTGATATTAGCCTTATTACTTGTCGTTATGAGCGTTTTAGAAGCAAAGCGAGCACCCCTGAATACCGTTGAAAACGTAGATCTGGACCGTTATTTAGGCCGCTGGTTTCAGCTCGCTTATTTCCCCAATTCATTCCAGCCCAAAGGCGCTGCCGTTACTACTGCAGAATACTCGCTGGATCCCAAAGGTAATATTATCGTACACAACACCAGCTGGGCAGATCCGGATATGAAAGGTGTGTACAAAGAGATTACCGGCAAGGCTTTTCGGGTCAAAGGCAGTACAGCAAAGCTGAGGGTACAGTTCTTCTGGCCCTTTAGGGGCGACTATTGGATCATCAGTCTGGATCAAAAAGACTACAGTTATGCAGTTGTGAGTGAGCCCAAACAGAAATATTTATGGATCTTGACCAGAGAACAAAGTATGGATAGCGCTATTTACATTGAGATCCTTCGAGACCTGAAAAACAGAGGGTTTGACCTCAGTAAACTAGTAATAACGGGGAAGATAGTAAAGAACAATCCAAAACGATAGATAATTTAGTATTGAGCATTTAGCTGCCGCTTTGCCATTATCAATCTCTCATGCCGACGTGGTGCTTCCCACGCGATTCCCTCGTCGCGACGAGGGCTTCACGAGGGGATCACGAGGGAAGCACCTGAGATTGAAGTAGGAGCGAATAGAGCTTCACCCGATTTGCCGACACCCCTTACAAAAGCCAACACATCAGATTGCCTCACACCATAATCGATGAAATTCCAGATGGGATGGCATGGGGGGAAGGCAGAGTGTATAGCAAACCTTGACAAAAATACAAGCCATGAATTCTAGTGAACGGTTAATTAACAGTTTTAATAGTGAGAGAAAAATGGCGTTATTACTCAAGACAACCAAGTTTATCGAAACCCAAATAGACCAGTTTCTGGATGTAGTCAGCGATGCTGCCTTATTGTTTCAATTGGCCATGGAAGACTACTTGATGGGAAGAAACAGCCAATTTGAAGAACGGCTGGCTCAGATCCGGGAACGGGAACAAAAAGCCGACGATTTACGAGTGGCAATCGAAAGGTATCTGTATGAACGGACCCTGATCCCGGAGAATCGCGGAGATGTATTGGCCATTTTGGAAAATACCGATGAAGTGATCGACAATATCAAGGATTCACTCCTGCAGTTTTCGATCGAAATGCCCGTCATCAATCCTGAACTAAATGACCTGTGGATGCAGACTACGCGTGCTTCGGTCTCTGCCGTGGAACAGCTGGTGAGTGCCGTGCGTTCCTTTTTCCAAGATCTGCCTGCAGTGAACAATTATATTCACAAAGTCTATTTCTTTGAGCGAGAAGCCGATCAATTGGGTGAAAAACTCAGACGTTTGATCTTTAGTTTGGATATTGAGCTTTCTCGCAAAAGCCAATTACGCTTTTTTGCCATTCATATCGAGAAGATCTCGGATTATGCTCAAGCCGTGTGTGACCGTCTGGCAATTTATACGATCAAAAGACAGTTGTAACATCACTCACAAGGATATTGACTGAATATGATATTTATCTATCTGCTGAGTGGTTTATTTTTGGGCTGGTCTCTGGGTGCCAATGACACAGGCAACATCTTTGGTGCTGCGGTGGAGACGCGCATGTTGCGTTTCAAACAAGCCGCCCTGATTGCAGCTATTTTTATTACCCTGGGAGCAATGATCGAGGGTAGCGGACCTTCCGGTACTTTGGGACGCCTGGGTTCTGTCGATGCCTTGGGTGGAGCCTTTACTGTGGCCCTGGCTGCTGCTGCTGCCATCACCGTGATGATCCGGATCCGAATTCCGGTTTCCACTTCCCAGACCATCGTAGGTGCCCTGATCGGGTGGAATTATTTCTGTGGCAGGCTGACAGATTTCCGCTCTTTGGTCACCATTGCCTCCAGTTGGGTAGTAGCCTTTGTGCTCTCCGGTGTGATTGCTGCCGTCATATTCGTACTATTCAATAGCTATCTCAAACGCGCCAAAATCCATCTTTTGGAACTGGACGCCTACACCCGTTGGGGCTTGATCGTGGTGGGAGCCTTTGGAGCTTATAGTCTGGGCGCCAACAATATCGCCAATGTCGTCGGCGTATTTGTCCCGGTCTCTTCTTTTAAAGACCTCAATATCGGCAGTCTATTTGTCTTTGGAGGCATTTCTCAGCTTTACTTCATGGGTGCTCTGGCAATTGTGGCAGGTATCTACACCTATTCACACAAAGTAATGCGAACCATCGGCAAAGACCTCTTCCACCTCTCTCCCTTGACTGCCTTGATCGCAGTTTTGGCAGAGGCGATTGTGCTCTTCCTTTTTGCGTCACGCGGGCTTTACAATTTGCTGCTGAATGCCGGATTACCTACTATCCCGTTGGTGCCGGTTTCATCCTCACAAGTCATCGTGGGAGCCGTGGTTGGGATTGGCTTGGTCAAAGGTGGCAAAAACCTCAAATACAACATCCTTGGCAAGATTTCACTGGCCTGGGTCATCGCTCCGGTGATGGCATTCTTCTTCTCTTTTATAGCCCTCTTTATCATCCAAAATGTGTTTGAACAAACCGTCTATCAGAACATAGAATACACTTTCAACAACAAAACCATGAACAAAATCAAAGAACTGGGCTATGACACCGATGGTCTCTCCATGGTAAATGGACGCATGCTGGAAAATGAACGGGCAGTATATTCACAGCTCACCCGCACCAAGGAATACAACAAAGCCCAGATCATGGAGATCATCCGGATTACCGAGCTGTTTCCCATGGAGGTCGATCTCTCTATCCTGCGAACCAAGGGCTTGATCAAGCGATTTTCTAAGGAACGGATCAAATGCCTCGAAACACTTTCCGGTCATAAATACAAGCACAAATGGGAGCTGCAGGAGATCTTGACTGCTATGCCCGAGTGGAAGCTCTACGATAAACCCGAAAACGAGTTTCAAAAGAACCACAACAAGATCATCCGTGAACAATTAGCACTCCTGTACCGCAGTTTTAGCGTTCCGGGGGATAAAAAGTGAGCCCATTTATTGAAAAGATAATACCCTTGATCCTGGCTTTCTTTATCGGGCTTCTGGCAAAACGACTCAAAATGCTGGATAAAAAAGATGCTCCGGTGATGCTGCGCCTGGTGCTTGCAATCACGCTGCCAGCCCTCACTATTCTCTCTATCTACAAAGCGGAACTGACTTTGAACATGGCTTTTATCCCCGTCTCCGCAATGCTGATAGTCTTTATCATCTACTTTAT
Source organism: Candidatus Cloacimonetes bacterium HGW-Cloacimonetes-1 (assembly GCA_002841975.1). Taxonomy (GTDB): domain Bacteria; phylum Cloacimonadota; class Cloacimonadia; order Cloacimonadales; family Cloacimonadaceae; genus PHBQ01. The sequence continues at coordinate 49,647 of PHBQ01000017.1, forward strand.
CTCGTACCACGTCGGTAAATTGCTCAAACTGCCCCAAGGCACCTTTGGGAGTTTCCTGGTCGGTACTATGATCATGAATACCGCTTTTGTCCTGCCCTTCTTTTGGGCAGCTTACGAGAATGAAGGCCTGGTGAGAGCTTCCCTCTTTGATATTGGTAATAGCCTCTTGATCTTTACCTTCATCTACTACAATGCCATAAAATATGGGGATAATGCCAAGACCGACAAGATCGACTGGAGCAAGTTCCTGAAGCTTCCTCCTCTGTGGGGAATGATTATCGCTTTTGTGATCAAAGGTCTCGGAGTCACGATCCCCAATGCGGGATTGAACTTCCTGAGCCTGGTCGGACAGCCCACCACTCCCCTGATCATGATAGCCTTGGGATTGTATTTTGAACCAAAGCTCAAAAACATCGGCTATGCCTCCCTCGCAATATTTATCCGTATGGGCGTGGGTCTTGCGATCGGATGGGGCTTGGCTACTCTATTTGGATTGCAAGGTATCTCCCGCACCGTCGTGATCGTCAGTGCTGCTGCACCTTGCGGGTTTAACACTTTGATTTTTGCCAATCTGGAGAATATGGATCGGGAGTTTGCCGCTACCATCGTCTCGATCTCGCTGCTGATAGCGCTCTTCTTTATCCCGCTGCTGATCTATCTCTGCGGCTGATCTTCCGTCACTTTTCAGACAAACAAAAAGCCCCGACAAGCGGGGCTTTTTCACAAGATCTATCCTCAGGAATATTGGGGCATAGAGCCCCTTCCATCTGAGGGTGGGGTAACATTATACTTTGAGGTCAAACCACGGCCGCAGCACTTGCGGTACCCTGAAGCTGCCATCCGCATTTTGATATGTCTCGAGGATTGCGATCACGAGGCGCGGAGTAGCCACTCCGGAACCGTTCAGCGTATGTACAAAACGAACTTTCCCTTCACTATCGCGATAGCGGATATTGGCACGACGAGCTTGGAAATCCACGAAATTACTCACGGAAGATACTTCCAGATAGCGCTTGGCACCCGGAGCCCATACTTCGATATCATAGGTCTTGGCAGCAGCAAAACTGAGATCACCCGTGCAAAGCTCGACCACTCGATAGTGCAATCCAAAAGCTTGCAATATCTCTTCGGCATCAATCAGCATCTCTTCCAGGGCTGCATAGGATACTTCCGGCTCTACAAAACGTACCATCTCGACTTTGTTAAATTGGTGGAGACGTTGCAAACCTTTGGTATCTTTGCCATACGATCCGGCTTCCCTACGAAAGCAAGGCGTGTATGCCACATACTTGATGGGCAATTGAGCAAGGGGCAGGATCTCGTCCATGTGCATATTGGTGACCGGAACTTCGGCAGTAGGGATCAAAAACAGGTCGTCTTCGGTGCAGAGATACATGTCGTTTTCCAGTTTGGGCAGCTGGCCGGTGCCGGTCATGGCTTTACGATTTACGATAAAGGGAGTCCCCAGTTCTTCATATCCATGCTTTTGCAAGTGATACTCGAGCATGAAGTTGATGACAGCGCGTTCCAGCTTGGCACCTTGACGGGTATAGACCGGGAAACCACTGCCTGTAATCTTGGCACCGCGTGCCATGTCCAGGAGATCGTTGGTCGTGGCTATCTCGATATGTTCTTTGGGCTCAAAGTCAAAGGCAGGAGGAGTTCCGTGCACTCGTATCTCTTTGTTCGATGCTTCGTCTCTACCGATCGGAACGCTCTCGAAGGGAACGTTTGGCACAGTAAGCAGGATGGCTTCAAACTCGTTATTGATAGCCGTCAGTTCACTATTGATGACTTTGATCTCATCTGCCACGCCGCTCATTTGAGCGATCAAAGCTGTGGCATCTTCCTTGTTCTTTTTGTGTGCGGCTATTTGGCCGGACACTTGGTTTTGCAGGGCTTTCTTGTTATCAAACTCAAACTGGAGTTTGCGGCGTTTATCGTCGATCATGAGTAGTTCGTCGATATCTGCCTTTTCATTTTTATTTGTAATTGCTGCCTTCACAAGGTCAGCGTTTTCGCGAATAAACCTGATGTCGATCATTTATCTCTCCGTGTATTCAATATCTCGTTTGCGGTGTTGATCATTGCTATAAACTGCTCCACGTTGAGGGATGCACCGCCGATCAAGCCACCGTCTATATCCTTCTGCATCAGCAGAGATCCGATGTTTTCCGGCTTAGCACTGCCACCATATAGCAGGTGAATATTTTCCGCCGCATCCTTGTCGTAATGATCAAAGATCCAGCTTCGGATCATGGCATGCACCGTCTGTGCCTGGTCCGGAGTCGCAGTCCTGCCGGTGCCGATAGCCCAAATAGGCTCATAGGCAATGATGAGGTCGCTGATATCGGTAATGCCTTTGAGGCAGCCTTCCAGCTGAGCCACGATCACGGCATTGGTTTCGTTGGCATCACGCTGTGCCAGAGTTTCCCCTATACACAGGATCGGTGTGATATTCTGTGCCCAGAGCTCGAGCATCTTAGCCCGTACAATATCGTCCGTTTCCGCATGATACTGACGGCGTTCCGAATGCCCCACAATGCAAACTACTACACCCAATGAGGACAGCATAGATGCGGAAACTTCACCAGTGAACGCTCCATCTTTGTGCACACTCACATCCTGAGCTGCCACTTCCACCGGAGTATAAGTCAAAACATCGCTTGCACTTTGGAGAAAAGGATAGGGCGGAGCTACGATCACACCCACCATGTCGTCTTCATAATTGCTAAAATACTCGGCCAGAGTATTACAGAACTCATCGGTTGAAATCATATCCTTGTTCATCTTCCAGTTACCGGCTATTATGATATTTCGCATTGGTCACCTCATTTGTAATAGTTTATTGTCCACAATAGGAAATCCGACCTTTAGTCAAGCAATTCTTTGCAATTGGTCTATACTCCATGTCATAGCAGAGTATAGATCTGCAGTTGAGTGCTGTGCCTAAAGACCGGTATGGATCGAACTCGAACTACGCTAAGTGTTTAGAGATAGCGCAGCATTTCCCGGTCCGTAACTCCGGCGTACAGCTCGATATAGGGTTTGACGGGACTGATATTGATCTTGGGGAAAAAGACTTCCTCGATCTGGAAAAAGCCAACTGAGGCGTTCATTTCGACCGTGATCGAGATCGGTTTTTCTTTGCCCTTGGCGATCTTCACTTTTTGGATAGCGCTGGCACTGGTGCGGTGAATATCTCCGGCACGGGGCTCCATCGAGAGGATAGAAGGTATTCTGGCGCGACCTTTTTCCATATCGCTGCCGTCCCCGATCAGGACTAGACCGGCTTCCAAGGAGTGAATCTTGCGGGTTGCCATGTGCCCGAAGATACCTTCGATAGCCACAGATCGCACTGCAGCCTTGAGCAGCATTTCTTCTTTGGCATAGATTTGATCCAAGATATTGTCGATGATTGGCATCGCCAGCTGAATACTCAAGTACTCGTGCTGATCGCGGGTGATCATCATGCCCAGATCGTGCAACAGCGCGGCAAAAAGCACAGACACCAACGAATCGTCCGCAGTACCCACGTGTTCCTTTTCCAGATTCATCTCAATCCCTGCCTCATGCAGCAGATTGAACATCTTGATCGAATAATAGGTAGCCTTGCGCATGTGGACAGGGCCATGATCGTTGTAACCGAGGCGTTTGATCGAAACTATATTGGCATACTCATGCATCGCCTGCAATTGTTCATCTTCAAAGAGCAGGGTCGCTGCCATGAGTGGCTTGCCGGATAATAATTTTATGATTCTCTCTTCCAGAGAGCTTTGTTTTACTGATTTGTTCATTGTATTTCTCCTAATAAGTGATAATATAGTGCACTAATGGCTAAATCCCACTGTGCTTTAGCTTTGTTATCGCAGATACTTCAGGATATCGGGACTCAGACCCAATACTTCCGCAATTTTGATGGCACATAGGGGTGGTGCCTGACGAGTGCGTAACCTCATGATCCGATAGTCCATCGCATCATTCAATATCTGAAGCCGGAGTTTCAGATCCATCGTGTTTTCCAAGCTTGTAAATACATCCTCGGAAAAGCCTGTGATCGCATATTGCACAATATGCGGTAGTCTGGTAGGGGCTGTGTAATGGGTAGCCGCAAAGCACTGATGCTTGGTAGTTTGCAAATAGCGCAAAACTGCTGTGGCAATGGCTTCACCTTCGGAAGGATTTGTACCTTTACCAAATTCATCGAGCAAGATCAATCCCCGCCCCCGATGCTTGAGCGCTTGGGACAGCGAGACCGTTTCTCTACCAAAGCTACTGAGATCGGCACTGTCTGTTTCGTCATCCAGATTGTACCAGATAAAATCAAAGAGCGGAATATCGGCAGCAGCACAGGGTAGTGGAATTGCATGTTTTGCCATTTGACACAGCTGCCCCAGAGTCTTGAGGGCAGTGGTTTTACCACCCATATTGGGACCTGTGAGGATATTGACCTTGGAACTCAGTTCCAAATCCAGCGCTTGCAGATGTCGCCCCGTATTATCCAAATGCTCCTGCAACGGCAGGTTGATTGCTCCCGTGATCCGGATCACAGATTTTGAGGAGATGCGCGGTGTGATACAGCCATGCAGAGATCCAAATTCTGCTCGGGCAAAGTCCCAATCTATATTCGTAATCGCCGATATTGCAGTTTCTATGCGGCTTAAGTGTTTTTTTATACGAAGATTCAGTTTGGCCAGCACTGCTGCTTCGACCGTTTTGAGTCGTTGACGTAACCGATAAATCTTTGCCTTCAGAGTTCTGATTGCTTTGGAATCACTCAGAGTAAATGTGACGTTTGCCATGTTTTCGGAACTGATTACAAAATACGAACTTTGGGAGAGCTGTTCAATCAAGCTCCCTTGCATCCGTGAAATTACAAATTGGGCTTTGAGATTGGGCATTTGTAGATTATCTCTGGCATTCACGAGATGCTGATGCTCCTTGTGACGCAGTTCCAGGCTCGCCTGTTGGAGTGCTGCCAAGGTCTGAGCCAAACTGGCTGAATAGACAGGACTGAGCTGAAATACCGGCATCTGCAAACGATCCGGATCCAATATTTCATAGACTTTGTGCAAGTCCGGCAGCGTGTGCAGAGACTTCAGATTGGATCGAATGTATAGGTTCCTGATCTTTGTGTAATAGTGCACAAATAGCTTCAGCTCAAAAAGGTCGTGCAATTCCAGTTCCCGTTCTGCACTGGGGCTAATGAGAGCCGGGATGTGAGCCAGATAATCACGGAGTTCGTCTCTCAACCCGGGCTGCTGTGCAAACCCCTCCATCAGCAATTGAATGCGCTGGTACTGCGTTTTGATCTCCCGGGCAGTGGGTGCTACTGTGTGCAGAGTCTTTCTCTTCAAAGACTTCCCATGATCCGTCTGGGGGACTATTTGCGCATAGATTTGATCGAGATTGAGTGCCTTAATATTGCTCTGTTGCATCTTTTTGTTCCTTGCTATTCCGTTAGAACATTATCCTTGTTTAAACGTAAATTGTGTCAATTCTTTTTTTGCTTGCTCCGGCCAATATCTGGTGCTACCCTCGTGCTTCCCTCGTGATTCCCGGGTGCGACGAGGGGATCACGAGGGAATCGCCTCGCCAGCATGAGAGATTGCAAGATCAGCTTAGTTTTGATAATGGATTATACTGCCATCTGCAGTAATGCGATAGCGGATTTGATGATGGTTCAGACGCTCGGTAGTCTGGCTATGCGGAAAGCCGTATCTATTATGCAAGGAGGTGCTAATCCACGCTTCCCGGGGGTGTACAGTCTCCAGAAAGAGATCACTGCCAGAACTTTTACTGCCATGATGCGGGATCTTGATGTATTGTGCCGCCAGCTCCATTGGATAGTGGTCCAGCAGATATTCCTCGGCATCCTTTTCGATATCGCCGGTAAAGAGATAACGCTGGGTTCCATGACTGAGTCGTAACACTATAGAGCGATTGTTTTCGTTGCTGGTAAAATAGCTATTATCGGGATGCAGAAATTGGAGGCGGCTCTTCCCCGCATAGTAGCTGATAGTATCGGAGATCACGTGTACGGTGCTACCTTTCAAGTAGCCCCAGCTCTGCCACGCATTCCAGGCGGCAGTTTGTATTGTTTCATCCGTTACTGCTATATTTTTCACGGGGAGTGTGGTAACCAGTGCCGGGAAACCACCATAATGATCGACGTGCATATGGCTCAAGATCAGCCAATCTATCTGTTTTACATTGTTACGCAGCAGCCAGCTTAGGAGTTTGCGTCGCATCCAGCTTGCTTGCAAGAATTCGTCCGGGGTAGTGGTGGCATCATCGGTCCAGCCCACACCCGTATCGATCATGATGTTTTCCCCGGTGGGGAGCTGAATCAGGCTACAATCTGCCAGACCAGCATTGAAGACTATGACTTTAAAGCTATCCGGCTGCAGGTATCTGGGCAGGAGCACTACCAAAAGCGAGATCACCGTTACGGGGATCAAAGCCAGCTTCAGAAGCCGCCATTTGCGGTTGAGAGCCATATATAAAAGGACTATCAACTGCAGTGAGATCACCAGTGCGGCGGTACTGAAATAAACTCGATCAAAATATAGGGGTAAGCGCGCGCAGATATCTACCCATTTGCCGAATAGCATGAAGATCCATTCATAGCTCAAGTGTAAGGCTTCAAATACGGTGTTTCCGGCAGGAATCAGCATTAGCAGGAAGGATAGCGGTAGCAAAAGTCCGATCAGTGGTACTCCCAGGATGTTACCAATAATCCCGTTTAAGGATGCTTGATTGAAATAGTAGAGAGTGATGGGGAATACTCCGATACCTACCAACAGGGAAAGGACTATATAGTTAAATTGCGCGTTTACAAAGCGTCGAGCCATGGATCTCTCGGTTCGTTCAGCATGCCATAACTGCACACGAGGCAAGGCAAAGAGAATAATCCCGACACAGATGTAAGAGAGTTGCAAACCTACCGAGAATAATTGCCGGGGAGCAATGATCGTGATAATGAAGAGCGATACTGACAAGATCTGGAGCTTTGAAAGAGGCCGGCTGAACCATCTGGAAACAATGAATATCGCAATCATCAACACCGATCTTACAACCGATGGAGCCCAGTTGTTGAGAGCCGTAAAGCATAGTGCCACAATCAAGAAGATCAGTTCCGCCAGCCTGCGGGGCAAAAACAGATTGAATAGAACCATCAACATCAAATAGATAAACCAGACGTGCAGACCACTCACCACCACCAGGTGGATCATCCCACCGCGGGTGAGCCTGTCTTTCATTTCATACTTGGCGGAGCTATCACTCAATAGTAGTGCCTTTGCCAGCCCGGAGTGTTCCCCAATCTTAGAGTCTGCAAGCTGTAGTAAATCGTTGCGTAGCATTGGCAAGCTCCGAGCCAGCTGTCTCTGCCAATGGGCAGAGGCCGGGATCAGATGAGCTTCACCCACCACATACGCTTTGGCTGGATACCTGCGAAAACCGTTGTCCAGCAGATCGTCTTGGCGCAGGGGTTGCAGATCCGCCATTGCCCGATATGCCGAGCCTACTGTTAATTTAGCTTTTCCATATAGAATGATCTGCTCTTGCAGGGGAGCACCCGCCAGGCTGTCCACCCGTACGATATAGGAATCAAATTCCTGGTTGTGCACGGATCGTACTTCAAATACCACGTTCTGCCGGATGTTTGATTTGGTGTAAAACAGATGGTCAAATACAGATGGATGTTGAGAAGTCAGATCTAAGCGTTGATAACCCAAGACAAGGATGAGCAGGAGCAAGAGATAGAGGCGCAAACGCGGAAAAAACCACGCAGCAGCGGCAAATACCAGCCCGATTATCCAGGCATAGGATTGCCCCGGAATAGCAAACGCCACTCCTATCCCGATGATCCAAAATAACACCGGTAAGAGGAGTGGCGAAGGTAAAGCTATAGAGTCTTTCACACCCGGGAGCAGCGGCGTGGGTTATTTGCGGTTAAAGAATCCCAGGATCAGTCCCAAAACCACAGACCACAAGGCTGCCAGCCCTATCCGAAAGTCTTCTGCTAACATAAAAGTCATCGTGTGTGCAGGTATCCAAAACCAGATCAAAGACATCATGCCTTTGTCCAAACCCTTCCAGTTCTTTACTTTGAGGGGGATATTGTCCAGCACGCGATGCAAGATCACGAGGGTTAAACCAAACTGCAGATTCATCAAGGCGGAAATAGTGAAAGCCTTGCCAAATTTACTCAGTTCCGGCAGCATCTCATGCTCCACGAGGTAATCCGTAAATCCTATAAATCCCTTGAATGCATACTTGATGCCGATTGCCAGGATAGCCCAGACTATCATCTTCCAAATGGTCATCCCCAAACTAAATGGGAATTTGGTGTTTTTGTTGATAATCCACTTGGATAAGATCTCACCAAAGGTGCCCAAAATTGCAAACTGGATCATTGCCATTGTTAGTGGATAAGCATGAACATAATCGATATAGACCTGTAGCAGGTTCATAATACTCCTCTCCGCAATCAATACGCCAACATCAATAGAGATTCGATGTCGGATGCGGTAAATCTACTGATAGATCCCACAATTGGCATCACCATGATTATGTCAACTATCTTGGAGAGGTCTGCTTTTCTGATGCCCAGGTCGCGCAGTCTGCCTGCGGAACCCCAGGCCTCTATTTTGTCCCTGAATCTGCGTAGAGCTCGGGATGGGTTGTCTTCCTGCCACACTTCGCGCGACCAGCGGTGAAACTTGGCAGGCTCCCGTTCGGACATAAATTCGATCCAAGCTGGGAATATCACTCCTAGGCCTTCACCATGCGAAATCTTGGGATACAATGCCGAGAGGGCATGCTCGATTTGATGACAAGCCCAATCACCACCTTTCAGCCCAATGCTGGAGATCCCGTTCAAAGCCAGGGTTGCACTCCAGGCAAGGTTTCCCCGCGCTACCAGATCACAAGGATTTGCTTTGAGCAGATCGGTCATTTCTATAATTGTCCTCAGGATGGACTCATCAATTCTCAAGGTCACGAGTGGATTGGTATCGACAAAATAATATTCCAGGATATGTGCCGTGGCATCCAAAGCCCCATTCACAGTCTGTTGAAAAGGTAAACTGCACTGCACTCCGGGATCTATCACGGTGGCTGTGGGATACAATACTGGAGAGGCAATTGCCCACTTTTTTTGCTCTTCCGGATTGGTGATGACGGCATTGCCGTTCATCTCGGAGCCTGTAGCAGAGATGGTTAGAACGGTGTATATTGGTAGAGCCTGTAAAATCTCTTCCTTACGACAAAAGGCATTCCAGACATCATTGAGGAAAAAACCTGCCGCCACGGATTTGCCTGTATCAATCACGCTGCCACCCCCGACAGCCAAGACGGCCTGCACGTTCTCTTGCTTGGCCACTGCGATCAATTCCCGTACTCTTGTTACGGTCGGATTCGCTTGCACGCCCCAGCCTTCCACCCAAGTAATGCCGTGTTTCTGCAGTGATTCCGTCACTTGTTTATAGACGCCATTTGTTTTTATCGAGCCGCTTCCGGCAATGAGCAGTACTCGTGATAGTCCCGCATCGGCTATTTCTTTGCCGATAACGCTGATCTGTCCTGCGCCAAAGTGAATCCGAGTAGGATTGTGAAAACTAAATGAGTTCATTAAAAAACCTCCAGTATTCAAACCCCAATATAGAATTTCTGTAACTCCCCTAATATCAATATAAGGCGATTGAGGTCTATTGCAAGTGTGAGTTTGAAGTACCGGAGCTTCTCAGACCTCGGTATTGGCTTGTATTTCTGCGGAGGATCGGCATCCTCCGGCTACGTGGTCTCTTAGCGGAGCTTGCTGAAGCTCCGTTTTGCTTTTTCTTTTTTGCTTTTTGCGGAGGATCGGCATCCTCCGGCTACGTACCGGTGTCGCCCGTGAAGGGCTCAGGCTGTGAACAATGTGCCATTGGTACGTTAAGCGCGGGCGGTGGATCAGGGGTGGCAAATTCCGCTTTGCCACAGCGACCGCAGGTCGCTAAAGACATAGAACTGCGTTCTATCTGCCGAAGCGGAATTCGGCAGCCCTAACCTGCACTTTTCAAAATCTTGTTGAATGCCTAGTATATAAAGAGCTGTCAATGGTAGAGAAGACTTTGTCAACAATCTGCGCCCCTATAGGGCTTAGTCTGTCTGATGTTGCCATCCTGATAGATTATAGCCGGAGGGTGTGACTCCTCCGGCTAAACTGACAATAGCTATGCAGGTAATCTCTTAGCGGATTCCCACAGCCTGATAGAATTTAGCTCGTTGGACCACGGGACCAAAGTTCCAGCGGGTAGGAATGGTAAAACTACCGGAACTTGTTACTTCTGTGAATGGTCCAGCGGGGGTATCAGCCGCAAACACTTTGTATGTAGTCGCTCCGGAAACAGTTGTGATATCGAGCACGATGTCATTACCCTGGATACTTGCTGTGAGTGGACTCTCTACGTAGGCGGTGATAGGCAGCACATTACTGCTGAGGGTTACAGCCGGGCTCAGCTCTACAGCGTTGATACTAACACTAAAATTACTGATATTGGTATCGAAATCAGTTCCATCAAAGGAAAGTGTAATCGTGGCATGTGTGCTGTTTGTGTATGTCAAATTACCGATACTGACACCACTAGGAGCATTATTGAGGATGAAGTTTACGGGCAATAATATCGCATCCGCAAAAGTACAATTTGTCAAAGTAACCGTTAGAGGTCGTTGTTGCAGATTCCCTTCGTTCAATGCATCGGCACTGATCCCGACAGTTCCTGCGGAGACCAGCGAGACACTGCCAACGGGTGAATACATGCTGACTCCAGAAGTGAAATAGGAGCGCAGACGATAGTAATAAGTGGTATTCGGACTGAGACCCGTGATGGACTTGGATGTAGTGAGACCGGCATCATAATTGGAGTATCCGCTTACAAATCCGGTGAAATTGCTATCGGTGGCAACATCCAGATAATACTTTGTGGCTGTGATAGGAGTAGACCAATTGACTGTAAATCCGGTGCTGCTGATATTGGTAGCCGCTGTCGGAACCGGGGTCCAGATATACTGAGCGTATTGAGGTGAGTCGATAAAGGGATTGCGATTGCCTTGACGTTCCTGGATGCGGTTGTTACGCTGCATCTCACGGGCATCGGGCGGATCACTAACATGCCATTGTAACAACGTGGAAAGCTTACCATAATTGGGACCAGAGGTATTCGTCGCATCCACGATTTCGAGATTGTAGGAAGTGTCTGTCCCTTCGTAACGGACTGCCATATACATGATCATGCGGGCTACATCACCCTTGTCTTCAGGGCGGGGTTCCCAAGTATAAGTGGAGGTATAGCAGCCTGTGGCACCGGGATATCCGGTGTATGGCGAAGCATCTGTGTAGAGCGTACCGCCATTATCAAAATCCTTGTTACCTTTGGCAGAATTGACGGTCACGTCCGCTGGGCGCAGATGATGCAAGTCTGTGCCGGCAGGGGCTGTTTCGCCAAAGTCACCGTGACTCTTGGACCAGGTGTGTTCACGGTTCCATTCCGTGACAGCACCACCATAATTGGTCTTGGGTACAGACCAGCCGGTATAGAGTTCGATCACATTGCTGGTATTATTGGGATCTTCATCCGTGTAGGGAAGCTGTGTCCACAGAGCATCATAGGAATAACGAGTGGTATGAGTAGTACGGATCAGTGTATGCAGTGATGCTTTGAGTGATGCTCCGTAACCAGTGATGCCAGTATAGTAGCCATTACTAACTGTGTGTGTAGTGGTGGCACTGCGCGGATTGTTGACGGCAGTAACGGTCGTATATTTCGTCGTCGTACCGCTGCCATTGTATTCGTAAACACGCAGCCAATATGTGGTTTGCGTAGCAAGGCCTGTCACGGTCACTCCATTGAATACCGATCCTTCGATAATCTGAGATGCTCCGTTGTAGATCACCTGCTCGCCACTGCCACTATAAACTGTATTTACAGCAGGATCTGTGCCATCGACAGGATTTGTAAAGCTATTTGCAGTATTCATCTTCACGAGCCGTTTAGCTCCATTGCCGGGTGTCCATTCCGCCACTATGGATGTATCACCGGGATACATGACAAGGGCAGAGCTTTGGATAGTGGGGGCTGTGACCGTCGTAGATGTTCCATTGAACTGATGCGAGCCCAGATAACTGAACGTATCAACGGGGTAGGAAGTCCAATCTGCAGGACTGTAAGTCAGAGTGGGGGTGCTGATAGAGGCGTTGCGTACCATGGTAACATCTCTTCCCCAGAATTCTGTGTTGTCGACATATCCCACGAGATCGATCATGACACCGTTTTTAAAGAGAGCCGTCGCATCGTTGCCATTAAAGCTCATAGCGGCAGCCGTCGTGGCTAGATCGACGTAGGCACTGCCAACCAAGTTTGTGCCACCGACTGTTGAAGATACCACTACATAAACGTCGCGATCTGCCAGAGTTCCGGTTAAATTCAATAAATCATCGAAACCACCCGCTCCATTTGTCTGTTTTCTGATACTATAACCGGCGAGATTGACGGCAGCACCCGTGCCATTGAAAATCTCGATAGCTTTGTTGTAAGACGACCCTTCTACGTATTCGGAGATGATGAGGTCGGTGGCATTGGAGCCGGTATTTGCGGTCACCGTTCCTGCCACATTGAGTGTAACTGTCGGTGCACCGGTGCTACTGTGTACGATCTGACCTCCGATGATGCCGACATCAGCTCCGGTCATACGGACGTAGATGGTGCCGTTAAAGGCCGTGGATACACTGCCGGTAGCACTGTAATTGGCACCGCCGTCGGTGGATATCTCAAAGCCTGTGGGAGCTGTGAGCGAGATCGGAGAGGTGAGATCGATGCTGCTGAGAGTGTAAGCCTGAGCAGCTGAGACACTACCCTGATCTGTACTGAAAGTACTGAAGCTTCCTGTGGTCAGGATCTGCGGGTTGGTCTGCACAGAGGAACTGACGGAAACGTTCGTGAAGCCGATCTGGCGTCTGGTGCCAATTGTACCGGTACTCGTGGTAAACCACCGGATCACGATCTGTTGATCGGGAAGAATGTTCAAGCCACTCACCAAGGCACTGCGGGAGGCGTTGATACCATCTGCTGTGGAATATTCCAAGCCGGGGACGACTACACCATTGACGGAAACAACCCACTTGGGTGTACCGGTAAGGGTATCACGGGCCAGCATGCCAAAATAGGAGATCTCCAGAGCTGTAACTGTGGTACCGGTATCGTTGTCCAGAGTCAATGTTGCCGTGAGGCTATCGTATGGTTCGGTGCTGATAAGCTGGATCCCCAGGCATCCATTGCCCAGGATTCCACCACTGGAGCCACTCCCAAAAGTTCCCAAATAGGTGTAAGTATCGCTGAGATACCATCCACTGGGGAGAGTAGCCATGCTGATAAAAGATGCAAAATTCTCGGTATATCCACTACCCGTGAGTGGCATGCTGGGGATGCCTACGGTTCCATTTGCCGTCAATGTGACGCTGGTATTACCTCCGGTGCAGATCACGCTCTCGCCATTGTAGTCACCACCGCTGAGACCGGCTTTGAGCCGAATATAGGCGGTGGTAGCGGGTAGCACTGCAAGGGTGTAAGGGATGATTTGAGTACTGGCAAATGTTACATTATCCCGCGATACTTCAAAGGCAGCAGAACCGGAGATTGTGATATTGCCGGCTGCAGGATTCAGGTTGATACCACTGAGATTAAACGCTTGCGACAACGAGGGGCCAGTCCCTACATTGTAGTTGAAACCGGATAGTGTAGCAGGGTTGACGCTGAGCAGAGGTTGTACATTGATAAAATCTGTGATTGTGATGTCATCTATGTTGATGCGTCTGTCATTACTGGCATTGATGGCATTACAGCGGAAACGAATGCGGATGTCACCTGCGACATTGACCTCTTCCGAAAAGGTTTGAACAACATCCGTAGCCAGAAAATTTGCACCTACTTGAGTCCAGGTAGCTCCGTTGTTGGCGGTATATTCCACAATCCATTGGGCTTGGGTGTCTATGGTATTGTATCGCTTGTATAAAAATGAGAGGGTTCCGATGCCGTTGGATTTGTTTTGTAGCATCGAAACTGATGTGGTGTTATATCCTCTGATCCGGGTAGAACGAACGCCATTCATAATATCGGAAGCTGTGCCTACGATTACGGCTTCGGTGAGGTTCCAATTTAAGCCACTTAAGTTTACGTTTCCGGAGGCATAAGCGCTTTTAACCTCTCCGACCCCTTCAAAATTCACGATATAATCTGCATAAGCCATACAGAAAGCCAAGATAATTACTGCCATTAGTACAATCTTTTTCAACATTGTTCTACTCCTTGTGTATAAAATAGTGGGCTTGTTTTGGGTAGTGATGCTCAATACAAAATAGTCATTATTCATGATATCCGTCAATTGATTTTATATATCTGGTTTAGGAATTGCTCATGGATTTGAAAGTGGAACGAAGTTCACTGATGTGGAATGGCTTTGATACCACGGCATCGATGCCTTGCTTGCTAAAGTCCGCAGAAGAGCTTTTGGTGATCATATCACCCGCCAGGACAATCTTGACAGTGGAACTGATGGTGCGGAGCTCTGTCACGATGGTATTGATATATTCGTTGTTATGTACACTCAAGTCCATCATCAGAGCACTAAAGGAATTTCCTCCGACCTGAGATATCTTGAACCATTCCATCATATCTACCAAGCTGGCAGTAATCACCACGTCCATATTGAGGGGAGCCAGAGCTTTTTTGATCAAGTTCTGGAGAGTTTGATCGTTTTCATAGCAGAGGATCCGGTATGAAGTATCAGCAGTTTCATCGGCTTTGATAACTATCTCGTCATCTTGTTCGGATATGGGAAAATAGAGATTAACCATGGTCCCTTCCTGGTACTTGGAATTGATGGTGATATGACCATTGTGCTTTTTTAGGAGCGATAGTACAGAGGTCAGCCCTAAGCCGGAGCCGGTATTTTTGGTCGTGTAATAGGGGTCAAAGACCTTGCCGATCACGCTGCCCGGTATCCCTTCTCCCGTATCGGAAATAGATATCAAGGCATATTCACCACTCTCAAGTGGTAAATTGGAGTTCTGGTCGATAACGGTATTTGATGCAGTAATAGAGATCAATCCCTCTCCGTTCATAGACTGCTTGGCATTGAGGATGACATTGCTGATAATCTCTGTAAAGACACCTTCTGCCATCTGAATCTTTTTGAGCCCGACGGCAATATCTATCTTGTGCTTTATCTTACTACCCTGCATCAAGAAGGCTACGTCATCACGCAGAAGATTGACAATGCTGGAGCTCTTTTTTTCTACCACGCCACCCTTGGCATAGACTAGGAGCTGGTTTGTGATATCCTTGCCTTTTTCGGCAGAGGATTCCGCAGCAGTCAAGATCTTGGCAGCTTCTGAATAGTGGGGAACCAAGTCCTTTGCTAGGGAAATGTTTCCCATGATTGCAGTTAAAAGATTGTTAAAATCGTGTGCAATACCTGCAGCCAGGAGACTTACTGCTTCCAACCGCTGTAGTTTTGCTTTTTCTTGCTCGATCTGGATTTTATCACTGTCATCACGGAATACTAGGACCACACCAATGATCTGCCCCTTGTGATTGCGTATGGGGGAAGCACTATCCGAGATATTGTACTCCACTTCATTTTTATTGATCAGGATACATCCGGGCGCGAGATCTACAGTCTGGTTTGTTTCCAGAACGCGTTTCAAAGGGCTTTCACAGAAATCACGGGTATCTGATGAGATGATCCGGAATACTTGATCCAGGTCTTTACCATATGCAGTTTGAGCATCCCAACCGGTCAGTTTCTCGGCGACAGGATTCATCAAGGTCACCAATCCCGTGGGACCGGTAGCTATTACTGCATCGCCGATGCTATTGATCATGGTACGGAGTTTCTCGTGCTCACGATTGAATTTGTCGCGTTCCCGCAGATTGAGCATGGCAGAAGTAACGACTCCATTGAGAGTACCCAGCATGCTCTTCTGCTCCGATACGTAGTGCCCGGCGTTAAAATCAAATCCAAAAGTGATGATGCCAAAAAATTTGTCCTGTTCCAAGAGCGGAAGGCAGAGGAAATATTTCAGATCTGAGTTCTGGATATATTTGTAAATTTTGTTGTCTTTGATGCTTTCTTTTACATGTACGGAGTTCATGTTTAGCCCGGGATATAGCTGATCCGTGGTCTTGTCTCCATCGTCGATCCCAACGCCAAAGACGCGGTATTGTGCCAGCAAATCCATCATCAAGGGGAATCTGTCTTCCGGTATACGCAAATAGTCGTGCATGAGTCTTTTTACGGAGGAATCGCGATACCATTCGTATTTGCAGTTAAAGACACCTTCTTCTTCATTGAAGATAAAGATATGACTACGTACAGCCTTCAAAAACGTGGCGGCAATATCATGAATTTGCTCCATGATCCGGTTTTGGGGACTCTGCTCTTCCCGAATGATCAGATTGGCTATAGATGCAATGCTCTGCTCAAAGCGCAGCCGATAATCTGTATCGTCAAACAGGCGTCGGAGTTGGGCTGTCATCAGATTAAAAGCAATAGCCACATCCCCCAATTCGTTTTGCTGGATATTCTCTATTTTTACCCCTAAGTTTCCGGCGGCTACATCTTTTGCTGCAACGCTGAGTGAATCCAGGGATTTATTGAGCTTCAAATAGACGCTGCGGGACAGGATAAAGGCTAACATCAAAGCCACACCAATCGTCAGAATTACCAGGATGATCGTAGTATACATATCCGACCACAGCTCGTGCAAGGGTAGCTCCACAATCAGCATCCAGTTCAGCGTGTTTACCCGTTCATAGGTTCCCACGACTTTTTTCCCGTTTAGTCCTTTGTAGATAGTCAATTGCGGCGGGTTTCGCATCAGTTGAATGTAGTCTCTGGCAGTTCGTAAATCCCCACTCGGAAAATCAACAGGATTTACATTGCTCACCACTATTTCGTTCTGAGGGGTAATTAAATAGCTGTAACCACTGTCACCATAATTCAGTTTCGAGAGATTAAAGCGTAGATAATCCAAATTGAGTTTAGCACGCAAGACCCCGCTCACTTCGTTGTTGGGCCCCTTCAGAGGATACATGATAGCAATATATGTATTGTCCGGGCTTTGTGTAGTAGCGCTCAGATCTACAGATTCTATCCCGGTTTCCAGCACTTCTCTGACACTCTTTTGTTCAAAAGGAAAACTGGAGGAACCGGAGAATTTTTGATCCTGCCCTGCTACTATCTGCAGGTCTCTACCGACGATGGCGACATCTTCGATGGCAGCATTACTCTCCACCAGGGAAGTAAGTAAGTTCATCTGATACTGAGGTGCTGCTTCCAGTAGCCCATTCACCTGAGATATAAACAAGATTTTACGTAAATGCTCTTCGAACCAAGTGTCGATATTGACAGTAGTGTACTGAGTGAAAAACAATTGCTTTTGCATCTGCAGATCCCACAGTTTTTGCCAATTGAAGAGCCCTACCACCAGACCGGTGAATAACACACAGGCCACGGCAACTCCGGAAACGCTGAGGCGTAAACTTTGTTTGAGGCTCTTCGACTTTCTCATCATTGGCTCTTCAATCCACACGGGATAAATTGGTGATCCTTTTCTGGATAAGCCGTTTATATACGTCTTTATAGGTTTGGCGTTGCTGAGTATTGAGCTTGTTGATATTGATATCAAAGAACATCACACCTTCGACCAAGCCCAAATTGTATATTTTGCCTTCCCACTTGCCCTGTAAATACAGATCTACTCCATAGCGCAGCAAATTGTAGTTATCTATCACAATCGAACCGATTACAGTATTGGGGAATTTCTCTTTGGAATTCGTGACTACAGAGATCGTCTTGATATTCATATCAGTTGCATACTTGTGGATATCATCGTTGGCATGGTCCACATTCACCACCAGGATATCGACATTGGATCCGATCAAATCTTTGGCGACTCGCAGGGACTCCAGCTTGTTGTTCCAGCTACCTACGTATTGGTTCAGAACCCTAATCTCCGGATTGATATCCTGGACACCTTGTTCTAAGCTAGCATTCTCGGCACGAGTATGAGTTAAATCCTCTCCGGTGATAATCCCGATGACATTGCTTTTAGTGTTGAGAGCAGCAAAGACTCCCGCCAGATGAAAGGCACCCCTTTTGGTAGATAGACAACCGTAGTTTTTCCCATTTCCGGGATAATTTCCTACGAGGGCAAATTCCATTTGAGGATAGCGGATGGCCTCTTGCTCCAGTGCCGCAGAGTACTCCCCTCCAAAGCCTATAATAAATACAGATTTTTCTTTGGCATAAGCGGAGACTAGCGACTCTATGTCTTGCACTTGGACATTTTGATGATATTGAGTGGCAATCTTGAATTCATCTTTGATTCGTACCAATGCCTCGTAACCGGATTGGCTCCAGCTACCATCCGTGATGGGACCCGGTAATATCATGACTACCTTAAAGGGCAGTTCAGACACGACCGATTCTTGCCGATCACCTCTGGCGTTAACAATCACAAACGTTATGATTATCAACAAGATACAAATCACAAATACATAAAGATACTTCTTCATAGACTCCTAACTTATGGGTTCGAGCATTTAATCGTGAATCCTATTCACTGTCAACAAATAAATTACGCTCGTTGTCCGAGTATCTAACTGTAAATCACTCATATCCGAAATCTCATTTTTTGCCCGATATCCAGTTTAAATCGGGTTTTCCTCAGGAATTGCGGGACTTTATGGGAATTCCCCTGCTCGATCACAATATGGTGATAATCCTGATATTTCACGGCTACCAGCGTATCTTTCAAACTGCCGGCAAACACCAGTAATATGATGTGGTCTCTATCAGCAGTAAGGCTATCAAACTGCTTTCCCAAAATAGGCAATACTACAGCCGGTGCCTGATAAATAGTCAAAAGTGAATCACGTAAGGCAAATGCAGCGGTGCTATCCGCCAGACTTGCCACGATCACGGGCTGAAACGGATACTCTGCCAAGTCCAGGAGATATGTGTTTTTCTCGTGTTGATGCTCTTGGTACACATGATGGAGATTGAACACTCCCTGGTAGATAAACCAGAGTGCTATCAAAATCGAAGCGATCCGAGCCAGCACTTTCACCTCTTTCAAGATGCTCAAGTAACTGCTCAGAGCCAGAGGCAACAAAAATACTGATGTCCCAAAGAAAAAGCCCAAAAAGACTTCCATACCGGACACCACTCCCCCCAGATTAACTGCCGATGATAGCGCGATCAGGAAGGAAGGACAGAAATTGATCCCCGTAAACAAACCCAAGAGAAATGCCGATTTGGAGACAGTCACCACTCCCGGAATACGGCAGGACTTGCCCTCACGGTGAGTACGAAACGCGTTGAGCACCAGAAATGCAGAGAGCAAGATATAGGAAATACCGGTGAACAACTCTCGACTGAGGGGTTCGATATTTGAACCAAAATAGCCGGCCAGTGCTCCAAATAATATATACGCCACAAAACGTCCGGCGGAGATCTCCAGCAATCTCTGCAGAGATTTCCAAATACCCCTTTGTTCCGTCATCATCCACGGCAGATAGATCGGGGCACAGGTTACAAAGCATACCGTGCCGGTGGATAACCCTAAGGCGAGACCTTCGATCAGCGGTTTAAACACACATATTCACTTTATTAAAACCGCATTTGGGTGCCGATCGTATAGGAAGTGTGCCGATATGGATTGGCGGGATCTCCCTGATTACTATCGTATTGAGTCATTTGTACGTGCACTTCGCTGATCGGATTGAAGTGATAGGTCAGCTTGCCACTATACTCGTCCCTATACTCTTTCATAAGGTTCATATTTCCTCCCAGATAGAGGCCGCAACCCAGCTTGAAATCTGTTTCTAAAAAATAGGCTGTGTTACTTGGGTGAAAAGCATCAAGATTTTCGGGGCGCGATTTGACGCCTGCCAGGATGTAGGAACAGGCACTCAGGTCATAGGGCATGCTATACTGCAGATGAGCCCGCAAGTAGTTTGCCAGCAAATAGATATCCTCTCCGGGATCAGCAAAACAGGAGCGATTGATATAGGACACAAATCCTGCCAGTTCTGGCACGATGCGATGCCCCAGACGCAATTCACTCACCACTTGATTGGTCAAAATATCCCGATAATCGGGTTGATTACTGTTATAGATAGTAGTGGCAGCAAAGAGATTGAATACACTTAAAATATCCTTTTCGATACCGATGCCTACGTGCGTAGTAGTGCGGTCAAAATAGCTCCCACCAACGTGTTGCTTCAGATCCACTCCTATCTTGCAAGAGATATCTTGCGGCAATTTCATCACCACTTCTGCGCCGGCGTAGAGATCATCATTGATCTTTTCCAAGACCACGGAAGTTTCGCTATATACCAAGGTGGGGTCGCTATACATACGGCGGCCATAGGCATAGGAAGAGAGTGCCAGGAATCCCAGCTCATACTTCCCTGTCAGATTTGCCTGATGCATGAAGCGGTTGCGATATTTGATGAAATTCACTGAATTGGGATTGAGGTTGATATCGGTCATTTCTGCATTGTCAAATGCAGTTCCAAAATAGCTGCTGCGTACCGTGAAGCCATAGTTTTGCCAACGATGTAGCAAGGCAAGACGATTGTACAGCTTTTGCTTGTTGCCGGTCAAAATGTAGTCCGACCATACGAGGTCGTCCTTGAGTTCCAGACTTTGGTGAGTTGAGAGATCCACCGTCATGCCCAGCTTTTGCACCAATTGAGCTATGTCATTACTGCCATTTGTATCGTACATGCGGAAATCCTGATCGATAAAAGCCTGCGCATATACTCTCATAGTCAATAGCATAAATACCATACACGCCACTACTCGGGTGGAAACATGAGCACGGGATGCGGAATGTACTCTTTTTAATATACTGCGTTTTGTGGACATACCGGCACACACTCCCCGCATTGTCTGCATTTACTTTGGTCTATTACTGCCTTTTGATCGGAGTCATAAATTATGGCATCATAGGGACAGGCTTGAATGCAATTACCACAGCCGTTACATGATGCCCGGTCGATATGATATTCAGTGACTGTCGCTTTTTTGCATGCTGAAAAGCCAAAGACCATGCCTAGCACCAGCAACGTAACAGTTACGTATAACAATAGACTTCTATACTTGTGCATAAATCACCTATTTTGGTACGCGAATCGCCTGATAGGTGCAGGTCTTCACGCATAATTTACAATTGATGCAGAGCGAATCTGTGATGACAGCCCGGCCATCTGTGATACTGATCGCACCGGTGGGACAGCTTTTGGTGCAATCCCCACAGCCTACGCAGCTATATTTGTCCACAAAGGGTAGAGTCCTGATGGCGGAAAACAACGATCCTATCAAGATTATCACCGCCATTACAATCACGATACGTTTCTTCTGAGTACTCATAACAATTCCTCAATACTCTCTTTGAGCTTTCTGGTTTCTTCACCCGCGATATAATCAAATCTGGTGCTATGATCGCGAAAAATGATTCCCCGTGAGGAATTGATCAGGATATCCGGCTTTTCTTTGCTATCGACCGCATACTTCATCACAGCTTCCAGGGATCCGCCCTGAGCACCAATTCCGGGAATCAAGAAGATCCGCTGGGGCAGCAATTTTCTCATACGTGCCAAATCCGGAGTTTGAGTGGCACCCACCACACATCCCATTTGTGCTTTGGGATACGTTGTGACTAGTTCCGCAATGTGTTCACACAGGTTTTGCTGTTGCAAAAAATCTGCGGCAGACGGGTTTGATGTGAGGGTGAGCACAAAGCCAAAGCCATTATCACGCTTCGCCAGACTATCGAGTACATCTCGTCCCATCAGGGGATTGACCGTAATCGAATCTGCTCCGATAGTTTCCAGAAACGCCCAGACATAGCTGTCCATCGTATTTCCGATATCTCCTACCTTGCAATCCAGGATCGTAGGTATTTCGGGCGGAATATATTCCATTGTTTTGATCAAAGCATCCAGCCCCCGGAGTCCGTCCGAGAGATAGAAAGCCAGGTTGGGCTTGTAACACGCGGTATATTCCTGAGTGCTGTCGATAATGCGGCGATTAAATTCCCAGATTGGATTTTCACTGTACTTCAGGCAATCCGGTAGCAGCTTGATATCCGAATCCAGACCGACGCAGACCAGTGACCCGGTCTGCATCCATCTTTCTTGATATTTATACCAGAACGATTTTAACGGAGTCTTCACCGTCGGTTTCCTCAAATGCTACTTTAATGATTTCTTCTTTGGAGGTCGGTACGTTTTTGCCCACGTAATCCGCTTTGACAGGTAGCTCACGATGACCACGATCAATCAAAACAGCCAGTTGTATCTGCTTGGGACGTCCAAAATCCAGAAGTGCATCGATGGCGGCGCGTACGGTTCTGCCTGTGTACAGCACGTCATCCACCAGGATAATGATGGCATCTTCGATGTCAAAATCCAATTGACTGCCCTTGATCACCGGCTGATGCGAGATCGTGGAAAGATCATCACGATAGAGCGTAATATCCAGGATTCCCACAGGGATCTCCTGATTTTCTATTACTTTGAGATAGTTCGATAATCTATCGGAAAGTGGTACTCCACGGCTGCGTATTCCTACCAAACGGATCTTTTCCAGGCCGCGATTTTGCTCGATGATCTCGTGCGCCATGCGGTGGATGGAGCGTTCCATCTGGGCTTTGTCCATGATCTGACTTTTGGTCTGCATTTTACACTCCTTATACAGGTTTGATCACTGCCAGTACTTGTCCCTTGCCTACATTATCTCCGGCAGTAAGGGGTAGTGAAACCACGATACCTTTGACGGGGCAGGGAATATTATTATACATCTTCATAGCTTCCAAGACCAGTATTGTCTCACCCAGTTCTATCGTATCACCCACTTGCTTTTCATATTTGACCAGCATGCCGGGCATTGGCGCATTGACTGAAGTTCCGCCCTCAACATTTACCACCGGAGCTGGTGCAGCAGGTTTGGGAGCCGGTGCCGCAGGGGCAACGGGCTTGACCGCAGCTGGAGCAGTGCTCACGATCCGCGGAGTTCCACCCTTTTCGTTTACTTCCACCAGGAAATAATCATCATCGACATAGACGTCAAATTGACGGATTCCTTCCGGCTTGGCAGGGGCGACTTTCTCGGATTTTTCGACCAACTTTCCGGCTTTTGCCTTTTCCATGAGTTCGAGTTCCAGCTTTGCCGCTTCCAGGGTCTTGGGTTTCATATCTTCCGGCATCGGTTCCTTGCCATACTTGATTTTGAGGAATTTCTTACCGGTGAGGTTGTATAGAGCTGTGATCAATTCATCATCGAGGTCTTTGGCAAGGTCTTTCATCTCGGCATGAACACCGGGCATGGCAGGTTCGAGCACATCACCGGGACGGCAGGTAATCGGCTTTTCACCACGGGGATATCCCACCAAAGCTCGGGCTTGGACGTCCGGATCCATTGGCAGTGTGGTTTTGCCATAAAGGCCGTAGCAAAGGTCCTTTACTTGTTCTGTAAACCGGGCATATTCACCGTCTTTGGTGTCAAAGAGGGCATTATTGACTGCCTGAATACCCACGATCTGGCTGGTGGGTGTCACCAACGGAATCATTCCCAGATCCTTGCGGACTTTGGGGATTTCCTTGAACACATCATCCAGTTTGTCCAGTTCATCCATCTGACGCAATTGATTTACCAGATTGGACAGCATTCCGCCCGGAGTCTGATGAATGATCACATCGGTATCGATGATGGAATATTTGGTATTATCGGCAAATTGGAGGTATTTGGGAATATCTTTTTCCATTTCTTTGCCGATGGCATTGAGCAATTTGATATCAAGGCCGGTATCGCGATTGGTGCCCAAGAGGGTATTGACCAAAGGCTCGACCGCAGGATGTGAGGTGCGATAGGCATAGGGAGCCATGCAAGTATCGATGATGTCGACACCGGCTTCGACGGCTTTGAGCAATGCCAGATCTCCCATCCCGGAGGTGAAATGCGTGTGCAAATGAATCGGTACCGCGACGTTGACTTTGAGTGCCCGTACCAGATTGTATGCATCATAAGGGGCTACCAGGCCTGCCATATCTTTGATGCAGATCGAATCTGCACCCATATCTTCGAGGATTTTGGCTTTGTTTACATAATACTCGACGTTATATACATCCCCGCCCATCCGTTGTTCGGTCAGCGAGTAGCAGATGGTTCCCTGAAAGTGTTTGCCGTTCTTTTTGATGATCTTGACGGCGGTTTCGAAATTGCGGAAGTCATTGAGTGCATCAAAGACGCGGAAAATATCGATCCCGTTATCGCAAGCTCTCTGCACAAAGGCTTCTACCACATCGTCTGCGTAGTTCTGATAGCCTACCAGGTTCTGTCCGCGGAGGAGCATCGAAAAAGGAGTATTCTTGATATACTTTTTGAGAGTGCGGATGCGTTCCCAAGGATCTTCACCCAGGTAACGGTGCATGGTATCAAAGGTCGCACCACCCCATACTTCCATGGAATGGAACCCCACGGAATCCATCTGTTCTGCCACCTTGATCATGTCTTCGGTTCTGCCACGAGTCGCAAATAGGGACTGGTGACCGTCACGGAAGGTCAGATCTTGAATCTTGATCGGATTAGCTGCTTTGGGGCGATTCGGCTCATAGCGCATCGCTGTCATTTCCAAGACGCCGTGTTTATCCATAAATAGCTCCTTTTATCTCGTTCTTTTGATTATTCTGCGTTGGGTGATATCCCGATATTGCATGGTCTGCGTCCTGCCATAGGCACTCCAAGGAGTGGGCAGGGTCGGGGCCACGGTCGGAACATACGTTTCTGTGGGTTCATTCGATAAATATGCAATGACACCGGAGAGTGCCGCCACTTGCTTTTTTCTATCTTCCATTTCCACCATCCTATACCGGGATGTTTCCATGTTTCTTGGGAGGTAGGCTTTCGCTCTTGGTACACAGCACTTCGAGGGCATCGATCAGGCGTTTACGCGTCTCGGAAGGACGGATCACGGCATCGACATAGCCACGGGAGGCTGCTACATAAGGATTGTTGAACTGTTCTTCATAGATGCCGATCATCTCTGCCCGTTTGGCGACCTTGTCCGCGGCGGAATTGATCTCTTTGCGGAAGATGATATTGGCGGCACCTTGGGCACCCATCACTGCGATTTCTGCACCCGGCCAGGAAAAGACCATGTCTGCTCCCAAATGGCGGGAACTCATGGCGATGTACGAACCACCATAATCCTTGCGGGTCACCACTGTCAGCTTTGGCACTGTGGCTTCGGAATAGCACCACAAGAGCTTGGCTCCGTGACGAATGATGCCGTTCCATTCCTGATGCGTACCGGGCAAATAGCCGGGAACATCGACCAGAGTGAGCAGCGGAATATTAAAAGAATCACAGAAACGGATAAAGCGGGTCGCCTTGTCCGAGGCATCTATGTCGAGGCATCCTGCCAGCACTGCGGGTTGGCTGGCGATAATCCCCACCACGCGTCCATTCAAACGGCAAAATCCCACCAGGATATTCTGTGCGAACAGCTCGTGAGGCTCAAAGAATGTACCGTTATCCACAATACTGCGGATCACGTCACGCATGTTGTAGCTCATCCGCGGATCATCCGGAATGATGCTATCGAGTTCGGGGCACAAGCGCCAGGGATCGTCCGTAGGCTCGAGGCGCGGCGGATCTTCCATGTTGTTCGAAGGCAGGTAACTCAATAAAGTTTTGATCTGGTCTATGGCATCGGCATCGCTTTCACAGGCAAAGTGAGCATTTCCGCTCTTCGTGTTGTGCGCAATTGCTCCGCCCAACTCTTCCTGAGTGGTCTCTTCACCGGTAACGGTACGGATCACGTCCGGACCTGTGATAAACATAAAACTGGTGTTTTTGACCATGAAGACATAGTCCGTCATGGCTGGTGAATATACGGCTCCCCCAGCACAGGGTCCCATGATCGCTGTGAGCTGTGGGATCACGCCACTGGCACGGGAATTGCGGAAAAAGATGTCACCATAACCACGCAGGGCATCAACGCCTTCCTGGATCCGGGCTCCACCCGAATCGTTGATTCCCACCACCGGCACACCGGAGCGAAGTGCCAGATCCATCACCTTGCAGATCTTGGCGGCGTGCATTTCACCCAGGCTACCACCGCGGGCAGTGAAGTCCTGTGAAAATGCAAAGACCGGACGGCCATTCACCAGTCCGTGTCCTGTTACCACTCCATCCGAAGGGATTTCGATCTTTTCCATACCAAAATTGTCGCAACGATGCTGGACAAACATATCCAGTTCACGAAAAGTCCCGGCATCAAATAGCAGATCCAGACGCTCGCGCGCCGTCAGCTTACCACCGTCATGTTGTTTTTGGATTGCTGCTGCTCCACCCATCTGCAAGATTTTTGCTTCTTTTTCGATGAGCTTGCTAATTGCATCTTTTCCAGATTGCATATCAACTCCTTTAAGCTGCTTGTATATCAATTTATTACAAATCAAGGTATAGGAATTTTCCTGTAGAGCTGTATCCCATATCTTTTCAGAATCGTCA
This sequence comes from Candidatus Cloacimonetes bacterium HGW-Cloacimonetes-1, assembly GCA_002841975.1. Taxonomy (GTDB): domain Bacteria; phylum Cloacimonadota; class Cloacimonadia; order Cloacimonadales; family Cloacimonadaceae; genus PHBQ01. Next base: position 76,275 of record PHBQ01000017.1, read on the forward strand.
AGCAAAATCTCTGGGAGGCTGTTGCACTCTTCGTACCGGAGCTTGCTGAAGCTCCGATCTTTCTTCTTTTGCGGAGGATCGGCATCCTCCGGCTACGAAAAAGGTTCTGCCCACCGAGCTTGGGAGCGAGAACCTGCTCCCTCTCCAGTTCTGGAAGTCTGGGTCCCCAATCGTCAACTTGTTGGCTGTAGGTGTTTGGGGTGAAGAGAGCTGGGGTGAGTGAAGCCTAAGGTGGAGCGCAGCGGAACCTCAGGAAACACACACCCAACACAGTTTTAGTCCTGGAGGGGCGGCACAAACGTGGTTTGGGAAAAGGGCAGACATGCAGGTCTGCCCCTATGGTAAACTCTGTGTTACTATAGCAGGAACGGCGTCCTGCTCGATTTGGATTACCTTTGTTTCCGGAGTCGATCCAGGTTGTCGCTTTATCTCTGCCATGACAGGTTCGTTGTACCAAGGTCTATGCCCAGTATCCTCACGGGCTTGCCGCACTTAGATGACACAAACACGCTAGTCATACAAATCTCCCAAAATCATATACCTCATTACTGTGTTCTGGTAATTATCCAATTAGCCAACCCCGCTGACATCGCCAGTTTAGCAATCTCTTCCGCAAACAGTAAGTTCGCATTTGTATTAGCAGTTTCTTTTTTGTATTTGATCAGATTCTTAGCAGGGCTATGTGCGAAAAAGAAGAGTTTTCCATTGTCAGGCAACGCATCTTTGTACTCTTCATATTCCTTTTTGGTCGCCCTAGATTTAACTTGAACCCATGCCCTATCTCCAGTTAATGGGTCAACTAAGTCAATATCTAATGTCTTCTGAGTTCCACCAACCTTTGAAACCCTTTCCCATCCCACATGGCGTATAATCAGATCAATGAGGAGCTCAAAATCGCTCCAAGTCAGGGATTGGATCAAGGGCATTAACGCCTTCTCAAGATCTTGAAAACACTCATTTGCCATGTCGTTGTGCTCTGTCCTGCGTCCATTGATTTTGCGAATAATGTAGTCTGTATCTGTTAAATCATACTCGCAAATTGTTCCAAGAAATCCTCTTTTTGCTGTTATCCGACCGTTGATATTGCTCATGTACAAGATGTTTCCATTAATGTCCCTATCACTCCAACCAAGAGGAGATGATTTGATCTTCAGGTTTTCTGATATTTGCTCAATGTCTTTGTCGGCTTTGCACCACCACATTTTGTTGTCATGAAAAGTAATCCATATTGTCTCTGAATTAGCTGTATAGAAATACTTCACTTGTTTTACGTGATTTTTCGCTGTAGTTATGTTTGTTTTCATCCCATCGACGAAGTGTTTTATGACTCCATCCCACTTTTGATCTACACATAATTGATGATCCACCTCTCGATAATCGAGCATGACTTGACCATTGTTTCTGCACTTTTCAAAGAAAGAGCTTCCTTTACCAAGCCTAATAAATAGTGCATTTGATGCTGTTACTTCTTTGTCTCTTGTTTTCATTATTACTCCTTTGTTTGCCTGGTTAATTGTAACATATTCTTTAGATCGTCCGCGCTTTTATGTGGTAGTCTATGCTTTTCATCCGACAGAAATCTATAACTATATCTACTGAATCATTATAGAAATCTTGAAATCCCTTGTAGGCTGATACCAACTTATTATAGTGCAATCTCCCAAAGATAATCCTATCAGTGAAGGAAACTTGACTAAGTAAAGATCCCAGGTCTTGCTTAACTATATTTGGTGTGGGATACGGCTCTATACTCACCCATGTTTTACAACCCATGTCGTGCAAGTTCTTCATGCTTGCCAATCGAGTGTGATAATCTGCAGAAAAGGGCTCGTACTGCTTTCTAAAGCCTTCATCGAAAGAAACCAAAGAAATGCCCCACTCATGCTTTCTATCAGACTTCGAAAGCTCGTGAGGGAGAACTCCCTTAGTAAGAGCAGTGCATTTTATACCATAATGATCCAATAGCTTGATGATCTCCAGGCTCATTTCAGTTACTTCAGGATATCCATACATAAATGGGTCGGTGGTAAAGCAAAGATGCACGGATTTGATACTTTTCTGCTTCTTGGGAATCTCTTTCTTTAACAGATCGAGAGCGTTTTCAACGAGCTTGGGTTCCAGCCAATCTTGATAATCTTTTACCCTGCCGAATCTGCGAGCCATCATGTAAGCATAACAGGGATATGTGCAACCATGAGAACAACCCAACACGTGGTTAATTGTGTAGTCGCCGTATTCAACACCGGTTTTGTATAGTAAGGTTTTTCTTATCATGTTTAATAAATCTCAATTATGTCTTTTTTGGTCGGTTTACTGCTTTGCCTCATCGATGATACACGCACTATGTTCGCCAAATTGTTATTATACAGATTCAAAACAGCAAAAGATATGTCTTTGCCAAGATATGGTGTGGTATCTATCATTTTATCAAGCAGTTCATCGAATGATAATCGTAACTTCTTGAAGTTAGTACAAATATACGATTCGATCTCTTGAACAGGATCTTCAATTAGATCGAAAATGAAACTCTGGTTCTGATTTTTACCTATATACTCTATCTTTCCATGATTCAACTCGGCAAAACAAGCCTTCATGATCTCACATCCACGTATATGATTAGTTAAATGAATCATGTAAAAGTAAGTCCGATCTATCGCTGGAAAACAAATCCTATATGGGAGGACATATCTCGAGAACTGCTTGAATTGGTTCCTTATCAAGTCTATAATGCACGCTTCTCGTTCAATTCCGTGAAGCTGTTGGCAATCCCTCCATTCAGTGCAACCGAATAGTTCATCCATTGTGTTGTCAACTTTCCCCGAACTAATGCCTCTATTAACAGCATTGAACATAAAATTGAAATATACTTCGCTGTTTTTAACCTCCATTAGGCGTTTTATTGTATTTATCTTGATTTTATACCCATATGGATCAACTAAAAAGAAAGTAGGATATAGCTTCTTTCCTTCATTGCTAAGATTCGTAAGTAAACTGTTTATGTAAGTATCGAAATCATCATTGTATAACTCGTACTCGCAAATACAGTTGAAATACTTAAAAGCATGGGGGATGTTATCAGTACATCTCTTGTCGGTATCGAGTATTGTGATACAGCAATCTCTATCCAGAGTTCGCGCATTGTTTTCAATGACCTCTGCCGCTATTATCGGGCTACCTGGGTGCAGAACACTGTCCTTATCATACATACCACATCCCCCAAAACAATCGATGAAATTTAACGCACCTGCATGCCCCACTATTTTGACCCATTTATCGAAGTATGATTTGAAGACTTGATGCTTAATCATTGTCTGCTCCTCATATACAAAAGCAAAATAGGGCTTTCCAGGGTATTTAATAACGTCGTGAGTCGCCATAATTCTTACTAAACCTCCTAATTATCGAATGTCCTTGCTTTGCGCAGTCTATTTGCAGTAAGTTCCAGTAACCCGGCATAGAGAGCTTTGATCTCTGGCTCCGTCAATCCCAGGGCAGCAAAGACCACATCATCCAAGGCCTTTCTATCCGGCAAGGGATTGGCATTCATAAAAGAGCTGGACTCAGGATCAACCTGCAACTCATGAAAAATACTATTCATAATCACCTCTTATACTTATATCAATATTTTTCCCTATTTATGTCAAGTAATTTTAATGCTGCTCAAACCAGCTGAAGATGGTGGACCAACCGGCTAAAGCCAGCGTTACCCATACGGGGCGGTCACTTTCAGCGTTCTGCGGACTCTGGAACATCCCCATTCCATGAAGCTTCCTTATTGAGTTGTGGCTATGATGTGGCTATGCCGCCCTATGATTCATGGGGCGGCATAGCCACATCATAGCCACAACTAAGTAAGGGAGCGGTAGTTTTCGGAAAGGCTGAATGCCGGGCTTGCAAAACCTGCTCCCTCTCCCGTTCTGGGAGTCGGGGTGTTTTGGGAAAAGGGCAGACACGCAGGTCTGCCCCTACTGGAAAATCCGTGTGAATCCGTTTCATCCATATTATCCGTGTTACTATTCCATTATCATTTTTCTTTACTGCCATGACACTCAGTAGGATCGGCGTCCTGCTCTACAGCGTAGCGGAGCTTTCTGAAGCTCCGAGTCTTTTCCTTTAGTAGGATCGGAATCCTACTCTACGGGGGAAGAAATAATTTATTCCTTGACCGCATATCAATTGTTATAAATAATGGCATTGCACATCTGAAAGTATTGTGTCACATAGATGTAGAACGCTTTCATCAATTTGAAAACGAATGTAATATCACAAATATCATAAGGAGGACTTATGACAATCATCACGAAAATCAAAACTGCCACAGAACTCGAGCAATTCGCCTCATTGGAGGCAACTGTCGATTTTCTGCATCAGCATCTCGGCAAATTCCGCGACGAAAAAACTGCCATCGCCAAAGCGATCGAATATATATTCTCTGATCCCACCGGAAACAAAGGCTTTCTCATGCTCGCCACCCAGGAATCTCAGATAGTAGGTTGCCTGGTCATGAACGGCACCGGCATGGATGAATATATCCCCGCCAATATCCTGGTCTATATCGCTGTGCATGAAGACATGCGCGGCAAAGGCATTGGCAAGCAGATCATAGAAGCCTCCCAAAAGGAAGTAAATGGCTCAATTGCTCTGCACGTGGAATACGATAATCCCGCCCAAAATCTCTATAAACGCCTGGGATTTTCCAGCAAATATGCCGAAATGAGGTGGGCACGGAACTGATATGGCAGTCCTGAAAATCAACCTTCCCAAGATCCAGAAAAACATAGCGACCTTGGACGAAATCTTTAGCCGGAACAATGTCGGCTGGTCTCTGGTCGTAAAAATCCTGGGAAATAATACCGAAATCCTCAAAGCCATCTTGAGCGACGACAGCCTGAACAATTTTCACTCCGTTGCCGGTTCGCATTGGCAAGAACTGCGCATGGTGAAGGAAATCAATCCCGAGATCACGACCATGTTTATCAAGCCTCCCGCCATCCGGAATGCGGGGAACGTCGTACGCTATGCCGATATCTCGCTGAATACATCCAAGTATACCATCGAGGTGCTCAATGAGGCTGCCCGCAAGCAAAAGCGCACGCACAAGGTCATCATCATGATCGAGATGGGCGAGCTGCGGGAAGGCATCCATCGCGAAGGTTTGGTAGAGTTTTATGACAGCATCTTTCAGCTATCCAATATCGAGGTGGTGGGCTTGGGCACCAATCTGGGCTGTATGCACGGCCTGCGCCCGACCTATGACAAATTGATCCAATTGGTGCTGTATCAACAACTGCTGGAATCGAAGTTCAACCGCAGTTTACCCATCATCTCCGGTGCCAGTTCGATCACGATCCCCTTCCTGCTGAAAAAGACCATCCCCCGCGGAATCAACCACTTCCGCATCGGTGAAGCCGCCTTTTTGGGGACAACTCCGCTCACAAACCGCCCCTTGAAACATCTCAATACGGATTGCTTTGAGTTTGAAGCCCATATCGTGGAACTGTCGCTCAAAGATACCACTCCCGATGGCGAGATCACGGAAGCTGCGATCGGCCACACATCCGATTTCAAGCCCACACAGGAGAAGTCTTACAAAGCACTGCTGGACTTTGGGATCCTGGACGTGGACGCACATAACCTCTTCCCCATAGACGAGAGTGTTCGCTTCTTTGGCAATAGCTCCGACCTCACAGTTTATGATTTGGGAGACAATGCCCATGGCTACAAAGAGGGTGATGTCATCACTTTCAAAGTAAACTATATGGCAGTGGCAAAACTGATGACTTCCCGCTACATCGAAAAATCCATCATCCGGTAATCCATGGTAAAGACTTGAGAACCGGAAAACTGATCGATATCGAGTGTGGCTGTGGCTTTGTGCTCTTTCGCTATTTCAAAGCCGGCAAGGGCAAGCTGATCAAATGTATGATTAGCCGTCTCACCGCAGATTACGTGGGCCTCACAGGTGCCGCGACCTTCAGTAAACCGCTCTGCCCCTCTTGTGGCAAAGAACTTGGCATCATCATGATGATCCATGGCGAGCCTGCCCTCAAGCTAAACCAAGGAACTATCAAAAGTATCAGGCTCTAAAAGCCTATTCGGAACATTTCCGCTTGACAAAAAGCCATAAATCCACATATTATGGTGTAAAGAAATATAACTAAATGAGCATGGGAGGAATTATGTCCGCTTATTCTGTAAATGAAATCATCGAAATGGCCGTTTCCATCGAGAAAAATGGTTATGCCTTCTATCATGAAGCCACCAAACGTAAAGATATCGACGATAAAGCCCGCGAATTCATCACTTTTTTAAGAGATCAGGAACTCAATCACGAAAAGACTTTTTTGAATCTTCGTGACGATGCAGACATCCAGATCCTGGAACTATCCCCGGATTGGGAAATGGTCTCCGCCTACTTGACCTCGATCGTGGATGGACGCCTCTTTAACAATGAGCATTCTGCCATCAAAATGGCTACCGAAGCCAAAGACCTCAAGACCCTGGTGGATCATGCAATCACTTTTGAAAAAGACACTCTGCTTTATTTTCATGCCATCAACGATGTGATCACCAATCCCAAAGCCAAAGATGCGCTGCGCCGTATTATCAACGAAGAAGTGTCACACGTACTGAAGCTTAACGACTTCAAAAAGTCTCTGTAAACGGTTTACTGCCCTGGAAATCTTAAAGCATATATATTCCGTAGCTCTCCGCAGGTACGGGCAACGGCTGCTTGCTCAAGGAAAGCGGGAGAAAGCGCGTCGTTTGTTGGTGTCGGCAAACCGCTATGAACCCAGCGACGAAAACGCCTTTAACCTGGCTTTGATCGAGCTCAACCTCTGCCATTACCAAACAGCAAACCGGATCATGGAAGAGCTACGGAGCAGGGTGACCAACAATCCCATGCTCCTGGTGAGCCTGGGACAGAGCTATCTGCTCCTCAACCGTTGGGACGACGCCACGGATGCCTTTGGGGAACTGACGAAGCTCTACCCCCATAACGCTACCTTTGCGAGCCTACTCAGCCTCTCCGTAGATGCGATCTTAAGAGATAAATACCGAATGTGTCTGGACTTGCAATATCAGGCCAGTATCCTGGCAGATAGCGGGAAGGCGGAGGAAGCATTGGAACAGCTGAAAACAGCAGCGGATCTGGCACCCCAGGATGCAGTCTTGATGAACAACATCGGCGTCTTGATGCTGCGGCTGAAGAAAGATCCAAAAGCCACCCTGCATTACTTTGCCAAGGCCGTGGAGCTATCCCCAAATAACGATAATTTTAAAAGAACCTATCGAAAAGTATGGCAAAAACAAAAGCCGCAAAACAAACCTTCATCCTGATCTGCGTCTTCCTGCTGCTGGCACTGATCCTGGTCTTCAATCCGATCTCGGTACGGCTCATGACAGTCGGAATGGCAGTGTATTACGACCTTGATCCCGGTATCTTTTATCGCCTGATCAGGGCGGAGAGTTCCTTCCGGAGCTTTGCTATATCTCCCCAACGGGCTATCGGGCTCGGACAAATGATCGAGTCCACCGCCTATTATGTACACAAAAAACATAAGCGGGGCTGGCTCTTTGTTCCGTTTTACAATCTACGCTTATCGGCAAAATACATAAAGTATTTGCAAAAGCGATATGACAATAACTGGAGCCTGGTGCTGGCTGCCTACAACTGGGGTGAAACCAATGTGGACCGCAGGATCAAAGGCATGGAGATCGATCCCAAAAAGGACTATCGGGAACGTTTTCGAGATATTCGGGAGACCTATCAGTACATTGATAAAATCTTGAAGCAGAAATAAATCTTGACGAGATAGCCACATTGAAAAGTGTATTTACTATAAACTAATCAGGAGTGACTTATGTTGCGTAATCAGAGAGGATTCTCGGTTTATACCATAATTAGCATCGTGCTCTTTGCAGCACTCGTATTTATACTTGCATTGCCCAATTTCTTCAATCTGGACAAAGAAAAGAATATTGAAGACTGTATCAACAATATGAAGACCATTTGGGTAGCTGCAACAGACTACGTGCGTGATACCAGTGCCGACTATGACGGAGATCTGGACAAATTAACCGGAACCAAAAAAGCCCGGGATCCCAAAAACTACTATATGCAAACGATTCCCTTCTGCCCCGAAACACGTACCAAAGAAAACTACATCGTTTTTGGTAAATACGTAGAGGACAAAATCGGAACCGAAATCAAGCAAAACTATGGCGTGATAGTAGTTTGTCCCAATCTGATCAAATACCCCAAACACTTTATCCCCAAGGCTTTTTACGAAAACATGGATCCCACTCAACTGCAGAACTATATGATCGACGATCTGGATTATATCGACAGTCAGACCGGTTCTACAGGTGCCAAAAAGATGGAAGCCCTCATGAGCTACATCAAGATCTGGAAAGAAAATCCCAATGCCTTCCAAATCCGCAAGGGCGATCCCAATGGCCTCAAAGCCCTGGTCTTTCCCGAGCTTTTCCCAAACATGAATGCACCTAAGTAATTCACATCTGTGAAGTGCTAACAGCATACAGAAATTTATTAATGTCGCCTTGCGGGGCGGCATTTTTTATATAAGAAGAGGTTTTAATTATGCAATATCAAGAGTTTTTGGACCACATATATCAAAAGTACTCTGGGAATGTGAAGCTGGAGCTGGACCGCATGGTCGGCATTCTGGCAGATTTGAATGAACCCCAAAAAGCCTATCATGGCATCCACGTCGCCGGTACTAACGGCAAAGGCTCCGTCTGCGCCACCACCGAGGCTTTGGCTTTGGCACACGGCTTGAACACCGGGCTCAATACATCGCCGCATTTGATAGACTATACGGAACGCTTTCGTATCTCCGGAAAAGACCTGGAGTTTGAAACCATCCTGGATAGCTTTCAAAAGCATGAAAGCATCTTTGAAAAGTGGGATGCATCCTTCTTTGAGATCACCACGGCTATTGCATTTGACCTCTTTCGCGAGGCTGGGATCGATACTGCGGTGATCGAGGTAGGCTTGGGCGGCAGATTGGATGCCACTAACCTTTTTTGTCCGGATGTGGCAGCGATCACGACGATCGGACTGGATCACATCAAAACCCTGGGCGGCACCGTCGAGATTATAGCCGCTGAAAAGGCAGGGATCATCAAAGCCGGAATACCAGTCGTGCTCGGCAAGATCGATCCATCTCCTCTGCAAGTGATTACAGATATCGCTGCCGAACGCAAAGCTCCCATCTATCTCTATAATCATGAATATTTTGTGAATGTAATCCAGAACAGCATAGATGGCATCACCTTTGACTATCGCTTCGAGGATCACGCGTATAGTGGCTTGAAGGCAAATCTGATCGGCAGTCACCAAGCCAATAACATCGCCACTGCACTCACTGCTTTTATCCTCTATTGCAGAGCTCGGGATATTACATTGTCCGAAGCTGCTATCCGGCAGGCTTTGAACAGTATCAACTGGCGGGGCAGAATGCAGCTCGTGAGTCGCAAGCCTTTGGTGATTGCGGACGGTGCCCACAACGTGCAAGGAATCCAAGCTCTTTCCGCAAACCTGAAGGAGATGTTCAGGGGCAATAAAGTCCGCTTTGTATTATCTATTCTGGCAGATAAAGATTTTAAGGAGATGGTGAAATTGATCTGTGAAGAAGCGGATATGATCTATGTGGCGCAGAATAAATCGGATCGTGCCGCCACCATCGATCAGCAGACATTTGAGATTGTAAAATATTGCATCCCCTTCCAGACTGCCGATAGCGTCAAAGCAGCTTTTGCCCTGGCACTATCGGAAGCCGAAGCGGATGATATAATTATTTGCGGGGGTTCACTTTATACAGTGGGGGAAGTGCTCAGTTCTGCAGCAGAACTTTCTTTGCAGCCATAGCCTTGTCGGAGAGGATGCGGATCATATAAACACCGGAAGCACATTTGCGGCTCTCGGAGTCCATACCGTCCCAAGTGATGCTGTGGGCTCCGGATGAAGCCTTGCTCTCGGTAAAACTACGTACCAATTGGCCTTTGACGTTGTACACCTGGATATTGACATCGGAAGATGATTTGAGGTTATAACCGATGCTGGTGCTGCTCACAAAGGGATTGGGATAGGGTTCATCAATCGTAAGCTCAAAAACTGGGCTATTGGTTTCGTCGTCATTGGGCACAGGTCCCCATATTCTTTGCACAAATTCCGGATGATCCACATAGGGATTGCGGTTGTGCTGAAAAACGTATATACTCTGGTTTCTGGCACGTTCCTGATCATCTACGGGATCCAGATTGTGCCACGCGATCAAGGTCTCCATCATGTTTACGTTTTGTTGATTGAGTGAATCATTGTAGCGGGTATTGAAATACAACAAAGCTCTGGCGAGATTGCCTTTATGCTGGTTTGCAGGCTCAAAGACTGTGGTTCCCTGGGAAGTAGTTCCACGCTTGGAGACATAGCCATTGTAGCTGACATAGGTGGCATTTGAATTGATCACAGTTCCAAAGGGGAGATTGCCACGGCTGGAATTAACTCCGGCATTGGTGGGAAACAAGTGATGCAGATCTGCCTTTTTCTTGCTGGAATCGGTACTGCTAAACCAGCTTTGAGCATAGGTGTGCTCGCAGTTAAAGTTATTCTGGTTTGGCATTCCGCCCACCGGCACAGACCAGTCTTGGCCAGTGTAAACACAGCGCACTAAGCCATTCGTATTGTCCATATATCCAAACATGTGTTCTTTGGAACCATCGTAACTGGTGTTTGTATTTGTAGAAATTAAGGTACGCAACCCAAAATAGAGGGATTGCCCGGTCAGATTGATCACTCCATCGTAATAGTCCGCAAATGCAAAGACTACTATGAACAGGAATAATGAAGTAAGTAGTATCTTACGCATTTTCATAATGTTCAGTCCTTTCTTTCAAATTAGCATGCAAGTTTGTGCGCTTGACGTTGTAGTCAAGTTTTATCGTAACACTTGCTATCAAGAAAGATAGAGGAAACGCTTAATCTTCTGAGTCGGGGTCTTCTCAAAGGGTTCTTTTTGCTCGATGATCTTGTGGATCACAGAGAAGGACGACACATTCTGATTTACGTGCTTGCGGATATCAGACAGCAGTTTTTCGATATGTTTTTCTGCTACCACACTGTTCATTTTGGAGATGCCATAAGTCTTGTCCATCATCTCATAATTGAGGTAAACCCTTGCCACGATCTTGCTTTCCATTTCGTAAACCAGGGATTCCAGAACTATTTCACTTTCATTGATCTTGCCCTCGATTTCCTCAGGATAGATGTTTTCTCCACTGGGGCCGATGATCACGTTCTTGATTCTACCTTTGATGTAGAGATAGTTCTTTTTTGCCAATACGCCCAGATCTCCGGTCTTGAACCAGCCATCGGCAGTAAAGCACTCATCCGTGCGGGCTTTATCGCGGTAATAACCTTTCATCACGGTATCGCCTTTGACCTGGATCTCGCCTTCACCGGTCTTGGGATCTGGGTGGAAGATACGGCATTGCAAACCCGGTAAAGTGACACCGGTCGCCCGGAACTTGACCACGGATGGACTGCATCCGGCGATCAGCGGAGAAGTCTCCGTCAAGCCATACCCGATCGCATAAGGGAATTTGGCTTCATATAAAAAGCGTTCAACTTCGGCAGAAAGCATAGCGCCTCCCACTCCAAAGAAATGTAATTTGCCACCAAATGTCTTCATCAGTTTGGCACCTGCAACTTTGTGCAGTGCTTTACGCATAAAGGGGATGCGATACAATTCGCGCATCATGGCATTCTTGGTTAATTGCGGATGGATCTGGAGCTTGAAAATCTTTTCGATCACGAGGGGTACAGCCATGATCATGGTGGGCTGGATCTTTTGCATGGCAGGGACCAGAACTCGTGCCGTGGGCGGTTTATCCAGATAAAACACGCATGCGCCTTGCATCATGGGTATCAGGAAACCGATAGTCGCTTCGTAGGTATGTGCCAGCGGCAGAATGGAGATCAAACGGTCCATTTCGTTCACTTTTTGGATGTATAACGTAATATGGGCATCATAGACGAGGTTTTTATGGCTCAGCATCACGCCTTTGGAACTACCGGTGGTGCCGGAGGTATAGATAATCGCTGCAAGGTCGTCTTCCTGTACCTCAGGAGATATCAATCCTACCGCCTTCATGGCCTTTTCTTTGAGTCTCGTCAGCGTAGCATTACCGTCTTTGAGGGCATCCTTGAGCTTGTCCTTGGTGGTCTCCGGCGGGATCAAGCTAAAAGTATCGATCAACACCATTTCCGGGCGTACTTCAAAATCTTCATAGGATATCTTTTCGTAGAGAGTCGTGGAAATAAATATCAGCTTGGCACCGGAATGACGGAGAATCTGATTTACTTCGTTGGTGTGAAAATCCGTGAGAATCGGGACCACGACGGCACCCATGGTGGTAATGGCAAAATAGGCAATTCCCCAATGCGGGCAATTCTCGCTCAGGATGGCGACTCTATCACCTTTGATGATACCTTGCTGGCTCATAAACACTTGGAGTGCTTTCACTCGTGAGTTTAGCTCTGAATATGTGAAGGGTTCTTCTTCTACCATCGATAAAGCCGGACGGTTCGGGAAATTCTCCACAGTTCTTTGCAACAACTTATGTAATGTGTATTTCGTTAATGCTTCCAAATCAAACTCCTTTAACTCTCATACCAATGTAACGATAGCTCAGTTTTCAGTCAAGTCCAATTATTTTTCAGTATGATACGAGACAAACTGAATGCCGCTCATTGATGTATTGTTATGAACTGGCGAATGATACAGTAGGGAATATCTGGCGATGTGTTTGTTAGATTAAACTCTGGTATCGGCGAGACGTAGGCGGCGCGATTCCCTGGTGGCGACCCGGGGTTCACGAGGGAATCACGAGGGAATCACCTCGGATTGCTGTAGGGGCGAATGGTGGTTCGCCCGTTTTACAGAATGGAGGTTTGTATCGTCCTAAAATAGGCTGAACATCTAAGCGGTTTATGAGATATTTATGCAGTCAACTTTTCAGCTACGATTTTGGGTTCCGAGGGCATACGTGGTCAAGCGCCGGATGTCTTTGATCTGGGAAATCAGGAGTCCCACAATGGTGAGCACCAGTCCGATCATCGTTTTCGCCGTTATCACGTCCCGCAGAATCAAGTAAGCAAGGATCACGGTGAAGACTGGGATCAGATTTGTAAAGATGTTGGACTTGATCACGCCCAGTTCGCGGATCACTCCGGTGAAGAGCATAAAGGCACCGACCGAGGCAAAGAGGCTCATCGCCGCAATAGTGAGCAGTCCCATTCCTGAATGCTGCATAGTGCTAAAATGGCGAAAATCGGTAACCATGAATACCGGGATAAAATAGATGAGGCCAAAGAAACTCTGCCACGTCACAATGGTGAGAGTCCGATACTTCAGCGTCAATCCCCGTACGGTGATGCCATAAAACATCCCGGATATCACCGCCAGCAGTAGAAATAACACACCTTTAAAGGTGGCATGCAGGTCAGTACTTTGCAGGCTGAGGAAAGTAACGCCCGCAAAGGAAACCACCAGTCCGATAATCAGGGCAGGAGTGATCTTTTCTTTGAGTAAGAGCCACGCTCCAAAAGCCGTGACAATCGGGATGATGGAAATTATCAAAGAGCCCAAGGTCGAGGATACATACTGCATCCCGTTTGCCTCCCCTATAAAGTAACAAAATGGCTCACAAAATGCCACCAGCATAAACTGCAAAAAGTCATTTTTTTGGATGCGTTCCGTGTGCCGTGTCACCAACATTACGATGAACAAGAGCCCGGAAGCCAGTACCAAACGCAGCACTACGATCTCGATCGGGTGGTACCATTTTAGGGCAATTTTGATCCAGACAAAGGTGATCGACCAGCAAAACATAGCCAGCATAGCTTTACCATAGGGCAGGGCGTTTTTGATTTTCATATCGTTGTTTTAATCCAGTTTATGTATTTTGATGCATAGCCACGATTGGTATGCGCAATGTCAAGAGAATTGTGTGAAGGGGAGATTGGCATCCTCCGGCTACTCATATAGTCTCTCATACAAATAGCTTTTTCTGCTTGACACTATGTAAGAACCTTATTGGGATGCAAAATACAAAAATAAGGAGAATGATATGTTAAAAGTTTCTATTGCTCCCGATGGCAAGGAATATGCACTGCCAACCCCTGAAGACAGTGCCAAAGAACGCGAAATACTCACACAAATTACGATCGAACAGCGCAAGCTGGGTCGTAAGATTGTGGCAGTTCAAGGCTTAGGATTTGTCGGTTGCGTGATGGCAACTGTCGTGGCAGATGCTGAAGACAGCAACGGGAAGCCCATTTATTATGTTCATGGTCATCAAAGAGCTTCCGGAAGATCCTTTTGGAAGATTCCGGTCATCAATTCCGGTGTCGCACCGGTAAGCAGTTCGGATCCCGAAGTTCCGGCGATTTTCAATCGTTGTGTGGTGGAAAAGAAAAACTTCCGTGCCACCTCCGAAGATTATGTATATGAACTGGTGGATGTGGTAGTGGTGGACATTCAATTAGATGCCACTAAACCTGCTTTCGGCGAAGCCGAAAAAGGATATTGTGATATCTCCGCTTTCCGTGAAGGCATCCGTACCCTAGGTAAGCATATCAAGCCGGAATGCCTGATCCTGGTCGAAACCACTGTCCCTCCCGGAACTTGCGAGAAAGTGGTCAAACCTATTATCGAAGAAGAATTTACCAAACGTGGCATCGACATCATTGCCAATCCCCCACTTATTGCCCACAGCTATGAACGCGTGATGCCGGGAGCCAAATACGTGGCTTCCATCCGTGATTTTTGGCGGGTGTTTTCCGGTATCAATCAAAAGAGTATAGATCTCTGTCGTGCGTTTTTGACAGATGTGCTCAATGTCGAGAATTTCCCCCTGACTCAGCTCGATCACACCAATGCCTCCGAGCTGTCCAAAGTGATGGAAAACTCCTATCGTGCCACCAACATCGCCCTAACCCTCGAATGGGCAAAATTTGCCGAGCAGATCGGCGTCGATATCTTCAAGGTGCGGGATGCCATCCGCAAACGCAAAGGAACGCATGACAACCTGTTACGTCCCAGTTTGGGTGTAGGCGGATATTGCCTCACCAAAGATCCGGTGCTGGCAAATTGGTCGATGGGTGCACTC
This sequence comes from Candidatus Cloacimonetes bacterium HGW-Cloacimonetes-1, assembly GCA_002841975.1. Taxonomy (GTDB): domain Bacteria; phylum Cloacimonadota; class Cloacimonadia; order Cloacimonadales; family Cloacimonadaceae; genus PHBQ01. Next base: position 91,470 of record PHBQ01000017.1, read on the forward strand.
TTTGGACTGGAAGGTTCTCTGGATGTGGCAATCCGTTCCGTCAATATCAACGATACCATGCCGCTGCATACGATAGAACTGATCGAAGCCGAATATGAGAACATTCTCAACCTCAAAATCACCATTTTGGGCGTTTCATATCTGGAAGATCTGGGTGATACCAGACACTCTCCCACCAAGACCTTAGTGGAGTTTTTGCGCAAAGACCTCGCCCTCGTCCGCGTTCACGATCCGTATGTGGAATATTGGGCAGAGCTGGAAGAAATCAAAGTACTGAACAATCTTGCCGATGCCCTGGCCGGTGCGGAAGTAGTGGTCATGGCCGTTGGTCATGCCGAATACCATGCCATCAAGCCCCAAGATCTGGTCGCCATGTGTGGCACCAAGCCTCTCATCATAGACTGTTCAAACTTCTTTGATGATGCCAAGATCAAGCAGTATCTGGCTTTGGGATGCAAAGTCAAGGGTATTGGTAAAGGGCATATCTCTCAGTTGTAAATCACCAGTACATTATAGATCAATCAGGCTGCTGACTTGTGTTGGCAGCCTTTTTTTACCTTGGATAAAGGCAGTTACAAAGAGCTGCGATCCTGGAGATTAAATTGTACTCAAGCGGTGATAGAGCTGGGTCAATTGCTGGGAGCGTTCATACTCCGGGGGAATTTGGTAGGATCGGGGATTGGGAGATTTGAGGTCTTCCAAACAGCGGCTGAGGGCTGCCTCGATAGTGGATGCGGATTCCATGGCACATATATAATCGTGGCCACAACTGCGGAGCAATTCGGCAGCTTCTTTGGCAGCAGGCACCATAGCCAGGATCGGTCTTTGGCTACGGATGTATTCAAAGATTTTGCTGGTGAGAGTGCCATAAGGGCTACTACTATTGATGTTTAACACCAGTACATCTGCTTGCATCATTTGTGCAAGGGCTTCCCGATGTTGAAGCTGGGGCACTACTTCGATGAGATCGGATATCCCGCTGGCTTCGATATCCGCATAAGTTTCCACAAAGTAGTTTCCATAGAGGCGGAGCTTGGTATCCGGGGGTAGCAACTCCTGTTGCCGAAGCGATAGCAGTGCTGCATAGAGGTTTTTCATGCTGCGTCTGGCATAGATCGCACCATAATAGGCAATTTCAAATCCGCAATTCTTTGCACTAGAGGTCGGCAGGTTTTGAAAATCTTCTTCATCCCAACCATTGTAAACAGTCATTTGACGATCTTCCAACCCCTCTCCAAAGGCAGCACAGAGGTCTCTGCCAATTCCGGAGGTAGCTGTGACGAGCAGGGCCGACTGGCGCAGAATCCGTCTTTCCCAATAGCTGCTGATGCCTCGATGCAGCTTGGTGATGCCCTGATTATAATCGCTTAAAAGAGTCCAATAATCCCGATAGTCCACGACCAAAGGGAGATGAAAGCGAGATGCGAGATAGGACGCCGCAATGGCAGAGGAGAACGGACCGCAGGACACATAGATCAGGTCATAGGAGCGAGCTTGGCAAGCCGTGATCCCGGCAGCTATGACAAAGGGAACCCAGGCAATCTTGTCGTCCACGGGGATCATGCCCCGAATCAGTCTTTTCATCCGTTCAGATGTCCCTAGGTAGAGGGATCTGGAATTGATGGCACCGCTCTGGGAGAGTTTTTTGGTGATTGCCATGGGATCCAGAGACGCAGTGCGGATCAGTTCCCGTTCGCGACATTCGGACAGCAGACTGTTGTCCTCCAGGAGATATTCAATCTCACGGACAGTGATGACATCGATATTGGCACCTAATGAGCTCAAATATTTTACAGCCTTGGTATTACGAAAAGTGGCAGGCCCTCCCAAGGGGGGGTAAAAATAGCTGATATAGAGGATGTCCATAAACCTGGTTTATTTGCCGGGGGCGAGAGTTTGGATGATGCGGAGCAGCTCCGGTTCCATAGCTTCCCAGTTATATTTTTCTTCCACGATGTGGGAACATGCCCGGCTCATGACATCATAATCCGGCTCAGACAGTTCGAGCAGTGAAGCGATGGCAGTTGCCAGTTTTTGGGGCTGATAATCCGTACAAATGCCCAGATGATTAGCTTTGATCAGGGCATTCATGATCTCGGTTTTGATCGTGATGAGCGGCAGACCAGCGGAAAGATATTCCAGAACTTTGAGCGGCAGGGCGTTTGCCATGCGTTTATTGGCGGGATTAAAGATCCACAAGCCCAGCTTTGCTCTTTTGAGCAGCACTCCGATCTTCTCTGCCGGTAACCATGCCTGGTAGTACAGCACCGAATTGAGATTCAGGGTATTGATCTTGGCATAGAAGGTCTTTTCGACGTCTTCGTTATGAAATCTCCCCACGATCAGGACTTTGACATAAGGATGTACTTTCCTCAGCAGAGCTATACTTTCCAGGATCACGAAAATACCACGGTCCACCGTGAGGCCACCGATATATATCAGGTCAAATTCCATTTCGCAGATGGGATGAATCGAATGGGGTATTTCACAATTGTAATCCCATACGTTTTTCACGGGATAATTCGGCAAGACATGCGCATTGGACCACGGCTTACTTCCCGTCAATTGCTTCAGGATCAGATGGTTTACGCCAAACACATAGTCCACGCGACGTGCCAGCCAGCGTTCTGCGCTCAGATAGCTTCTGTATGCCAGATAACGCAAGACGGGAGTGAACCTTTCGGCATAGGCATCGGCAAAAAACTCATGCACATCAAAAACGATCTTGGTGCGTTGAAATCTGCGGAGCGCAAAACCTACAAAGAGGGTGAGTGGCTCGACACAGATCACGACATCCGGACGGATCTTGCTGGCTTTGAGATACAATTGATATAGGGCAACCCATTTTGATTCGGAGGAAACCACACATTGGCGAGGGTTTTGATCCTTGTTCGTAAGCCCAGCTGTGGAAATGAGATAGACCTCTCCGATCTTCGCCAAACTCTTCGCGATCTTATAATAGAGCCGCACATCGTTTGTGGGATGCGAATTTGAAACAATACATATCTTGACATTACTATCCTTCTGCATTGGTACACTTCGCTATTCTTGTACATATTTAGTCAAGACTTTTGTTAAAGGTTCTCAGTTCTGTGGTTTGGAGGTGGGTAATGTGCATTTACACAGAGAGGGATCCCTGTAGTGTTTTGATCTTGTTTATAGGCTAAAAACCGGCGAAAGCCAGTGATACTGCCGGCTGAAGCCAGCGCTACCCAGTGTTTACAGCTCTGTTTTGATAACAATTTATCGCTACCTGTGATGCTACGTCGGCAAGATATATCTTGACAGGAATATTGTATGCGTGGAATATGATCCCTGTAAAGCATGCTTATACTAAATACTGGAGGTACACCATGAGTGTTACATCTGCTGAAGCCGCATTACTCGGTCTTTTGAGCGAAGGAGCAAAACATCCGTATCACATCGAAAAGGATGTTCAATATCGGGACATGAGATTTTGGACAGAGCTCTCAATGTCTGCAATTTACAAGGCTCTGACGAAATTGGAATTTATGAATTTCGTGGAATCTACTACTGAAATCAGTGAAGAAAATCGAGCCCGTAAGGTCTATCAGCTCACGCCGGATGGGATGCTGGCATTCAAAGAAAAGCTCACAGAGTTGCTAAAGGAGCCGGAGCATTTACGCTGGCAAGCGGATATCGCCTTTTACAATCTGGCAGTATTTACTCCGGAAGAGCAGGTAAACTTGCTGAGTGCCTACAAAGAGGCTATCCTCAAAAGCATCCAAAGCTATCGGGAATTGGAAGCCTTTATGCAGGAGGGAGAGTGCAGCAAGTACCATCTCAGCGTATCCCTGCGCCCGATCTATCTGATGGAAGGCGAATTGAAGTGGGTCGATGATTTCATCGGGCAAATCAAGAATCCGTAAACAACACTACTAAAGAAATACGTCTGTTTGGGGTTAAGATTTCCTTAGCCCCAGACGCAAACAAGTGTAGTTTGGCTTACGTCTATCCATAGCATATTAAGCCTGTAAAACCCTGGTAAACTATGCTTCTGGACCGCAAATCGAGTTTGGGAAAGCAGTGCTTTCGGGCGAACCGCCGTTCGCCCCTACTCCAAGCTCAGGTGCTGCCCTCGTGATCCCCTCGTGAAGCCCTTGTCGCGACGAGGGAATCGCCACGGAAGCACGTGAAGAGGACAAGGTGGATAAATATGAGACCGTTGAATAGTTGGGTTGTAGGGCAAAGCCCTACCCAAAAAAGGGGGTGGTGGGCGGGAATAGATTATAAAATTGACAGTTTTCGAGGCTTTTATCTACCAAACTGATAAATTACAACTTATGTGCAACGCTCTTATATGCCAACTCAAGCTTTGAGTAGCTCACGGCATATGGCGATTTGCTCGTTTACCAGGTCATCATAGATGGCTGAATTGGCTTTATGAAAGCAGCGTTGAGCTGCTTGGAGCTTGCTAAGTGACAGCTCTGCATTTCCCATAGAGAGGGATGCCATAGCGGAATTGAAATAAGCTCTGCCCTCTCCATCAATATCGCCGATCTCATGGCATATTTTCAAGTTTTGTTCATAATACTCGAGTGCTTTGGGAAAATCGTCGCGATTGGTAGCAATGTTTCCCAGGTTCCCGAGGCTATGCGCCTCACCCTCGAGGTCGTTGATACTGCGCTGATATTCCAGGTTGTTTTGATAGTATTGTTCGGCTTTGTCGATGTCATCCCGAGCCATCCAGAGATCGCCCAGGGCATCATTGGCATAGCTGATTCCCAGACTATCGGAGATTTCGATAGCTATCTCCAGAGCCGCATGAAAGCTCTTTTCCGCCTCATCCAGTTGATCCTGCTGGTATTGCATTTCCCCCATATTGTAGAGGACGTTTTCCTGTTGAGCTTTGTTGCCCATCATTACAGCCATGCTCAGACTTTTTTGATATGCCTCCAGCGCAATATCGTACTTGCCCTGTTGACGATACAAAATGCCGATATCCATGATTACTTTCAAATAGCCAAAACGATCTCCGATCTTCTCTGCGAGGGTGCGAGCCCTTTCATAGTAACTCATGGCTTTGGTGTGTTTTCCGGCTTTGCGCATGATATTCCCCAGTGAGTGTAAGGAGATCCGGGTGGCGATATTGTCCTGGAGTATGTGGGAAAGAGACATTACGCGCCGAAAGTGCTTTTCAGCTTCCCGATATGCTCCCCGGTCGTAACTGAGCTGCCCATAAATCCCCTCTATTTTGCACAAATAATAGAATTGCGGGGTGTCTTCCACAGAGATCGCACGTTCCTGAAGCGTGGTTTTGAGATCCGAAAAATCCTGCTCGGAGTAACTGATATTTACATTTTGGGAAGTACTGAGTTGGTGGTTGATATTGTCGATCAAGCGTTGTAACACGTGTTCCAACTCGGTGGTGTTGTTCACAATCCGCAGAGAATCCGCATAAAAGATCATGCACAGATAGTAATAGTGATCGAGACTGGGACATTCGATACAGGCATTCACGAGTTGTGCCACTTTGGCATACTCCGCTTGCAAATACAGAGATTTTGCCATGAGATAGATATATTTGGAATAGATCGGTACTCGCGGTGTAGGCTTGGTAATACTGTTTAAGAGCCGATTTGCCTCCTCCACTTCCGTGTGGTAAAACAGCGATTCTACCAAAGCTAACTGAAGCTCGATTTTGCGGGATTGAAGGTGGCAAAACCGTAGGGCTACTTCATAGTAATAGCTGCTTTCCTCATAGTTTGCCAGCGCATAGTTTTTTTCTGCTGCCAGAATGCTATATTCATATGCTTTGATAGCGTTTTCTGCCAGAATATAGTGATTTGTGATAATTTCCAGATTGCTGTTATCACCTGCTTTCAGCATTTGGACATAGTGATCGGCTATTTGCTGATGGAGTCCCTTTTTTTCGGAAAGCAAAATGGTTTTGTAAATCGCTTCCCGCATCAGGTTGTTGGAAAAGATATAGACCAGATCGGGAGTGATGTTGGTTCTGGAAAAGACTTGATCCGTATCCAGACTGTCCAGCAGCTCGAGCACTTTGGTTTTGATGTTTTGGCTATCGATTATTGCCAGTTCAGCAATCGTGAAGGCTTTGCCAATGATGGCTGCCAGCTTCAGGATGTACTGTGTCTCATAGTTAAAATAGGTCAGGCGATTCACAAAGAGGTTCTCGATCGAATTGGGCAGATGTCCGCGTCGCTCTACATCGTGCAGATCTGCCAAGGTTATAAGCCGATTGGAGTGTTTGCGTTGGGAACTGATCTCCCGACACAGTTCGATGATGAAAGATGGATTACCATTGGTGATCCGGTAAAGGTATTCTACTGCTTCGTCGGCAATCAGCTTGAAGGTATGGGTGATCAGTTTTCGGGCTGCTGGCTGATCCAGATTTGCCAATTGTAGTTCTTTAAAATCCGGGAAGAGCTCTCTGTGTAATCCAAAGCGCGAGGTCAGCAGGATGTGAGTCTTGCTGACTGCCGAAACTGCCACCAGCAAGGATAGCGATAGTTTGTCCAGCCAATGCAGATTATCGACAATCAATATCCTGATGGGACGGAGCAGAAACTGCGTGAAGATTTGAAGCTGATCAAAGATAATGCTTTGGTAGATGCTGCGATCACCATCGGTGAGATGATTGTTTTCCTGGCCCTGAAAATACTCTAAGATGAGGTTCAGGTTTAGTTCTGCTTCGCAAGAAGAGGTCAATTCCCGTAACCGATCTACAGCCTGCAGAGGATCCGGAATATTGTAATAGTCTTCCAGAATCGTCGTCACAATATTATAAACCTGAGGCTGGTTATACTCTTCCAGAGACATCATAATCACCTTGGGATTGTTCAGTCTGTTGAGGAGATTCCAGACCAGAAATGTCTTTCCAACTCCCGGTTCACCACTGAGAAAAAGCCGATATGGTGCTGTGTCTGAATCCACTCCATTGGCCATCAAGTGCAGCTCGTCTTCCCAGGCTACGATCTTTTGTTTGGAATAGAGCAAACCCAAGGAGTGGAAGTTCACCGGTAATTCCGAAATGATCTGGTAGATCTTGATATCATTGGCAAAACCCTTGACGGGGGTTTTCTTTAAATATTTGCACTTAAAGCGGACTTCGACATCGGATAGCATGTTTTCTGAGATCAATATTTGATCCGGTTCGGCCTCCGAGAGCAGGCGAGCAGCGGCATTGACTCCAGATCCGATGATACCGTATTCATACCTTTTGTCGCTACCCAACACTCCGGCATACATATTGCTATATGTACATCCAATTCTATAAATTCCCTGATGCGTGTATTCCATGATATTACGTGCGGCGATGATAGCACGCTGAACATCGTTGAGATGGGCAATCGGGATGCCAAATGAACACAGGACCACGATACCCTTGTCGTTGTAATCTATCTTATTTACAATTCCTTCATAGCGATACACACATTCCTGGATATTGACGAATGCCTGATGCAGATTGTGGTGAAAGGTTCCGGAACTGATGGATCTGACGTCTATACTGATAAAGAGGATCGCAACATTGCGCAGTTCTGCGGAAAAATGCTGGAAAGTGATGATATCACGCACCGAGGGAGGTAGAAAAATATCTGGATTCGGAGAAGCTACAAAGGTACTTTTGAGTATTTTTCCGCTATCTTCCAAGGACTTGGGGAGCCTCAGTTTCCCCTTTACTTCGTTGCTACCTTTGGGTAGAGGGATGCTAAATAACTCGCGTATTGCACTGCCGTAAAGGATAAAATCATGATGGAGCAGGGGATCTCCTACGATGATGCAGCGAAAGCGACCCCAATGCTTGATTCCATGATAAGAGAGCCTGAATTCAAACTCGGGCAGCAGTTTCTTGTTCAATATATCCAGACGTTCATTGATATCTCTCGTGCAAGCCTCAATTGCCATCATTGTTGGGACTTTGTCGCCGATAAAGACTGCCAGTATGGCATCACCCGCATACTTGATAATTTCGCCCCCAAACTTGCGAATAGAGAGATCCAGTTCCGTATAGTAGCTCTTTAAAATCCGGGTAATGGTCTCTACCCCATAATGACCTTTGCGAGAAGCTTCCTCTGTCATTGCCGTAAAATTGCAGACGTCGATGAACAGCAATGCTCCCTGCATGGGATGCACTGATGGGATAGATTTGTTTTGAGAGCTGTAGTAGTATTCCACTAAGTCCGGAATGAACTTCGCAGGCTGGGTGCTACGATACTGAGTGAGCGGTTTTAACTCCATGTGCAATACTCCTTTTGTGCAGTCACGAAAAGCAGTCGGAGAGAGCTAAACTGCGACTACTTGCTATAAGATGCACGCGGCCAGAGCATATTACTTTGACCGCGTGCAAACCATTCCACAAGTAGCGAGTGTGTAAAAGCTAGCTTCTTATGTCAACAAATAATTCACTATTATTTTTTCTTTCTTGCCGTAGGCACTATCACACCCGTGTGAGGGGCTGCAGGATCGATGATTTCTATAGTTGACCTGCGGGAGAGGAATTCACGCAGTTTTGCGCTGTTTCCCACAAAACCAATTACTACGTAGAAGATCTGATCTTTTACTGCACCTTCGAAATGGGTGAATTCCGTGATTCCGGGTGTTTCACCGATATAACTGTATTGACCATAGGGCTTGGGACTGGAATACACTATGTAGAAATTGGGGGTAACAGCATTACCGGCAATATCCTGCGTAACCGGGCTCCATGACATACGGATGTCGGAATTACCAGTCAGGGATAACTGAACATTTTGTGGTTTTGGCAGGGTCACGCTTTGCACCAGGATATAATCCCGGAGATAGAGGGTATCCACCAAGGTGGCAGTTGTCACTTTGAGCGTAATGCTATAGCGTCCCAGGGTATCAAAGATGTGGGTTGGGTTTTCCTGGTTACTGTCGATAATGCCATCGTTATTGAAATCCCAGAAATAGGAGCTTTCTGCCACAGGATGTCCGATCGATCGATTTGTGAATTGGATCATAGTTCCCGGCATCACAAAGCGTTGATCTGAGATAAATGCGGCTTTGTGGAGATAGATATGAGCACCGAGATCCGGTACACTTTCATCGGGATCCGGGCTCAGGTTGGGATTACCGGCATCAATACAGGGACTTGTATATTGGAGAGTGTAATCCGTTGCCACGGGATCTGTGAAGAGGGGATCAGCATTGATATTTCCCATGCCCGCATAGATGCCATTGGAGTAATAAATATCATTGTAACTGGCATTAATCACAGAGTTTGCAGTGATAAAGGGGGCGGAAATCAATTGCTGAGCCCAGCAGATGTTTTGGAAGAAGTTTATCGATGAGCTTTGAGCCTCCAGCAGACCGGGGTAATTGATGATAGTATTGTTTGCTATATTCAGCCCGACACTGTTATCCGCTTTGATGGCAATCCGATTGATATTGTCGAAGTCCGGTAACAGTATCAAATCGTTGTACGATAGGTTAAAGCCTGGCAGTACGGACTGAATCAGGACTGCACTGTCGTTATTGACAAAGCGATTTGAAGTGATTTGCGCAGAGTTTGCCATTGCATGCAAGCCTATCGCATAGTCCTGGATCAGGGAATTCTTGACATCCAGGTTTACGTTGGGTCCACAATAAACACCGGTCCCCAGGTTGCGGATACTATTGGATGTATTGCGCACTCGAATGTTACTGATCGTAGGGGTGTTTGCCAGAGTGGGACTGGTATTGATGAATTTGATTGCTTCGGCATATCCATAGATAGAATCGTTGAAGACACTGATCCGCGGATAGTCTTGGACCAGAAGTCCAACTCCGTCGATGCGGATACTATTGGAAGTGTTACGTACCCGGATATTGGAGATCACAGGTTGACTGGCATAGGTGTTGGCATTGGTGCCGCTCATGCTAATCCCGTTCGTAAAATCATCAATATCGACGTCTGAGATCCGTGGCAAAATGAAGCCATCTATCTTGATACCTGTCGTTTCGGTGCGGATGCTATTGGAAGTGTTTCGCACCCGGATATTACTGATCGTGGGAGTATTAGCAGTTTGGGGCTGGTTGTTGGTGATCATCACCCCGATCACACACTCACTGATGCTGTCCTGTTCTACTGTGACATTTTTGAGGTTCTTGATCAGGATTCCAGTCTGATTGCTGCGAATACTATTAGAAGTATTACGCACCCGGATATTACTGATCGTGGGAGTATTTGCCAGCACCTGATTATCTCCCTCATAGAGCAGTCCAATGGTGAAATCTGAGATTTCCACATTGCTTAAAGCAGGCGCTATTTTCCCAGTTAATCTAATGCCGTAGCTATCCGTACGGATACTATTGGAGGTATTTCGTACCCGGATATTACTGATCGTGGGAGTACTCTGTGTGGTGCCACTATTGACGTGAACACCGGTGGAATAGTTGCGAATATCGAGAGTGTTCAAGGTAGGACTGGCGTTACCATCAATCATGATCCCCACCTCGTTTTGGTAGGTCATGAGTGAATCTTTGCTGATCACGCAATCCTGAATAGTGGCATTCGATTTGATCCAGATGGGCAGTTCGGCATCGCGAATAGTCGAGTTTTGGATGCTGGTATTGACTGCAGATTCCTCGATCTCGATACCTTTCCAGCTACCCCGGGAGATGCTACGAAAATCGGCAGTATCGACCTGGAGCGTACCCTGCACTTTGATCGATGTATCCGAATTGACAATGTTGACTTGGACGTTCGGGTTAATCGTCAGCATTTCGTTCACGGGAATAGTGATCGTCCCTGTGATATTGTAGGGAGAGCCGGCAAGAACCCATACGCCCAATTGATCTCCACCGGGAATGTTGGTACCACGTACCTGGATGTACTCTGAGAGAATCAGTTCGTCACTATGTAGAACCGTGCCCGAGCTGTTTATATACTGCACTTTGAGGCGCACCGAATAAGATCCCATCAGTCTGTAAGTAAAGGAGGGATTGGGTTCGACGCTATCGATCACACCATCATCTTCAAAGTCCCATTCATAGACAGAGGGATTACCCAATACAGAGTTTGTGAATTGGACAGGAATCCCGGCATCGATATCTTGACTACTGCTGGCAAAGCCCGCAGTCAAACCTTCCAGG
>PHBQ01000018.1 GCA_002841975.1 Candidatus Cloacimonetes bacterium HGW-Cloacimonetes-1
TTTCTGTGTGATAGTTAGCGTCAAGAGAAATGTGTCGGGAACAATACCGGAAACAGAGCACAGCTTTTCCAGCCTGTCCGGCAAATACTGGTTCAGGCCTGATATCCACCCTCCATTCAGGTCCGTACAATTGATGATGTTTGAACGATAACGCTATGAATAGTAGCCTGATGCCAAGCTGGAAGAAAACTGAAAGCAGTTCGGTAGAGTTATCTAACTGATAGAAATTCAATCTTTTCGAAATATTTTTCTTGACGAATTGCAGAGGCTGAATTATGTTCATATCATGGCAAGATACACAGCAGCATTATACTCATTTTAAGGAGAATCAGAATGAAGAAAGTTCGTATAGCAATGCTACTACTCGTTCTCATCAGTGTCACCGGTTCACTATTTGCCGGTGGTTTTGCTCTTTCCGGAATTGGCTCACGAGCCATTTCTATGGGCGGTGCCTTCCGTGGTATGGCGGATGACGCTACAGCAATGTATTGGAATCCCGCAGGACTGGGTTTCATGACCAACAGCAGTTTGACAATTGCCGGTGCCGGCATCTATCCTGCCTCAACATTTGACTTCAGTGGTAATACTCACGGACTCGCAGCATCCGAAATCGAAGCCACCAAAAAACTGTGGCTGTTCCCCAATCTCTTTGCTGTCAAAGCCGGTGAATGCAAGCTCAAATATGGTATCGGCGTTTACGTTCCTTACGGCCTTGGTGCCGAATGGGATGCCTTTAGTTTACCTACGACTATGCCTGTCCCCGATTCATTGGGCGTCTATAGCATGCAACCCATCACTTGGGGAACTACTGGAACCGATGGTAATCAACATCCTCTCATCGAGAAAGAATCCTATAGCTCCATCGGTATAGTTGATATTCACCCTACAGTCAGCTATCGTATCATGGACAACCTTTCGATCGGTGCTGGTCTCAGTGTCAACTATGGCATGATCGGCATTAAAAGCCTCAAACCTAACCTCAGTGCGACCGGTGCATACACCTATTATGTACCTACTTTCATGGAATTGGAAGGCACAGGTATCGGTTATGGCGCAAACTTTGGTATTATGTACAAACCTACGGAAAACATGAGCCTGGGTCTGAGTGGCAAAATGCCTTCTACGATCAAACTGAGTGGCGACCTGAAACTCCGTACCTATATCAACAGCGTCGTTGCCAGTACCATGGGACAGGCAAATCCATTCGTAAGTGTCTTTGATACAGAAGCAGATGCCACCTTGAATTTACCTGGTGACATCGGAATGGGTCTTTCCTTTGCAGTGCTGGAAAACTGGAAAGTCAATGCTGATTTTACCTACACTATGTGGAATGTGCTGGATAAAGTAATCGTCGAATTCAAAGATACCTATTACACTTCTGCAGCTGATACCATAGGTGTCTCCGAACGCGAAATGGTAATGAACTGGGACAACACTATGCGTTTCAATCTCGGTACCGAATACACTATGGGTGCCAATGCTTACCGTTTAGGTTACTTCTACGACCAAAGCCCGATTCCGGATGGGACTCTCAGCCCTACCTGGCCGGACGTTAATTACAAAATGAGCGGTAACATCGGTTACAGCAGAGTATTTGGTCCTTTCCAGTTCGACATCAACTATGAGCATATCTATTTCACAGAACGCGAAGTGAAAGTTCAGGAATCAAATTTCGAAAACATGGCCGGTGTTTATAATACCGCAGTCAATGCTTTCAATTTTGGCCTGACCTACAACTTCTAAAATACAAACCGAACATACAATAAATGCCTCACATTGTGGGGCATTTTTTCTGCCCGGATGGTATAGGTATCGTGTTTGCCCGGATTGCAAATATTCGTATCTGCACATTCTCGTAATCACAGTCGCCTCGACAGTGGTACACGAGGCGTGTACACTTACGGTCTGTCAGGATCTGTGTGCAGGATTGCAAAGAAATTGTTGACGGATGAACAGGGATTCATACTCTTGCAAAATGTGGAAGTCAGTAAGTTCCGGATGCGAGCCATCCGAGATGGCTGCTATACGTTCCTTACTTAGTTGTGGCTATGATGCGGCTATGCCGCCCCATGAATCATAGGGAGGCATAGCCACATCATTACCACATCTATGTAAGGAGGAAGGAGATATCATGGCAAAGCAGAAAGGTAAATTTTTGGATAAAATACCGCTCAGTGCCCCTCAGACTCTGGGCGAAGAAATAGCCAATAGCATTACCCACGGCACCGGAGTGGGGCTCAGCATCGCCGCCTTGGTGATTTTGGTGGTATATGCGGCGCGGGTCAGTGATGCCTGGAAAGTGGTATCTTTTAGCATTTATGGAGCATCCTTGATAATTCTCTATCTGGCTTCCACGCTTTATCATGCGTTTCCTCAACCCCGAGTGAAAAGGTTTTTCCGCATCTTGGATCATTCTTCCATCTTTCTGCTGATTGCCGGCACCTATACTCCCGTGATGATCGGAACTCTGCGTGGAACCTGGGGCTGGACCCTCTTTGGACTGATCTGGGGATTGGCAATCTTGGGAATAAACATGGAGATCTTTGCGATGCACAAATCACGCATCGTCTCCGTGATCACCTACGTCCTGATGGGCTGGTTAATCGTGATCGCGATCAAGCCTTTGTCGAGCGTAACTCCACATTCCTTTATGCGTTGGATGTTGATTGGAGGACTCTGCTATACCTTTGGGGCGATATTTTATATCTGGAAAAAGCTACCTTATCATCACCCTATCTGGCATTTATTTGTGCTGGCGGGCAGTATCTCGCACTTCTTTGGGATGCTGCAATTGGTGTAAGAGACTTTTCAGATAGCACTTCTTTATCTCAAGAGGAGTATGCTGTTTTGGATCTATTCCCGCCCACCACCCTTTATGGAGTAGGGCTCCGCCCTACAACCCGTATATTAGAAGGTCTTTCTAATAGCTGGAGTGATTACTTACGGTCTGCAAAAACTATCTGATAGGCACAGATGGAGAAGGCTACCCCTACATTGAGGGAGTTTTTCCAGCCCAGAACCGGCAAATCGATGATCCGATCACAAAGGCTGAGGGTAGCTGCGGAGATGCCGAGGCTTTCGTTGCCCAGTACCAGGGCAATGGGAAAGCTAAAATCTGCTGCAAACACCGACGTGGCACTTTCTGCAGTTTCCAGCGCATAAACTGTATAGCCTTGCAGTTTGGCATTGCGGATAGCTGCTGCCGTATCGGCAAAATACTGCCAAGATACGAGGTTGGAAGTACCCATAGCGGTCTTTTCCATATTGGGATGATCTGGAGTGGGGGATATTCCGCAAAGATAGATGCCAGCCAAGGCCAGGCACTCTGAAGTGCGGAAGATGGATCCTACATTGAAGACGGAGCGGAGGTTGTCTGTGATTACGATGATCTGCCGGGCTCGTGCCCTGGCTTCGGGATCCGGTGTGGGACTGCCATCACGAGTACGAATCGGGATTTGATTGTCCTTCCGCACGATTCCCTGATCAGTAAAATAGGGGGCAAGAACCTGTAGCAATTCATGAGCATCGGAGGCACTTTGAATTTGATCTATCAGTTCGCAAAGCCTCGCATCATCCAGGTCATCACGATGCAGCAGGATCTCCTCCCGCAAAGCGCAGACTCTTTCCCAGTCCCGGATAGAGCTTTCCAGTTCGGCGAGGAGTTTTTCAATAGTTTTCTGCCGACGCTGGGGACTCATAGCCAGAAATTTAGCACTGGAAAAGTGGGGGATATCCATCAAGGGTAATAAGTCGTAATCAATTGAGCCGCAGCCAATACATCCGGCACGATGAAGTCCGGACGGATTTCACGCGTGTGCAGCATTTCCGTAAATTCATGCTGTCCATCCCCGGTCATTACCAGGATTGTGTGTAGTCCCGCATTATGACCAAAGGCGATGTCGCTGTAACGATCGCCGATCATCCAAGATTGCTCCGGGCGAAAGCTGTATTCTTGCCGTGCCCGCTGGAACATCCCGATTCCGGGTTTACGGTCTTCATGCTCGATGTTGAAGGGTTCCACGATTCCATCTTTGTAATAGGGAGAATAATACACGCTGTCCAGATCGGTTCCGGTGGTGTGGATGAGTTCCCGCATCCTGTTATGCACAGTATCCAGAGTAGCGGTGTCAAAATAACCACGGGCAATACCGGATTGATTGGTCACGATAAAGAGATAGAATCCGGCATCCTGCAAGATGCGCAGGGCAGCACCGGTGTTGGGATAAATCTTGTATTCATCGGGATTGGCGATGTACCCATATTGGTCGGAACTGATGGTACCATCCCGATCCAGAAAAACAGCTTTGGAAAAATCAGTATTTTTTACTATCATGAGTTTGAAACTTCAATGCATCCGGCAAGGCGGTGTTAAAGAATATTATGCGATAGTCCCAATAGTCGTTGCGGCGGGAATAACTAATGTCTATCTTCCAACAGTGCAAGGCACGCGAGATATTGAAGCTCTGGGAAATCAAGTCTTTGGTCTTGAGATTGTAATAATTTGAATATTGGACAGACCAATTGGTGGTGACTTTGAGGCTGGCATTCATTCTCAGGTCGTTGCCTGCGGCGTCGAGGAGACTCGTGGGGGCACTTAAGTTGTGCGTAAGCCCCAGGCTCCAGCTATCTGTAGTCCGGGCAGCAGTTTGCTCGGCACTTTGTTGCAGGGAATCGGAAGGGATATAGGCATTGAACAGGGTATTTTTGGTGCGGGGGAAATACTCCACATAGGGGAAGGTTCCGCTCAAGTTTATGGTTTGGCTGAAATAGTGATTGCGGAAGTGAGGATCTGTCCAATGCACTTGGTAGGGGTCTTGAGTGACCCCATACTGGGCAGAATATGCGGTTTTCAATAGTGGTAAATCTTTTCCCGGAGGACGGAAGGTGAGGCTGTGGGAGATGGCATTGAACTGTTTGGTATCCTTTTGGAGATTGACGGAAGTGCGGGACGACCAACTGATGATGTCGTTCAGTTTCTTTTCCGTCTTGCCATCCGAGCCCATATACTTGATCTGCCATTTTTGATCCACACCCATGTTCAGGTTTGTGGTCTTATTCGCCGAGCTGAGGCCGATCCCACCAAAGCTGTAAAAGTCACTATTATCGCGAAAGTCCGGGGCATAACTGATGCCGGCTGATGGTGTGAGAATGTGGCGGACGGATAGTTGATTCCAACGGCTAAAGTTTTTGATCCCATAAACATTGAAATTGGTATTCATGGAGGCGCTGTAATCATTACCACGCACCCATTTGTCGTCATTTTTATCACGGTCGAACCAGCTCTCATTATATGTCATATTCGGTTGAATGTTGAGCCAGCCCCGATATTTGTAATTGTAGGAGATACCCATGTTGTGCTTGATGCCGGCGTGATGCTCGTTCAAGAGCGTATTTCCCGTGGTGTCTGCAGGATCAGGGGTATTGTCCCAGATGATATCTTGCAAGGTCTTGTCTTTGGCTCTTACTACACCAGTATGGTTTAAATTCACAGCATAACTGAGGCTAAAATTGGTCCACCAATCGTTGCGGGCGGGGCTGTCATCGGGAGTAAAAAACTCGTAGATAGGGCGGGTCGGCATGCGGTAAGAAGCACTGGGTAGCGAGAGCGAGATGTTATCATTAATAAGGTCTTGGGTGTAGGTGCCACCTATATTCAGGTTTGAACTGAGGATAGGTTTGCGATAAGAGATGGAGGATGTGAGCTGCTGTGCCAGGCTTTCGTCGATATTATCACTGCTTTGCCACAGCCGTTTGTTACTGAGGAAATCGAGCCGGACATCCAGGGCAGATTTATCCCCCAAGTCCTGGCTGTGATTTGCCTGTAAAGCCCAATCGTTATTGGTGGTAGTGGATCCGATCGCCTTTTGATATGAGGCACGAAATCCACCTTTGTAGGAATAGCGTTTGGTATAATTGGTGTTGAGGTTTGTCCGCCAACCTGTCTTTTCCATCAGATCCAGTGCCAGAGTGACATCGGCGTAATCTGCAATGGGATAGTAGTATGCGATGTTTCGCACGTATTTGCCATCCACGGTATTGTATCCGGGTTCGGGCATGAGGAATCCGGCATGACGTCCCTTGCGGATGGAAAATGTCATGAATGGAAAGTAGAAGATAGGGAAGTGATTTACAGAGAACACCACTGGCTTCCCGACGATCTTGTCGCCACGATAGATGCGAAGTCGATGCGCCCAAAACCAAAAATCCGGATCCATGTCGTCGCAAGTTGTAAAGCGTCCATTATCAGCATCGTAGATATCTTTGTCGATCTTGCGAATCTCTTCGCCGTAATAATAGCCTTTTTCGATGCGACTCAAACCGCCTCGCATCATTCCGGTCTGAGATTGAACATCGTAATAGACCTCGTTCCCGATTAAAACCTGGTCTCCATCCTGCATCACGGTCTTACCATAGGTGAAGGCGCGATCTTTTTTGAGGTCTATTTGCAGGGAGTCTGCGGTAATGGTAGAATTCTGGTACTTGATCCCGGTGTTGCCGATCAGCATCAGCAGTTCCTCGGCATAGTCGTAACGTACTTCGTCTGCATTGTAAGACAGGGAGTCCAGGGGGGGGACTTGAATCAGCAGCGAGTCTACTACAGAATCCGGCAATGGGGAGCCGCCGCTTGCGGATGTCTCCGTAGCTTGAGCCCACATCACAATGACGTTGATGCACAGGGCGATCAGTAGTAGAGCGGTTCTATTTTTCATTCGTTTAAGCACAATAT
This sequence comes from Candidatus Cloacimonetes bacterium HGW-Cloacimonetes-1, assembly GCA_002841975.1. Lineage (GTDB taxonomy): Bacteria > Cloacimonadota > Cloacimonadia > Cloacimonadales > Cloacimonadaceae > PHBQ01. The sequence continues at coordinate 6,728 of PHBQ01000018.1, forward strand.
CCTAACATTACATAGATTTTTTACGGATTTATATGTCAAGTTATTCGTCTCGTAAGAGCAATAATGGAGAGTTTGGTGTAGTAATCGGCCCAGGCAATGGATCATACTAACTGTGGCGATTTTACCCGAAATCTCAGATCTTTTGAAAAGCGAGCAAAGTGCAGAATATTTGACAGAGCTTTGAGAAATTGTTTGACAAGCTGTAAAGACCATGAATCTTTGTTTTGTTTTACCATGGACGGTAAAGGGAGTAAAAATATGGAGATCATTGTTCGAAGGCTATCCGAACGAGAGATTGAGGATTACAGCGTTTATGCATGGCCCCTCTGGACAAAAGAAATTTCTGAATTTGATTGGGACTACGAAGCAACTGAAGACTGTTTGTTGCTGACCGGACTGGTCGAAGTCACAAACAACAAAGGGGAGATCATTACTATTCAAAGTGGAGACTATGTGACATTTCCCCAAGGTCTTACTTGCCGGTGGAAAGTGATAGAGCCGGTCAAAAAGCACTATCGATTTCGCTGATGGCATTATTAATTCATAGTGTAATGCCGCGCAGCTTGGCTGCAAAGAATGGCATCCATGCCGGTGACATCATAATATCGATAAATGGCAATCGGGTACAGGACTTTATAGACCTCCAATTCTTCTCTTCCGATTGTGCGCTAAATTTTGAGATTCAAAGTTCGACAGGAGAGTCGCGCCAGATCCTCATCGAGCGAGTTGATGGTAAACCTCTGGGCATCGAACCGGAGTCTTACAATTGCCGTTTCTGCCACAACCGATGTGTGTTCTGTTTCATCGATCAGATGCCTCCCCATCTCCGTCCCACACTCTATACCAAAGACGATGACTATCTGTATTCTTTTGTGTTTGGGAATTACATCACATTGACAAACCTGCGCGCAGAAGAATTTGAGCGCATCGCTAAGCAACACATTTCACCTTTGTATATCTCGGTTCATACTACGGATTCGGGGCTGCGTAAGCAAATGATGCGCTACAAGCAGGACTTCGACGTGGTACGCCGCCTAAAAACCCTCTCAGAAAACGGTATCGAGTTCCACACCCAGATCGTAGTCGTTCCGGGTCTGAACGATGGTGAAGCTCTCAAAGAGACCATTCGCACTCTGCTTCATAAAAAGCTGAATACTCTGTCCATCGGTCTGGTGCCGGTAGGGCTCACCAAACACCGGGAAAAACTAACTCAATTGACAGCATTTGATGAAGTAAGAGCCATAGAACTCCTGGATATTGTGGAAGAATTGAAGCAGGAAACCGAGCGGGATCTTATCTTTTGTGCAGACGAGTTTTTCGTCTTGGCACATCGTCCGATTCCACCCAAAGAATACTATCAAGAATATCCCCAATTGGAGAATGGCATCGGAATGTTGCGGCTCAGCATGGAGAATTTTAAGAGTAAAAAACGATCATTTTTAAAAGATATCAAGAAAAAGAACCAGCCCTTGCTTTTTGTCACCGGTAAATCTGCTTTCTCCTTTGTTCAAGAGATCGCCGATTGGGTTAATAGCAAATTTGACGAACCAATTGCCCGAACTCAAGCCATCCGCAACGATTTTATGGGAGAGCTGATAACTGTTGCCGGACTCTTGACTTATGAAGATATCAACAAACAGATTTCACCCCGCGATAATGAGGTAATCGTTCTACCCAATAGCATCTTCAATCATGAAGGTGTCACCATCGACGGGAAGTCTCAGATCGATATGAAACAACTGTGGCAACGTGACATCCTGGTAGTCGACCAGTTGTTTGAAGATTGGGATTGGATCTAAAACTCAGATTTTATTTGACCATTTTGTAGCATTCTACAGACTTACAATCAAAGCCCAAACAGGAGACAATGTAAAGGTATGAAAAGAGCAATATTCATTCTTCTGACGATAACCTATATTCTGCTGGCTGCCTGCACGAGCGGTGCTAATCAACAAGAAAAAGCCAACCGCAACCTGGGTACCAAGCAGAATCCGATAAAAATGTTTTTCGTCCCCTCCATGGAAGCAGGAAAAGTGGTGTCCAGTGGAGAGGCTATAGCGGAGCACTTGCACGAAAAGACAGGATATTATTTCAAAGTGGCAGTTCCCACCAGCTATGCTGCTGTGATCGAAGCACTCGGGACATATCAGGCTGATATTGCATGGCTTTCGACCTATGCCTATATTTTGGCAAAGCAAAAGTATGATGCAAATGTGAGACTGATGACCATCCGCAACGGCCTGAAGTCTTATCGTGGTCAATTTGTGGCCAAATCCAATAGTGGAATCACGTCCATCAGCGATATTCAAGGCAAAGTAATAGCCTATACGGACGCAGCTTCCACCTCCGGTTACATCTATCCTTCGGCTATATTGCAGCTGAAAAACATCAAACCCAAAGAATATTTCTTTGCCGGCGGGCATCCCCAATCTATCCTCTCTGTTTACAGCGGAAGAGCCGATGTAGCTTGCAGTTTCTGGTCTCCAGCCGATGCTTCCGGTAAACCGAAGGATGCTCGTGAGAAACTCTTTGAAACCTATCCCGATGTTTTTGAAAAGATTGCGATCATAGGCTACACAGACTGGATTCCCAACGATACCGTGACTTTCCGCAAAAGCATGCCCAAAGACATCGAAGAAAAAATTGTGCAAGCACTGCTGGATTTCGCTGCTTCCGAGCCCGGAAAAGCGACCTTGAAGACATTGTATGACATAGACGGACTGGACAAAGCTTCGGATAACGATTATGAAGTAGTTCGCACTACACTCAGAGCTCTAAATATGGATCCGGCGGAGATGTTGAAATAGAACATGATAGAAATAAAAAACCTTCGTAAAACCTATGATAACAAGTACTGGGCTGTCGATAGAATTTCTCTCAAGATCAACCAGGGTGATTTTATTATCCTGCTGGGACTATCCGGTTCCGGAAAATCCACTCTGCTCCGTTGCATGAATCGCTTGATTGAACCCACCGAGGGCGATATATTTTTTGAAAAGATGAACGTACGTCTTGCCTCCGGACAGGATCTCCGTCATTTACGGAGAAATATCGGCATGATCTTTCAGCAATTTAACCTCGTCAAAAACCTTTCGGTGCTGACCAATGTCCTGACCGGGAGACTGGGCTACCATTCCTTCGTTACTCCCTTTACAAAGCAGGACACAGAATTTGCCATGCACAATCTGGAACGCGTAGGGTTGACAGACTTTTCGCATCGCCTGGTCAAGCAGCTTTCCGGCGGACAACAACAACGGGTGGCGATTGCCAGAGCTTTGATGCAAGAACCCAAAGTGATCCTTGCGGACGAACCGGTTGCCAGCCTCGACCCCGCAACTGCAGATTCGATCATGCAATACTTGGGAGAGATCAATCAACGGGACGGGATTACCATAGTCTGTTCCCTCCATTTCCTCTCCTTGGCCCGTAAGTATGGGAACCGTGTCTATGCACTCAAAGATGGGAAATGTGTATATGAAGGCGTCCCCTTGGATATTGACGAGGCACGATTTAAATCCATCTATGGCCAAGAGGCCAAAGAAATAGATATCCGCTGATCTAGCAAGCGGGCTCAATACTATAAATATACGGAGACATAATGAAAAAGCTATTCTTTCTGATCATGATGATCGCTTTTGTTGTAGGAACCTTTGCCAATACTTTTCAAGTCAATCTGGGTATAGATCTGCCCGGATCCCATGATCGCGAAAACGCCAGTGGAAAAACATCCTGGGATACCCTGATGGGAGTGACTCCCAGCTTTGAGATTTTGATGAACAGCGGTGTCTTTATGTCCGGTGCCGGAGTGGAAATCCAGATCCCCCGCAGAGTCGATATCGACGGCTCAAAATCCGATTTTGGTTTCATTCCGCTCTATCTTGCCGGCAGAATCCAACTCCCGCTGGGCTATCAGTTTGTTCCCGAAATAGCAGTTAACATGGGTTACAACTTCATGTACGCCAATGACGATTACAAAAATAACAGCGACCTCACCGGAGGTTTTTACTGGGCTCTGGGTGGCGGTGTATCGCACGGGAAAGGCGTCTTTCAGCTCCTCTATAAAGTGAACCATGCAACAGAGGAAAAGACTACGGGATCCACTACCACAAATACCGATATCACAAATTCACAATTCTGTTTTAATATGGGCTATCGCTTCTAATATAGGCGCATCGCAGAGCGTTTCGTAGCAGAGCGTTTCGTAGCGGAGCGTTTCGTACCGGAGCTTGCCAAAGCTCCGACTCTTTTCTTTTTGCGGAGGATCAGCATCCTCCGGCTATGGGGGTAGCGGAGCTTTCCGCAGTTCCGATCTTTTCTTCAGATCGCCTATAGGTCATTACAACCCTCATTTACCCTACTTCAATCCCAGGTGACTCCCTCGTGATCCCCTCGTGAAGCTCTCGTGGGCACCAGGGAAGCGCAACAGAATCTACTCGCCAATACCAGGCAGTGAATGAAGGGTTGAGATAGGTTGTGAGATAAAAAGAAGGGCAGCGACGCGAGTGCATCGATGCCCAATATTTTGGTGTTGAGGTTATTCTTAGTTTGCGTTGATAATGTCTTCGGCAGCTTCCTTGTCCTCGGAATATGTGAAAGCATCGAGTATCTTGTAATTGTTTTGGGGATCTGTGCAGCCGGGATATGAAATCTGCAAGGCATCAACCTTGTCTTCGGCAAAGGTAAATGACCCAATCAAACGCAAGATCTGATTGACATTGAAATTATAGTTCTTAGAGGCTGTCTTGAGAATGCGAGTCTTGTCATCACTAAAGCTTTCTTTGTTGATTCTCCCGAGGAGTTCTGCAAAATCATTTGCGGAAATAGCCTTCCGACCATTGGTGGGTTTCTCCTCGATGAGGGGTTTTACTTGCTGAGTTTGTTGTACAGGTGGCTTGGCTTCTATCACAGCTTGAGGTGTAGGTTTTTCTTCAGTTTGCATCCCAGAAATATTAATATTGATGTTGGAAGAGGTATTGGTGCTCGTGGATGGTGTTTGAGAAATGGTAATGCTGGCGTTATCCGGCAATAATGCCAGGAGGTTGTAAATCTCTTCTACCATGTTGTTTGCACGTTTCTGGTCAATTTTATTCAATTTGCTGTGATAGTCCTTTTGCAGGGCTTCCAGCTTGATTACAATCTGATCGATGATATTGCCGGAAGTGGTAGTGCCATCTGCCGGAACACCCGTGATCGACATGGTTATATTGCCTTCAGGTGTAGTGAAAGTAAACCCTTGGGCAAACATCGAAATAGTCATTACTGTCATCAGTACAAGAATCCAGAATCGTTTCATCTTAAACTCCTAAATATGTTTAATTTTGTAAGTTATGAACGTATCACAATCTGTTTAACAGCGATTTATCTGGCAAGTAAAAAGTGAGATCCGAGATTTTTCTGTTGACGAAAAGCTCTCTACCCTACCATTGAAAACAATTACTCAAGAGAGAAAAGTATAAATGTTAAGAAAAGTGATCTTTGTCCTACTATTAATTGGAACATTGGGCTATCTGGGAGTCTCTGCCAAAACACTGAAGAACTTTTTGGTGGAAGACATGAAGATCGACGAAGCCTCGGGCATCGCCTGCGGATACGTCAATCCCCAAACCCTCTATACACACAATGATTCCGGTGGTAAAAATGCTTTATTTGTTCTCAACTACACGGGAAAGACTGTGGGCAGAATTGTTCTGGATGGAGTTAAAAACCGTGATTGGGAAGACATAGCCACCGCCAAAGATCCTGCGTCCGGGATATCACGTATTTATGTCGGCGAGATTGGAGACAATCAAGCCAAGCATAAATCCGTGTTTGTCTATCGTTTTGCAGAGCCAAAACTAGATGGCAGATTGGACATTTCTATTTCCGATATAGACCGCATAGAGTTCACCTACGAAGACGGATCCAGAGATGCGGAAGCTCTCTTTGTGGATCCTAAAACCATGGATATCTATGTCATCAGCAAACGGGAAACAAAGGTTGGAGTCTATCTGCTTTCCTATCCGCAAAGTACCCAAGAAGTTAATGTAGCAAAAAAAGTGGCTACTCTGCCCTTGACTTGGGTAACTGCTGCGGCAATCAGTCCGGACGGAAGAAAGATCCTGATTAAGACCTATACCGGGATATGGCAATGGAAGTTGAAGCGAAACCAAAGCATCACCGAGGCTTTTTCAAACCGGGAACAGTCTTTGAGATACAAGATCGAACCACAGGGTGAAGCCATCACTTGGGACCCCAGGGGTAAATCGTATTTTACTCTGAGTGAACGAAGTGAAGATAAACCCCTGTTTTTGAATCATTACCAATAAACAACATTGTTTAATAGGCTCAAGCTTCCCCGCTTCCGGGATTGAGCTGCTATCCGGAATGGATAAAGGATTGTTATGAAACATTCACTAGTGCTTATTGTTACTTTCATCTTAATCGGCAGCCTCTACGCTGCCCCTCGTGGAACCACCCAAAGCGAATATCCCACCACCGGATCAGTTTATGACCAGGCCCCTGTTTACCATCCGGCACTTCGAATCCCTCCAGCTTCCACACCTACATTGTTTAATCGCGAAGAATGGATGATGGCGGATTCATTGACGATCAAATCTATACTTCCCGCCAACAGCCAAATCGGCGTCAAATATCGTAGCCTGGATCAGGGTATTGAAGCATTCAGCTCCTTAGGGACATTTAGTCCGGAAATGATTGCAGCAGTGCACAAAGCCCCACGGTGGATGCAGGCAGAGCTCACAAATGTATTGCTCCAACTCAGTCCCGATCGGCAAATCCTGTGGGTAAATACCATCAATAATGCAGTGGACCCCTACATCGATGAAATTGCCTTCAGTATCGCCAATTCTTCGGCCACATACCTTCAGTCACCGCTGTCGACTCCCCAGCTATTTATCGAAAATGCCGAATTTATCTATGCTATCGACGAAGACTTGGCTTACGTCTCTGTAGTCAACCATGGCACATCCACCAGCGACCCCAATTATTATTCTACCACATCCTACCGTAAATACAATTCCAATGGAGAATTGGTGAATGTAGAAGTCCCGCGTGACATTTACTATTGGTATATCGTACATCCCAAATTGACAGATGAAATTCCTGCCTATATTGATCCCGCCATTGTCGAAAACAACAGCAACCACGCAAATAATATCACCGCTCCCCAGATAGGGCAGTTCTGGAGATCGTATCTCTACAGCGTGCAGGAGGGAGAGTATCCGGTGCTTAGTGACACTCTGACGACAGTGCAGACACTCTTCAATCATAACGGAAACACCTCTGATGCAATTCACGCTCTCCAGTGGTGGATCAATAATACTATGGCTTTTACATCCAATAACGAGCGTCCTCATCAACCCGTCCGCATCTACAGCAAACACTTTGGACGCTGTGGCGAATACGCAGATTACACCAGTGCGATTGCGCGGCTGGCATTGATCCCTTGCACCAGTATCCTATCCATGTCTGGGGACCATACCTGGAACGAGTTTTGGGACGAAGCATGGATCCATTGGGAGCCTGTAAATGGTTATATCAACGATCCTCTGGTCTATGAAAACGGGTGGGGAAAAGTCTTTGGATCCGTCTTTGAAATTCGCAGTGATGGCTTCCTGACATCTGTAACAGACCGTTATTCCGAAGGCCTGGCCACTATTTTGGTGCATGTCGCAGATTCTACAGGAGTCGCTATCGACGGTGCCAGAGTCATCCTTGCCTATCAAGAGACTGGTTTTATTGTCGATATGATAGATTTTACAGATAATGCCGGTAACGTCACTTTCCTCGTGGGTGAAAACCACAGTTACTATGCCAGAGTGGAGACCCCACTCGGGATATATCCTCCTGTGGCAGGCACCTATTCCGCGCTCTGTGCTAACGCAGTCGATGGCGGAGAATATGCCTATCAACTCACAGTCCCCTGTGCGATGCCGGTGGCAACAGTTACAGATCTGGGTTTACCTGCAGACGAGACGCAGGATTGGCGGATCGGCGTGTCCTTTAGTGCTCCCGTCTATTACATTAACGGCAGAGTCAGCTGGGACGATCTCTCTGCTCAAGGTACTATTCCGCGATTTTACAAGCTGGTCAACGAGCCTTCGACCATCAATATGCTGATCACCGATGAGGATAACTATTTGTTTTATCAAACTATGCTCCTCTGCGAGGCCAATCTCTATCTGCCCAATACCGATCACGGTTTCGTAAATTTCAATGTACCGGCCCAGCAGAATTGGTATGCCTTTCTGGACAATTCGACCCGCCTGGCAAATTCACCCCTCATAGAAAGTATGATGCTATATGAACATTACGGAGTCGGCGTGGATGACCAATTGTTACCAATAACTACCGCAACATTGCATCAGAACTACCCCAATCCTTTCAACCCTTCGACCGCTATCCGCTTTGACATTCCACGAGCCACGGAAGCAAGCTTGAGGATATACAATCTGCGAGGTCAGCAGGTACGCAAGCTATTCGCCGGTAGTGTCGAGTCTGGTATGCACACTATAAACTGGGATGGCACGGATGATGCTGGTCAAGCGGTGTCTGGCGGGATGTATCTCTATCGACTACAAAGTGAGAATATGGACACTATTCGTAAAATGGTTTTACTCAAATAATGCATAAACAGATTGCGGAGTTTCTGGCACATTTGCTGCCACTTGCAGCAGCACAAGGCATCCACATGGTGGGCGAATCTGAGGTTCCATATGGGATTCAAGTTAAGTTTCAACGGGGAGTGGAAACCTGCCCCCTAAATCTCTATTATTCTACCAAAAAGGGCATCTCCAAGATCTTGGGTGGCAAAAAGACCACAACCATCTATGCCGGTCTGGCGAAACTCCTTGATTTGGAAGTGACGACTTCAAAATCTATGGACATGCACCAGTGGCGGCACTGGATCGGCTCCGATGAATGCGGGAAGGGAGATTATTTTGGCACGCTGGTAGTATGCGCTTTTGCTGCTGATGAAGAGATCGTTCCGGTTTTAAAGCGATTAGGCATCATGGACAGCAAGAAACTACGTGATCCCCAGATAGTCGAGATTGCCAAAAAGGTATATCAGTTGTACCCTCAGCGCATCAGCTGCATCTCCCTCAAGCCTTCTAAATACAACGAGATATATCAGTCTATGCAAGCTCAGAAAAAGAACCTTAACGATCTGCTGGCATGGCTCCACAGCACTGCAATTCTGGAACTACTGGGAAAGTATCCTGCCACGGACGGAGTGTTGGTGGATCAGTTCAGCAATAGCATGAAAGTCAAGCGCGCCCTCGAGGCAAAGAAACTAGAAGTTCCGGTGGTGGAGCGGCATGGGGCGGAGGCGGATATCGCCGTGGCAACTGCTTCTATTGTGGCACGGTATCAGTTCTTACAAGCACTTGATGCGCAATCCAGGTTCTATAAAGTTCCTTTCCCCAAAGGTGCCGGATCACGCATCCCCGTCGTGGCAAAAGAATTTGTAAAGCAATATGGTTTCAATCGTTTAGGCGAAGTGGCAAAGCTCCATTTTGTGACTACTAACCAGATTCGCCAAAGGACGATAGGGGTTTAAGGTTTTTACTCCGCTGTTACGGTCATGACGCTACGCTGGTGTTGACCATCTTCACATCTTGCCAAGGTGTACAAGTCTATCAAACTGGATGCTGCTATTGACAAAAGAAGTGGCATTTTAAAACTGCCCTATATAAGGAATTACAATGAATAAAGAAAGACTATACATCCTGGAATCCATGCCGGTATCCAAGGCTATTGTACACTTAGCATTGCCCACAGTACTCAGCATGATCGTCCAGATATTATACAATTTGACCGATACCTTTTTTATCGGGAAACTCAACGACCCCTATCAAGTGGCAGCGGTCACCATATCGCTTCCTCTTTTCATGGTGCAAATGGCGATGGCCGGAGTATTCGGAAATGGAGGAGCATCTTATCTATCCAGATTATTGGGTATGAAGCAGTACCAAACAGCCAAAGAGACTACCACCTTTGCCCTCTTCAGCTGTTTCATTACATCACTGTTTACAGCTGTTGTGGGCGCTTTACTCATTCCTCAGATCCTGCAATTGACTGGATCGAGCGCACTGACCGAGGGCTATGCCCATCGTTATATGCTGATCATCCTGTTAGGAAGCCCGATTGTAATGCTCAATTTTACCCTCACCCAGCTTTTGCGTGCCGAAGGTGCCGCCAAATCGGCAATGACCGGTTTGATCATCGGAACCGTGGTCAATATTATCCTCGATCCCCTCTTTATCTTTGTGTTCAAAATGGGTGTCACCGGAGCGGCTTTGGCAACAGTGACCGGTAACGGTTTTGGCGTTTTGTATTACGCTTCTTACTATCTTCGTAAACACAGCATGGCAGCACCGTCGTGGAAAAACCTGAAGTACCATGCTACAACTCTGAAAGAGATCCTCAAGATCGGAATACCATCCTCACTGTCTTCCATTATGATGAGCATTGGCAGCACGCTTTCCTATAAATTGGCATCTGCCTACAGTGATCACCATGTGGCGGCACTGGGAGTGGCTATGCGTGTATTTCAGATCCCGATCTTTATCTTTTTGGGAGTTGCAATAGGTATTCAGCCTTTGATTGGGTACAGCTACGGAGCCGGGCTATACGGCAGAATGAAACAGACGATACGCACTTCACTGCTGATCTCGCTGAGTATGTCGGCAGTATTCACCGCATTATTTGCACTGTTCCCACGCTTTTTGATGATCATTTTCATCCGTGATGCTACAGTGGTCGATATTGGGATCCGAGTTCTGGAAGCCTATGTCTTTGCCATCCCCTTTGCGGCGATGGGTATGATCTTTATGGTCTCGATTCAATCCATCGGTAAAGCCTTGCCGTCATTGATTGTAGCGCTCTCCCGTCAGGGTATTGTCTATATCCCGGCGATTCTACTACTCAATCATTACTACGGATTTTATGGGCTCAATCTGGCATTGCCTATCGCGGATGGGCTTACAGTGTGTATCTCGTTTAGTTTTCTATATTTTATCATGCGGAATATCCATAAACATCCAGTTTCCAAACCGGCTGTGATGGAGATACTGGATTAGAGGCGAAACATCATGATCGAGAGTTAGGTTACTGCCCGTGTTTTACTTAACAGTGGGTCAGTATTCAGCCCCATTTAGCGGAAGGAGCAGTCTTTTTGCTTGTATGGAATAAATCCTGCATTATACTGTATATAACCATGAAACATTCGCTGGAGAGAAATATGCGTCAAATCCGAAACAGTTTTACCCTTCTGATCATAATAGTAAGCATAATGGGATTATTGACATCCTGTAGCCGTTTTGATCACGACTTTGATCCCGCTGTGGTAACAGACTTTCAAACAGTTATCTTCACCCCTCTGCAATCCTCATTTAATGCTATTACCGCTACCAATCTGGAACCAGTAATGGCTTATTATACACCTGAATATCTCCACAACGGAGTAGATAAGGCAGCCCGTGAACAGTATTATCAGTCCCTTTTTAGTGCAGCATCTACTCTGAACTTTGTGGTGACTATGCAGGAAACTGTGCAATTGACGGACACTACTGCCGTCACCAACTGGAATCTGAAGGTATATGTCCCGGAAGCACGGTTTGCCATAGCGGATACAACCTTTACAGGTACAAAGATCGTGAAACGAAACAATCAATGGTTGCTGTTGGGTAACCAATTGACAGAAGGTAGCTCCACCCTCAAGCAACGTGTGATAGTGGAGAACTTTACCTTCACGACATGTCCCAATTGTCCGGAAGTGGAAGCTGTTTTACACGCACTCCAATTGCAATATCCTACTCAGTTCAGCTATCTGGAATATCACTTTGGCGATGTATTGGATATAGGTAATGGAGACATATTCTCCTATTATGCAGGCTCGACCATGCCCCTCTCCATATTTCAGGGGACGACCAAACTCACGGGTAGCACAGAAGCTGTCCTGGCGCAATATCACAGTTTATTTAGCAATCTCTCGGCACTGGAGAGTTCCTTCCAAATAGATAATTTGAATTATACTATGACCAGCCAGAACCTCTCGGGTACGGTGCGGGTCACACCCTTGGGGACGGCTGTGGATCAAAGCGCACTCCGCCTCAAATATGTACTGATCGAAAAGGTGTCCGCGATTACGAATTCCGTGCAGGAACCGTGTCGTAATGTCGTACGTGCCAAAGGCAGTATGGATATCAGCACTCACGATTTTGCCAGTGATATCAGTTTCTCACTTCCGATCAATGTTACTATCCCCGATGATGCCTACTTGCTGGTTTATGTCCAGAAAGTTCCCACCACCTATACCAATAATGCGACCATATACAATGGTATTGAAGTACCGGTCTCGGTCACAACTAAATAAGGAGTTTAGCATGAAGAAACTACTATTGATCCTGATCCTGATCGGCATTACCTGTTTTGTCTTCGCACAAAAAATGCCGGCTTTCAAACTGCAAGACATCAATAACAAAGAGGTAACCTTGGCATCACTACTTGCCAAGGGTCCGGTGATTATAGATTTTTGGGCATCTTGGTGCAGCCCCTGCAAAACATCGATGCCATACCTCAATGCCCTGGATGAGAAGTATGACTCCCTGACTGTGGTCATGATCTCGATTGATGCAGCAAAGGACATCAGTAAAGCGAAAAGCTATTTCAAAAGCAAACAGTTTAGCATGGTGGGTCTTTTTGACAGCGATAAAGCGCTTGCCAAGAAGCTCAATGTTAACAACGTTCCGCACACCTTTATTGTAGATCAAAGTGGGAATATTGTATCGTCTCACGTAGGCTTTGAACCGGGAGCAGAAGTTGAATATGAGCGGATTGTGCGCGGCTTGCTCCACCTGGAGTCATTACAAATGGAGGAAAGCTTTGATGAATAGGGTACTCTGTATTTTAGTTATCATACTGGCAATCGGTACTCTCTCTGCCCAAAACACTTTGCAAATAAACGGCTTAAATGAAGCCAGCTTTACCTATCGCACCGCCGAAGATTCGCTTAATGCCTATTTCCGTGATGCCTTTGCCTGGTCAATGAACTATCGGGACTTCAGCTTTGGCATGAAATTCGTAGCTGAACTGCCGAAATATTCCACAAATCAGAGCGAGTTACTGGGAGACTTGGTATCCAATAAACTCGATATGGACTGGAAAGAACTATTCGTATCATACAGTAAAGATTCGTTTAAAGTTCACGCCGGAACGATCATGGAAACCTTTGGGGTTGGCATGAACTTCCGCAGTTGGGAAGACCTCGAATTTGACAAAGATAACCGCATTGATGGTTTCTTGACCAGCTATGACAACAAACTGAAACTCAAAGCGCTTTATGGAGCCATTGCCAATATCGATAATCCTGCCATTTACGATCTGGCTTATGGTGCCGATGCTCAATACCCACTATTTGATGCCCTGTCATTGGGAGCAACAGCACTGACCTATCGTACCTATACCCCCTTTAATACCTATAACCAACAGGATGTCTTTGGCGGCAGAGGCTTGATCAGTTATGGCAATTTTGATGCGGCGGTGGAGTACTCGCAAACGGAACTCTACAAAAACAACGGAATCAGTCGCGACGGAACCGCTATCTATGCCAATGCAAACCTCTATCTGCACCCCTTTCAGTTCGGAGCAGCTTACAAAAACTATCAGGACTTCTTCTTTAGATTGCAGGATTTACCAGCGGTAAACTATCACAACGAAACCCTGGCAGACAACCAGGCATCGGGAATTGACGAAGAAGGTGCACAGGGCTGGATTACCTGGAACATGAATGAAAACTGGAGCCTTACCGGGAACTATGCCGAAGCTTGGGACAGTGAATTTGGCAAACGCATGAATGACATCTATACCGCTTTGGAATGGGAAGATGGATATAAACTCCTGGGTTTGGAATACTCTCACGTCGAGAAAGTGGATACCGATCTCGATCAGTGGCAAGCAGAAATGACACCTGGACTCCATGGTGGTACGATGCTATGGGGTAAAATGATCACCACCAAAGCAGAATACAAATATGTAGAAAAGCGAAAGCACGAGATCACTTCCAGCCACTATGAACCAAAGTTGCAAGCAGATTTTAGTATTGGTGATGTCGCCTTATCACTGGGAGTTCAGTCTCATTGGACAGAGGTCTCGGAACTCATGGATGCATTATATTGGACAAATGTAGAGGCCAAGTATAGCCTCTTTGAGCACACAGATTTATTGGTATTTGCCGGAAAGGATGCGGGTGGCAAGGTTTGCCGCAATGGTACCTGCCGTTATGTAGCACCTTTCAAAGGCGTCAAAGTCGAGCTTAGCACCAGATTTTAAAGCATTTTAGGAGATTAAAATGAAGAATATACTATTATTGATAATGATCCTGAGCATTAGCATGGCTTTTGCCAATCCCACATATTATCCCACCACTACAATTGCGGAGGACTTTGGTGCCACTTGGTGTGGCGGATGCATCGATGCCGCAGCTGGGATGGCAATCATGAATGATACCTACAATTCCGGAGAGTTCTTTAGTGTAAATTATTTCACTACTTCCGGAGATCTCAGCAATGCTGAAGTGGATGCCCGCTTTACTCATTATGAAGTCTTTGGTGTACCCACTGTGATCTTTAATGGCAAGACCCGGATGTCCGGCAACGGCTCCGAAATGGCTGATGGTACACTCTTTGAAGCCAACTATCAAAAATACAAATTCAATGCATCTCCGCTGAAGATAGACATTGCTCAGTTTACGCCTACTAACGGGCATTTCACAGGAAGCGTTACAATGCTCTCTCCGAGTATCACTCTGACCAATCAAAATATCTATTTCCTCTTGATGGAAGATGATGTAACCACGGTAGACAGCAGAGTAACCAGATCTATATTTTCTCAGAATATTAGCCTGACAGGGGAGAATTCGGTTTCAAACTTTGACGTCAATTTTACGATTAATCCAGCCTGGAACCAGGCAAACTTGTGGGCAGCAGTATTTGTGCAACTGGATAACAACACAGTTCTCCAAGCCGCTTCCACCATCCCGGTTCCGGACCATTATTTGCGTGCAGCATTTGACTGGTCTGTGAGTGATATTGGTGCACCGAATACATCGTACCTGGGTGAGGATTTCTATCTGTTTAACTTAGGACTTGCAGATACATACAACACTCGCATAGTAGTAGATTCTGCTCCGGAAGGATGGTATTTTAACTATTGTGAAGGCGAAAATTGCTATCCCGGAAGCATCCTGATTCCACATTCACTGGCTGCAGGAGAAGTAAAGGGATTTCACCTCAATCTTTCGATCGGTGCATCCGGACTTGCGATCTTCCATTTTGAAGTCACGTCTCCCAATATCGGCACGATGATCATACCTTTCCGCATCCATACCAGCGATTATGTGGCGAATGACGATGTACTGATCACGAGTCCCATCCGCATGGGCAAGAACTTCCCCAATCCCTTTAACAGAGAAACCAAGATTCAGGTCTTTGCCGATAAGGGTAACTCCAACGCTACTATTGATATTTATAACATCAAAGGTCAATTGGTGAAATCGATCACCCATCACAATCTCAGCAGTGGAGCTAACGAAATCACTCTGAAGCTGGATCAATCTGAAGCCAGCTCTCTTTCCAGCGGAGTGTATTACTACTGCTTACAGGGTTCCACCGAACCAGCACGTAAAATGCTGATGCTAAAACAATAAGTATCCGTAACAGTGATAAAACCATATTCAAGAGTGAGGTAAAAGACTTATGAAGATCAGGAATAAACTGTTTGCAACAGTGTTGTTGTTGCTACTCGGGATGAGCCTTTGGGCTGCGGCGAGTGTGCAAATCAGCATCCAGCCGGAATCCATGAAACCCGGAGAAAAGGGCATCCTCAAAGCCGTGATGACTATTCCGAAGGGCATGCATCAGACTTATGTCCCGGGTGAGAATGACTACTTTTATCTAGATGCCAAAAACCCCAATCTCAGCTTTGGAGCAACGGTTTATCCCGCTCCGACAGAGAAGATTTCCGCTACCGAGTGGAGCTATCATGGCACTATTACGTTCACCAAACCTTTCATAGTCAAAGCGACTGCCAAACCGGGAGCTGGCAAAATCAATGCAGAATTTGCCTACAACATCTGCTTGGATAGCGGAGCCTGTGAACCCCCGGAAACAGTAAATAAAGACATCAGTTTCACTGTAATCGGCGAACCGGTGGCGGTGGCACCTCTACCGGAAACTACCGAAGCGGAAGTGATAGAAGAACCAATCATCACAGCAGAAATTCCCACCACGGAAGAAACAATTCCCTCTGAGCCTACAAAACCAGATGGTCAAAACGTCTGGAAGTTCTTGCTGATGGCGTTCTTGGGTGGCTTGATCCTGAACGTGATGCCATGTGTATTGCCCGTGCTCTCGATCAAAGCTATGAGCATCGTGAAACAGGCTCAGGAAGACAAAAAGCAGATACTGAAACACTCAATGGCCTATACTATGGGGATATTGACTACCTTTATCCTGATGGCGACGGTAATTATCGTCATCAAAATGACTGGAGAGGCAGTAGGTTGGGGCTTCCAATTCCAAAATACCGGATTTGTGTTGTTCCTCTTGTCCTTGATCTTTGTTTTTGCACTCTCTCTGTTTGATGTATTTCTCATCAATGCCCCGGGGATGTCTGCCTCTACCAAAGCCAGTTCCAAAGGTGGAGTCAGCGGATCTTATTTCAGCGGCATATTTGCCGTCTTGCTCGCAACACCATGCTCTGCACCGATGCTGGGCACAGCTCTAGGCTTTGCCTTTGTTCAGCCCCCTGTGATGATCCTAGTGTTCTTCACCCTGATCGGCTTGGGCTTGGCACTTCCTTTCATCCTTTTGGGCTTGAATCCGAAGTGGATGAAAGTGATCCCCAAACCCGGTGAATGGATGAATATATTCAAAGAAGTCATGGGCTTCCTGCTGCTGGGAACAGCGGTCTGGCTGCTACATGTGGTATTTCAGCAGAATGGAGGCAACTATCTGCTCAGCGTCCTGATCTACCTCGTCTTCCTGGGATTTGCGGCATGGATGTATGGACGTTTTGTGCGCTATGAATACTCCAAAACCACCCAGTGGATATTTACTGTCCTCGCAATCATCGTGATTGCCGGATCAGCATATCTGTTCCTACCCGTCCCGGATGCTTCCCTGCAAGGTGAGACGGCACAAACAGCCGAAATGCAGGGCTGGGAAGGTTGGCAGACCTTTAGTCCGGACTTGGTGAAGGAATTGGTAGACCAAGGCGAGCCGGTGTTCGTTGATTTTGGCGCAAAGTGGTGTATGACCTGTATTACTAATGAGAAAACAGTGATCCAGACAGCTGCCATGGAAGAAGCATTTGCTGCCAAGAAAGTACAGCTGATTCATGGAGATTATACCAAAAAGAATCCGGAAATCCAAGCATTTATGAAGCAGTTTGGCAGAGCGGGAGTTCCCTTTTATGTCCTCTATGTTCCCGGTCAAGAGCCCAAACTCTTCCCTGAAATCATCACCATTCCGATGCTGAAAGCTGCATTGGAAGAGATAAAGTAGTTTGAGAAGTCTTGGGGCTATTGCACTTAGTTTGTGAGATAGCCCCTTTTTTTTGTTCGATCCCAGTGACCTGGACTTCAAGAATTACATGTTTAGCTCCGGTCATGAAGTCCATAGCGCTGCATAGCTTGACGACGCTATCGGCATAGTTTTGGCGCTATGAACTCCATACGATCAACTCAGGCGTTGGCAAGGAGCATCCCACAAGCTTCCCTCGTCGCGACGAGGGGTTCACGAGGGAATCACGAGGGGATCACCCCGGAATCAAGTAAGGAGTATGAAGGTGCGGCAGAGAAAGTTCTTGACAGAAAGCCTTGCCACGTTATCTTATAACCATAATATGAATTGCCCACTTTGTTTTATTCCCTTTACCGAATAGAAAGAACAGGCTTTTACCAAAATATGAATACCTCAAAAACTCATTAAATCGTGACAGCATTCGCTTTTAAGCCAATAAAATCCAATAAATAGGAATATAGTATGCACAATTGGGAGCAGTATCAATGATTAAAGCAGTTGGTAGACTCAACATCGACGAAATCAAGGAACTCGATTCAGAAACTGAAAAGATATTCCGCTACCTGGACCAAGATAAAGAAGACTTAGCAAAAAAGAAAATTCTCAAAATATCCAATACTCCAAACTACTTTGTACGTGAAGAATTTGGTAAACGCCTGGCGCAATACACCGGAACAGGACCCTTGGACACCATCTGTTCGGAAATGCTAGAAGACCATCTCTATGGTATTCGCGCTACTGGATTGTTCTATTTTTACAACAAACGGCAGAGTGAACCCGAAATAATCGTAAAAACCATCGAAAAAACTTTTGAAACTGTGCCTTGGGAGTCTGAAACCATAGCTTTTGAGATGTGGAAACGTCATTCCGGAGTTATGAAAAAATATATGCCGATTTGGGCAGAATCTCCCAATGAAAAGAAACGTGCTATCTCGATGCACGGCATGGAAAACATTGCCTCCAAAAACCCGCAATTTGTCCTGAATTTCGTCTATGCCTTACTCGATGATGAGAGCGATGAAGTCCAAAAAAAGGTAAGCCATATCCTCACTCAGGTCGGCCGTCAGCGTCCTCTGCAATGCTATACAAACGTTCGCAAATGGCTCATCGGAGCAGACGAAAAACGCGTGAAGACAATCTGGCAAACCATGAAGAAACTGGCAAACATCTTTGCTCAACGCAGTAAAAGAGACAAAACCTACGACTTTATCAACATCACCCAGAAAACCGTCCAGGAATGGCGTACCGATTCCAATCCCGCCGTTGCCTCGATGGGTGCCAAACTGGCGCATATCATCGGTAAATAGATCGGACCTAAAGCCTGATCAATGCTAAAGTAAACTGATGGACAATATTTATATCATCCTGGTGGAACCCATCTACAGCGGGAATGTGGGTGCCGTGGCACGGATCATGAACAATTTCCGCTTTACTCACCTCCGCATAGTAGGCTCTATCCCAGACAAAAATGATTATTATCTGGCAATGCACTCCGAAGACATTCTGGAGACTGCAGAGCTATTTCCAGACCTTGGTGCAGCAGTGGCAGATCTGGACAGGGTCGTGGCATTTTCACGGCGGATCGGCAAGACGAAGCCCATCGATATGTCTCCCCGAAAAACTGCGCAGTATGTGCATCAATTGAAACATCTCAAGATCGGCTTGGTATTTGGGAGAGAGACTTTTGGGCTCACCGATATAGAGGCGGATCTGTGCCCATTGCGTTGCCACATCCCTGCAAATCCGGACTTCCCTTCGATCAACCTCGCTCAAGCTGTTGCCATTGCCGTCTGGGAATTACACGGCTATCCCATCGAAAAAGACTATGGACTGAAAGCAATTCCACATGCGGCAAGCATGAAGGATATCGCGATGGTAAAAAACTATATGATCGATGTGATGAAGGATGTAGGATACTTCCGTAGCTGGGAACACACAAATTGGGAGGCCTTCTTTGATAAGCTGTTTCATCAGCTTAACCCCAATAAAACCACACTTTATCGCTTTCGTCAGATGTTCAATAGATTCCATGTCCTGGTAACCGGAAAGGGCAAAGGCTATCCCCTGAACGACGAGGAAAGCCAAGACTGATCTGCAAGATCTCATCAATTATTAGTTTCTCACTTTGTAAGACCTGATTTGCGTGCACAAATGCCTTTTAAAGCCTATGCAAAGATTGACGTTCAATTGTGGAAGGCTTTTTGCATAGTATACTATCAGATTATGACTTAAGCGTACACCAAGAAGGATTTATGAAAAAGACTATAATACTACTGATATGCTTGTTGCCCTTGATGTTGCTGGCAAAGACCATGAATGTCCACGTCGAAATGGAGATGCCAGCCTTTGATACAGCTGCAAACTCTTTTGAGAGAACCGTCAACTACGGTTCGATTACTGCACCCGGGAAGTGGCAATTGCCAGTACGTACGATCAATATTGCTCTGCCAGCAGGTGCAGAAGTGCTGTCTCATAGCTATGTAATGAACTCCGAAAGTATGCTTCCGGCTGCGGAACCAAACATCAATCCCGGCTTTAGTAACGACGAGAGAGTATTAACTGCAAGTCCTCAAAAAAGCAGCAGTGCCCAGGTCGTATATCAAGGAACGGGGAAATGGGGAGATGTAGTCTATGCCAGCTTTAGAATCTTGCCGGCTCGTTATTCCTCTGCATCAAGCGCTTATATCTGGAATAATAGTTTAGAAATCAATCTGGAATATCGGGAAAGCGAGGAGCGGGGTTCCAATATCCTGCCCGAAACCTTGCAATCACCAGAGTTCTTTGTCAACCCGACTGCTCTCAAACAGATGTATCGCCGGGATAGCGCGAAGAATTATAAATATTTAATAGTTACCACTCCCCAGCTCTATGCGGCAGCCTTTGAATTAGTTGCGTTTCGCCAGTCCCAGGGATTGATCACAGCTTTTGCAGATATATCCACGATTCTGCAGACTTCACCGGGGGCAAATGATCCCCAGCGTCTGCGCAATTATCTGGTCACTGCATATGCCCAGAATCACTTTTCATACATCCTCCTGGTGGGGGATTACGATGTGGTTCCTGTTGCAATGCTGACTCCCGAGCCGGACGGCATGGACACGGTTCCTTCGGATTTTTATTATAGTGATCTGAGTTCAAATTTTGATTCAGATTCAGATGGTCGTTTGGGAGAATACTCGACGGGTGTAGGAAATCAAGATTGGCAAGTGGATTTTACTCCGGAAGCCTTTGTGGGAAGAATCTCACTGAACACTCCGGCAGATGTGAGCACCGTTTGCCAACGTATAGTAGCATTTGAACAGAGTACCGCTGCCTGGAAAAACAAGACTCTATTACCCGCAGCATTCCTGAACTATGCAGGAGAAGGCCCCAACAACGAATTTTTGCAGACAGATGGGGCAGATATGATGGAACTGGTAAAAAGTACAGTTCTAAACGGCAAACAAAACACCACTATGTACGAGCACTTTGGCGTAGTATCCTCTCACCCCAGTACAGGGGATGTCGGCTATGATGCGGTCACGAATCTACTCCGACAGGAAAGCTTTGGCCTGATCAATTGGAGTGCACATGGAAGCCCTACCTCTTCTGCCAGAAAAGTATGGGTGGCAGATACCAATGGTGACAATATTCCCAATGACAACGAAATGCAGTGGATGGGTTTGGTCGATAACAGCAGTTTTGACAATATTGAAACCACCGATGGGGCAGTGATATTCGGTGCCTCTTGTTACAATGGCATGATAGATCATAGTGCCCCGTCTTTGGCAGAATATGCGCTGCAGAAAAAGGGTGTAGCCACGATCGGTGCGACCCGTACGGGGTGGTACAAGATAGGCTGGAAAAACCCAGGTTGGGGCGGTTTGACGTCCTATAACTATCATTTTCTGGAGAACTATGTCAAGCTAAGGATGTCTGTCGGTGCTGCGCTTTCTTATGCCAATCTTTTACACTCGCAGTATTATTTCTTTGGAGATCCTGTGGATTCGGATGGGATCATCTGGCCGGAACTACAGAATATTTACACCTATTTACTCTATGGAGATCCGGCAATAGGCTACAGCGCCACCGGGGGTAATTACACAGGTGAAATCCTGGTGTGGGAACCCAACGGTGCAGACGGAATAGCCGTGATCAATGCTATCAACGCTGTGAGTAGTTTCAACGTGATTTATACCGATAAGTTGATCCCGGATTATGATTATCTGGACAATTTTGCAGCAGTATTCTGCCTCTTGGGCTTTGGCACAAATACCTATACACTACAGCCAAATTCGCTGGAGCATACTATGCTGAACAGCTATTTGGATAATGGTGGTAAAGTGTATATGGAAGGAAACATCAATTGGATGCAGAACGATCCCTTGTTTTCGAAGTTTGGCACCACTACCCCCTTTACCAATCCGGCATTTATCGAAAGGCTCCGCTTTCGTAAACCACCTATAGAGTATCGCTGGACCTATATATCGGAAGATATGTTTACACAAGCGATGTGGTTCACAGGAGATCAAGCTGTGCCAATCATCAGTTCATTTAATACAGCATATGCCAATGATATCATCGCCGTATGGAATACGAATGGATCCTATCGCACCATATCCAGTTCCTTCCGCCTCGGCTGCATCATCGCTCCTTCGAGCACTTTGAGCACACTGGTTCGGATTATCATAGATACTCTAAATGTGCAGAGCACAGCTCCGGTGGCAAACAGTGATGAATACCTGGTCGCAGCCAGTCTATCACTCTCTTTGTACCCAAATCCTTTTCATGGCAGCGTCACAGCAGATGTGAAAAACATCATAGGGGATAAAGCCCGAATAGATGTGTACAACATCAGAGGGCAGAAGGTTTACACAAAGCATTACACCGATATCGATAAAACTCAAACGTTTACGTGGGATGCCAGGGACTGGCAAGGTCGCCGAGTTTCCAACGGGATTTATCTGATAAAAGTATCTACTGGAGCTCAGAGTAAGATTAGTAAAGCCATTTTGATAAAGTAATAGCATTATTGGCTTGACAAAAGGCTTTGAGTACATCCGTATGGCTTTAATGCCAAGTGCAGAGAATTGGGAGAAATAGATGCAGATACCCAGCAAGCAAATGGCTCAGATATTACTGGGCATATTGATAAAGAAGAACCGAATGAAGAATTTTCGGGCACATATACCGCTCTTGATCGAGAAGAAGAACTTCACGATCAAGACGGCTGATACCCGCGAAGAGTTGCTGTCTGCATTACAGCTCCGGCATGAGATTTTCATCGAAGAGTTGCTCCATAAAAAGAAGAAAAGTGGACTGGACGTCGATAAATTTGATGGTCGCTGTGATCATCTGATGATTATAGACAATCGTAACAACAAGCTCATCGGTACCTACAGGCTGCAATCCTCCCTGCATACCCGTAAGTGGTATACTGCCACAGAATTCCACATGAAGTACATCAAAAAACTACCGGGTAACAAGCTGGAATTGGGTAGAGCCTGTGTCCATCCGGACTATCGCAACGGCGTAACAATTACACTGTTGTGGGAAGGGATTCATGCCTATATGCATGCCAGCCAGACTCAATACCTCTTTGGCTGTTCCAGTATCAAGACTATGGACAAAGAAGAGATCAAATCCATATATAACTATCTGAAATTCAATGGGCATGTCTCGGACGAGCACAAGGTAAGACCCAAAGGCAAGTTTAAAGTTCCGGGTTTCAAACGCAACATCCGCCATGGAGTATTGCATAACTTGGACAGCGACTTGAGTGAATACAAGGATCGCATCCCATCTCTACTGCATTCCTATCTCCGTGCCGGTGCCAAAGTATGCGGATCCCCAGCGCTCGATCGCAGTTTCAAGTGTATTGATTTCCTCACCCTCTTGAACGTAGAAGATATTCGTAAATCATATTCCGATAGAATGAGCAAATAACCACACCGAGTAGTTCTTAAGATGCTCTATAAATCTCGTTACTTCATCCTTCACTTGTATTTACTGGTTCAGTTCTTTATCTCTGCGTTTGCGATCAAGCTGTTTTCGCCGAATCCAATAAGCAGGCGACGTAGGCTGATTCGAAACATCTATCATACTGCGCGTCAGTACAGAAAAGCATTTCAGATCGAGCTTACTGTTTCGCATCCGGAACGCATAGCTGCCTTGGATCTCACAAATTTCTTAGTAGTCGCAAATCATGTGTCCTATCTGGATATTATAATACTCTCTTCGCTTCATCCGATGGTTTTTGTCACTTCCACGGAAATGGCTGCCAATCCCGTACTGGGTGATATAACCCGGCTGGGAGGTTGCCTCTTTACAGACCGCAAAAAGCATACCTCATTACCCCAAGAAATAGAGAACTTTTCTCAAGCCCTGAAAAACGGATTCAATGTCTGCCTCTTCCCAGAAGGTACCAGCACCAATGGCAACAGTATTCGAGAATTCCGAAAGTCCCTGTTCCAAATGGCAGTTCTGGCCAAAGTCCCGGTTCAACCCGTCTGTATTCGCTATACCGGCCTCGATTTTGAGCCCGTTTCTCCGGAAAATAGAGACCTCTTATATTGGTATGGGGATATGACCTTTGCACCCCATTTCATGAAACTCCTGGGACGCAAGATCAAAGCGGAAGTTCATTTTTTGGATCCAATCCCCTGGCTAGATGGCAACAACCGGCATGCAATCTCCGACAATGCATATCACCAAATCTACAATTGCTTTCATGGTGTCACGACTGAATAGCAGATCTATCTAAAAGGTCAAACTGCGGTCGATGAATACTAACCGCAGTTTAAACATCTATTGTTGATCAAGGATAGGTAAGCTGGCAGGGCTGGCTCACATTGATCCAATATGCTTTACCTGGTTCCATAATTGTAAGCGTACCTCCCGATCTGGAAAAGCTCCAAGTATCGGTTATACTCTGTACAGAAATCAGATAAGATGAAATACTGCTCAGGGCTGTCGATATCTGCATGGTGGTATCCGGCAGGAAAGAAACCAAGTTCCATCCAGTGTTCAGAGCTATCGGATTTGAACTGGTGTTTATTATTGGGGCTACAATGCTGAGAGTCGCAGGAGCGCTCATATTGACCCAATAACCGTTACCCGTTTGGATTGTTGAAAGAGTATTGAACTGTTGTGCCATCTGGGGTGAGTAACTTTGAGCAGTGTCTTTGACCTGAAGAAGATTGGCAGAGACAGGAGCAAACAGATCTGCTACATTTGAGGTAGGGAGTTGAACGTTGAAACTGATGAGGTTCCATCCTTCGCTCAGGGGTATTGCCTGAGTATGAGGAAGTTCTCCCATCATTACATCCAATTCGGTCTTTTGGTTTGCGGTAACGATGACATTATTCACAGTCTTGTCTGGATAACCGCTTGCGGAGAAAGTGAGACTATATGTTCCGGGACTTAAGAATCGGTAAAAATCTCCATTCTCGGGATCTGTCACGACTTTGGTAAAGTTTGTATCATGTCCTAAGACTGTGATGGTCACATCCAAAGGGTTTCCATAAGGATCATGGACGGTTCCGTGAATGCCGTAATAAGCGCTTTCCAAGTATCCCAAGAGCGCATCAGCATTGTAGTTCCAGTAGGTGTTTAACTGAGCTGCCGGCAGTAATTTGGTAGCTGAAACCTCGATAGTCGCTTCTCTGCCATTGGCAGCGTAACACATCCAATCCTGACGCCCACCGGTTGTAGAATACCAAGCATAGCCATTTGTGATCCCATTGTTTAAGTCATCCAGATATCCGGTAGGGGCGTTGGCATGGCAGGAAGCTGCATAAGCGGCACTGATGGAGGCAAGCCAGCTATCGTCCGGGTGAAGTGCCGACCATGTATCCCAAAGATAATTGACGACTTCAGCTCCACCATGGAAGTTTGCAGAGAGCACCCAGTTGTGAGTATTTGCAATGTTTATCATGTGAGTAGTCTCAATTTGCAGTGGATAGCTATTTGTGCCTTCTCCAGGGGCAAAAGGGAAGTTACGATTCAGATCATATCCGTTTGCATTTGCCCGTCGGGATCCGGTTACCGAGGAATTACCACCATAATATGTACCATCCGGATTGGCATTGGGATTGATCCATATTTCGAGATTATTCACCATATCTGTGGTGCGTTGGTTTGTGCCATATTGACTGAGCAGAGTGTCGATCAGCCGTAGCATCAGGATGTATCCTGTAGTTTCGTCGCCATGCATAGTGGCAGTGTACATCACTTCCGGTTCTGCTTCATTAAAGCCAACATTGTCTGAAATCTTTACGAAGAGAATCTTGCGATTGTTCACGGTCGTTCCGGCATCGATGATTTGGCAGATATTGGGGTAATCTGCAGCAAATTGGAACATCATGGAGACATAGGTCTCGTATGTTGGGTAGGATGTCCAATCTCGCATTTGATCCTTTGTCGTGGCCATCGTAGGGCTGATCAGATCACCGGGATTGGGGAGAAGCTGGGGATTGTAACCCAGCTTCGTAAATCTATTCCATTCTTCGTCATTGGCATAGGCGTAGATCCAATTGCCTCGAACGTTGTCGATGGAGATTATAGTGGTTAATTCTTTGATTTCGGATCGATCTTTGATCTCGAAACGGAAGTAATATTGGGTCCAGTTGGCTGCCAGTAGTCCGGAGACCGAGATCAGCAGGAGTAGTCCCAGAATTATATATTTCTTCATGAAGTCCTCATTTTGTCACTATTGTTCTTTCGGCTTTGATCCGGTAGAACATGGTACGGGAAGGGTTGTTCACTACAAATTCCGGATCGGTAACAGTATCGATCAGGTTAAACACGCCGTCCGGTGTATCGCAAGCATAGATATTGTAATGGGTAACATTTGTGATGGAGTTCCAATGGATGCGAATTCCGGTGGGAGTGCTCTGGATAGATGTAATGGGAGTGGCTATTGCAGAAGTGTTGATAGTGATTGGCATGGGATCAACAGACCCGATTACTTCTCCATAAGTCACTGTCATGCTGCCCTCGACATCATATATCTCGTCGGTGGCATAAGCGTATACCTTGAGTGTGACGATTTCATTGGGATTATTCATTTGTACGAGCAGTGTAGAATAAGCTCCTATTCTCTGGATGACGACCGAAGTGGTACCTCGGCATTCGTTACCCACAAAGGCAGCGACCATGTCATTTGCTTGGGCAGGGATGCCATCCAGCGTAACTAATCCGTAGATCGTCGCAGGGTTGTTGGGATAGAGCACCGGAGCCCAGACCGGTGTATTCACGGGTAGGACAGTCACTGTTACGTTATCACTATTCGACAGGCTTCCGTCCGAAACCGTGAAAGACAGAGTCTCGCTGCCAATCCAGTTCTGAATCGCACCCAAGGTTACAGTGGAACCAACGATATTGACTGTGATATTGGTATTCCCGCTTACTGTGAGTGTGATAGGATCCCCGTCGCTGTCATTGATATAAGAGCCGAAGCTTTGGATGAGAGTAGAGTTTTTACCAAAGCTGAAGCCGGTCGGGAGATCAATAGTAGGAGCGTGATTGCTGATGCCCACTTCCATGGAGACATCGACAGTCTTCTGAGGTGATACGGGGTCATTGGAGTTCACGGTAATGACCGCCAGATATGCACCGGCATCCATGTTAAAGGCACTGAGATCAACTGCGATCTGGGCATTTGCTCCGGGAGCAATGGTGCCAGCCATGGGAGTGCAACTCATCCATTCGACCGGAGGCGCTGAGCATGTGAGAACAATCGCATCCGACAGCGTGTGAGGTTCTGCACCATAGACATCACCATCAAGCTGATAAGCAAGTATCATATCTGTTGCATAGCCCGGGGCGATACTGACATTGACGGTGGTGGTAGCAGATTCGGCACCATGAATCACACCCCATGAGCCTGATACACCATTCCAATGGACTTGCACGCCGTTACCGGTGGCGTTATCCGAAGTCATATCGCCGCCGGTACCTCCGACAAAGGAGGTAGAGGAATTGACAGTAACACCGGTAGGGAAAGTGATATAAATATCTTTTAACCACTCGGTGTCTGTACTGGCATTGGTAACTGTGAAGGTCCAGTCCGTAGTCATTCCGGGAGTGTATTCAGCAGTATCCAAAGTCAAGGTGGAACCTATAATGCTACGGTATGAACCGTTATTGGGATTGATAGCGGGTATACCAATGGCTCCTCTGGCAGTGAATTCTTCCATACCTATGGTATAATTTAAGGGTTGACTCCCGGTATTGGAGATAGTAAAGTAACGTGTTTCTTCGGTTCCACCAGCCAGCGATGCGTTGATCGTGTTCACGTTCAAGACTGCAGTGGGAGGAATAAATCCGCTGCCGCTGACGTTGACGTTGACAGTGGAGCTGTTGGTAGCATTTGTATTGATCACGATATTTCCGGAATATGTTTGCGCAGCAGTGGGGGAGAATGAAACAGTATAAGTAGCAGTCTGACCCGCTGGCACATTGATACTCAGAGAATTACGCTCACTCCGTGTGGAGGCAAGAGAGACAGTATAGGCCACAGGAGTAGTAATTGATCCTGTCAAGGCTTGAGAACCTGTGTTTTGGATCGTGAACTGAGAAGTCCCTGTGGTTCCGACTGCAACACTACCCAGATCCAGAGTTGTGGTGGGTACATTGATCATTGCAGCTGTTGGTAAGTCTTCAAAGAAGAGCTTCACATTCGGGATGTATGCCGAAACAGCAAGATAAGTACCTGTAGTTGGTGGTGTTACAGGATCAGGATTTATACTATCGCTATAGAAATAGAGGCTGCGGTTTCCTGTGACAGCACTACACATGAATTCATCACTCGAAGAATGATAACCGGAAGTATTCTCGTCCACAGCTATCACCAGGTTGTTTGTGTTATTGTAGATAAATGGTATATTGAGAGTTACTTCGACCCATCCGGCGGTAGTGGTCACAGACATTGTGCCATCATAAACTTGGGTTAATCCAGATACAGGTAGCCAAGCAGAGTTAGAAGCATAAGAACTGGTGCTGGTATGCCCCATATAAATCTTGATGGCATCGGTCCATGCACTGTTTCCGTTGTATTGCCACGCCAGTTTATAAATGCGCTTATCTGGCATATTTAACTCATTTTGCATATAGATGGACTGGGAATACGTATATCCATAATAGGGTTCAAGGGGTAGATGCTGGTTTGTTGTTGCAGATGTACCTATTGTAACAGAGGTTGGCACTGCTGCGGTTGGCGTAACAGACACGGTGTTGGACGCAATTGATTCCCCGGCAGGACTGGCATAGATGGCTGTGACGTAATAGCTATAGCTGGTTTCATTTATTACAGTATTGTCGAGGTAAGTCAGAGCTGTGATAGCTGTGGGCGTCAATGATGATCCATTACGATAGACCTTGTAGCCAGAGAAGGCACGGTCCATAGTGTCTTTCGTTTCATAGCCACGAGCTGCGGGGGCAGACCATGAGAGGCTTACATTTCCATTTCCGGCTATGCCCACCAGAGTTTGGGGAGCGGGGGCGGAAGGAGTTGCCGAAGCTGTATTTGAGGCTGCTGATTCGCTCACGGGACTGGTATAGGTAGCCGTGACATAGTATGAATAGGATGTACCATTGGTGACGGCGGTATCGCTATAAGTCAAGGCTGTAACAGTTGTGAGCAGGCTTGAATTTCTGTATATTTTATAGGCTGAAGGCGTACCGGTGGTGGGAGCCTGCCAGGCTAAAGCTACTATCATGTTGCTGGGAGTAGCGGTCAGATTCTGCGGAATCGGCGCCAGCGGGGTTGCTGAAACAACAGCAGTAGCTGCTGAACTTCCGCCTGTATAAGCGGCAATGAGATAGTAGGAATATAATGTGCCATTAGTAACTGCAGAATCGGTATAGGTCAGAGCTGTTACTGTCGTCAGCAATGTTGAGTTTTTGTAAATTTTATATCCTGTAGGAGTTCCAGAACTTGGAGCTTGCCAAGAGAGAACCACAGAACCATTTCCCGCTGTTGCAGTAAGGTTTTGAGGAGGGTTATACGTAACAGATGAAGTGGATGCAGGGAAGATAATGTTGTCGATCCAAGCACAATTGGAACCGGAATCAACGGAACCATCCTTCATATATTCCCACTTCAGAATGCGAGTCCCTGCGCTGAGTGGATAGGTAGCCTGTGTCCAGGCAACCTCACCAGACCAGCCTGTGCCCTGAAGCACGTTATCTATGTAGAATTTAAGGTAGTCGTAGTTGCCTTCGGAGGAGACTTTGTACCAGAATGATACGTTTCCGGCTGTGGTGAGGATGCGTGTGGTAGTCATGCTTGTGCTTTGGCTGTGGGTAATTGCACCACTCTTGGCGGCGTAGGTGCCGGCATAGGCACCGGAGTTTACGACTGTCCAGTTCTGGTTTCCGGCCAGAGTCCAGGGGTAGGCATTGAAGTTTCCGGTTTCAAAGTCTTCCAGGATCAAACCAACGGCAGAAATCTCGGTCTTAGCTGCAGAATAAGCCCCTGAAGTCGCACCAAAGACGAAGCTGGCAGCTGTGCCAATAGTCATGGAAGCGGCAGCGGTAGCAGTAAAGGAGATGGTTGCAGATCCTGAAGCGGCAATAGCTGTAAAGGTTTCCGCACCATCGGTGATCGTGATTCCAGTGGTAGGAGAAGTCAAGCTAGCGGAACCTGCAAGTGCAGCAGCAGCACCGGCATTAGAAAGCTGGATTTGAGCTGTGAAGCTTTCCCCCGGATCTATTCTACCGTTGTTATTGCCGGTGGGGTCTAAAATTGTCATTGATCCAAAGCTAAGGGCTGGAGCATTGATCACTTGAGTAAAGTTGTGCGTCCAAGTATCCGTTCCGCTCACCATGGTCAGTGTGAAAGCAGCAATTGTGCCGTTGGCAACGTTATTGGCAATATTGAAGGTATAGGCATTGCTCTTTGTTACTGATGCACCGGCAGCCAGTGATGTAATACTCTCGGTATTATCTGTGAACGTGATCCCGCTGGTGGCACAGGTAAGAGTTGCTATGACATTGCTGGCAGCAACAGCACCGACGTTATTAAATGTAACAGAGAATCTGCCTGTTTCATTGTATTCGGCTACGTTGTTGTTGGTATCCGAATAGGTGGTAGCGGTGACTCCTATATATGCCCCGGCATTGGGGATAATCTGGACATCCACAATCTTGGTAATCCGGTTTTGGCGAGTGAATACCAATTGGGCAGTTCCTACCGTACTAAACGCAGTAATAGGCAGTGTCAAAGAACCGCTGGTTCCCACGACAGCTGTACCATAGAGCGTTCCATTCATTGAGAGAGCCACACGGGATTGAGCGTCAGCCGAAACATTTATCGATGTAGCACCTATCAATATCTGATTGGGATAGGTAGCAGTATTCACGGTTGGAACTCCAAAGTATGGCATCAGGGACGGATCACCCATGATAGAGTAAATTTCCCAATAATAGTTGATTCTAGTGCTGGCACCTTGAGTTACGGCAAGGTTACCCATATAATTTGCATCACCAACGGTTTGCACCCAATCGGTCACGGCTTCGCTGTGAGTATGAAACATGCCATCATAGACTCCGAGTGTGGATGCGTTGTAAGCAGGAGCAGTTCCGTTGGCTGTGCCTTTGGCACCAACTCCCCACCAATAATCTTCATCCCAATAGGAGTTGTTTGTAGCACCGATATATGCGGCTGCGGCTCTATTCGAAGCGCGTATTAGGGCTTCGCCAAAGCAAGGGCCACCCGTATAGTCAAATTTATTGGTTACGCAGCAGTTACCTACAGCGACAAAAGGTTTATTGGTATTGGTCAGGTTATTGGCATCGTTAACAGTAAAGGTGGGGTCTGCCCAAGAAGTCTCACTGCCATGGGCTGTATAATTGATATAGCCACGTCCTTCACTCGCGTTGGCAATAATGGCAGCATCACTGGTTCCGGATACTGCATAAAGGTAGGTATTAGATGTAATCCCGTGTGCAGCGTTAAAGTAATTGGCAGTTCCATAGTTTATCTGTCCATCACCGTGAGTAGGCCCAAATGTGGGGTCTTGTCCGGCGATCATGACCACTTTACCCAGATAGGATAAATCCGGCATGGTTGTCTTTTCAAACATCAAAGTCTTGTTTATGATATTAGTCAACTCTGTGGAGGATGATACAGAAAAACGTCCATAATACATATCCGGTACAATATCTGTCCCATTCAGCCGTACATAGGACAAGTCTGTTACATGTGTTCCGGAAGTACCGGTATTTGATGTAATATTATCACCACTGGTGCTATGATCACCCACGATTAACAAATATGTAGGGGCAGGGTTTTGTGCTGTGGCAGCATTCCAGAGCCCTTGCAGGTAGGTCTTGATGGCTGTGGTGCTATTGGCAACTGTGGCGCCGCTGCCGACAGTGGTCACGATTACAGTGAATCCTTGCTGACGTTTCCAATCTACAAAAGGCTGCAGAGTAGTCACATAGTTCGCTGGGGTCAAGATCACCATCTTGGTAGGGTAGCGAACCATTGAAACACGTTCATCGGAACGCCAGTTAAAGATAGTTTGAGCGTAAAGATTGTCATAATCTACCGATGCGGTTCTTGCCATCAAATCGGCTGTTGCTGCCAGATCCGGATGTGCAAAGTTGATTCTTAACTGCGCATCGTGTAAAACCTGAATCTGATTACTCATAGGGTTGTATTGGATAGGACAAAAGTCGATGGCAACGAGGCGAACACCACGCATCATACCGAGTTCCGTCACGGTTAAGATGTCATTACCGCTGTATCTATTTTGCATATAAGATTTTTCATTGAGGATAAAAGGGAGTTGAGCAGGATCTGCAGATTTGGAGACAGATTCTTGTGCAGGCATGATCCTGTGCCGGAGCTGAGCTTGAACCGCTGTCAGCTCTCTGGCCTGCTGTGAAGTAAAGTTATACTGAACTTCCGCACCGATTGGGACGGCTATAATCTTGCGAACCATTGGCAATTGAGGGTCTCCGATCCGATTCGTATGAGTGTAGCCTTCGATATCGATTTTGTCGAAGGTACCGGCTTTTGTGTTTACTTCTGTTAAAGTGAAGTTGCCGACTTTGTATTGAATGTCAAAGCCGAAATCGCTGTTATTGCGCAGCAAAACTTGATTTTGAGTGCCTATATTGACAGTCCTGTCAACAGCAGACAAGGCAAATACAGAGAGAGCTATCAGTAGGATAAGTACTACCGATTTACTAATAAATGAACGGAACATATACGGACTCCTTGCGATTAATCATCTCAAGAGGATGCAATATTTGTTCCTTAAAACTGTTGCACAAGCCGAAAAATGCTCGAGAGTGAATTCAAAAGTACATTATTTTTCAATCATCAAATATATATCGAAACCTATATAACCCATCACCATACAAACAAAGGGCTTGGAGTTAATCGATTATTGGATTAACTCACAAGCCCTAAAGAGATTGAATATTTGTTTTAAATTGCTTTCAGAGTGCGCAAGAGCACCAGACGCCACACCATCCAGGCAGCTTCCCAGACTATCTTGCGGGACATCTTGGAGACGCCATTCAGCCTTTCAGTAAAGATTATTGGGATCTCGTGCAATTTAAAACCCTTAACCCATGCACGATAATTCATCTCGATCTGAAAGCCATATCCGTCGGAAAGGATATTGTCCAGATTGATTGCTTCCAAGACTTTTCGGTTAAAGCACTTGAAGCCACCGGTTGGATCTTTGACCGGCATTCCGGTAATTACCCGCACATACTTGGAAGCAAAATAGCTCATCAAGAGGCGCTTAAAGGGCCAATTTATAATGTTCACACCGTTGCAATAGCGAGAACCAATAACGAGGTCGTACTTTTGTGCAGCGTGCAAGAGCCGTGGTACATCATCGGGATTGTGCGAAAAGTCCGCATCCATCTCCATGATAAAGTCAAAGTCGTGTTCCAGGGCATATTTAAATCCGCACACATAGGCGGATCCCAGTCCCAGTTTCCCTTGCCTTTGCACCAGATGAATACGTGGTTCTGTAGCTTGGAGCCTTTGTACGACGGTCCCGGTTCCATCCGGTGAGTTGTCGTCTACGATCAAAAGCTCGATTTGGCTAGCCTGTAGTAATACAGATTGCACCAGTTTTGCAATGTTCTCGATTTCGTTGTAAGTAGGTACTATGACCAGAGCCTTCATGATTTCCTTATTTATCCAGGTTGTTTTCCAAGAGTTGGGCTTCAGGGACAGTGCGTAATGGTTTCGCCGGAGATCCCAGGACGATTGTGGCTTCGGGGACATCTCTTGATACCACAGAGCCGCCGGCCACTGTGCCATCAGCTCCGATGACCTTGCCGGGAAGAATCGTGCTATTGACGCCGATACGGGCTCCGCGCTTGATAGTCACACCCTTGAAATGGTTAAATCTCTCTTTGTCGCGTGCCATATAGTTGTCGTTGCTGGTGGCAACGCAGGGTGCGACAAAGCAATAATCTTCGATGGTGGAATATGCAGTGATATAGCAATTGGTTTCCAGCTTGTTGCGGTCGCCAATAGTTACATAGTTTTCTACGGCAACGTTTCTGCCGATGATGTTGAGAGTGCCTACCGTGACGTTTTCGCGCACAGTTGCCATATCCGCTATCAGATTACGTTCACCGATAGTGCATTGAGCATAGATGATGACGTTAGCTCCGATCTGGCAAAAGCTGCCGATCGTTGCGGGTTTCAGATCAGTAGGAACTTTAAAAATACTGCGCGGGGAACTGAGTGGCTTTTTGCCGATCACAGTGTTGTCGTCGATACGTACACTGTCGCCGATGATGCTATTTTCATAGATCACTACATTGTTCGCAATCAAACAATTATCGCCAATTTGCACGCCATCCATGATCACTACATTGTGTCCCAGGCTCACATTAATTCCCAATTTTGCACTTTCAGATATATATTGATTCATCTTACCTCCATCACAGTAATCCATTATTTTTCTCGACAAGGATTCGACAAGTAAAAAATAATGCACAGCATGAGAGAACTTATCAGCAAGTTTTGTACCAACCTGAAAATTGAAGGTAAATCCGAGAACACAATCTACGGATACAACATAGATCTGGAACAGTTTCACAGCTTTCTACAACCCTTTTTTGAGGGGGAAGTGAGAGTGGAGCAAATCCTGGTAATCCAGATTCGTGATTTTTTGCGTTGGCTGCACGACAAGCAGGATTGCAATCGCAGTTTAGCGCGCAAGATGGCATCTCTCAAAGCCTTTTTTCAATATTGCAAGCTTCAGGATGTGATCCCTGTCAATCCCATGGATCGACTTAAAAGACCCAAATTTGAAAAGAAACTACCCAAGTTTTTTTCTCAGGAAGAGATAGAATTGCTGCTCAGTATCCCGGATCTCACCTGCAAATACGGAATTCGCAACAAAGCTATATTTGAACTGATCTATTCCTCCGGTTTACGTATCGCCGAAATATGTAGCATCAGGATTCAGGATGTCGAGATCAAAAGACAATTGGTACGGGTGGTAGGTAAAGGGAACAAGGAGCGCATAGTCCCGGTGGGAAATATGGCGATTCAGAGTATCCAAAACTACTTGGAGATACGGCACGAGTTCGGACCGGTGAGTGGAGAAATGACGATGTTTTTGACCAGAACCGGCAAGCCTTTCTACAGCCGCCAGATGAATATCATTCTCCAGCGTTACATTAGCTTGATCGCCCAACAAAAGGGTTATTCACCCCATACGATCCGGCACACTTTCGCCACCCATCTCTTGCAGGGTGGGGCAGATTTGCGTGCGATCCAACAAATGCTGGGGCACACAAATCTATCCACCACAGAAATTTATACGCATGTCACTCTGGACGATATTACGAGTGCATACCGAAAAGCGCATCCTCGTACCAAAAACGAGAACAAGGACTAATCACCAAAGCAGATTCCAACACCTCGTGCAGTTTTGATGATGTCGGAATTGACATCGACCAGGTTATAGTGTCGGATCGCATCTTGGATGGGAACGGCGACTATATCCGGATGCTTGTAGGCAACCATATGCCCCCATTTCTCTTCTAAAGCCAGTTCAAACGCTTTGACACCAAATTGGGTAGCGAGTACCCGGTCAAAAGCATTGGGACGGCCACCGCGCTGTAAATGACCCAAGATCGTTTCACGAATCTCGATTTGGCAGCCTGCTTCCTTTAACTCATGAGAAACCTGCATGGCGATCCCGCCCAGTTTTTGTTTCATGGCTCCGACTTCCGTACTTTCGGTAAA
>PHBQ01000019.1 GCA_002841975.1 Candidatus Cloacimonetes bacterium HGW-Cloacimonetes-1
GGCTTTATCAAAACCCATTAGACCCGTATAGCTGGATTTGGAACTGGGAACATAATCCTGAGTAAAGTCAAAATCTTCCCCACTCCTGTTATAATCCTCTTCAATATCCTCAATCATCTTATAGGATATAGCTAAGTTTAGAGCATAGGTATTCATGGCCTGGCGTACTTCATCATCGACATTGGCAAGTAAGCATGCAATATCTGCGGAAGCTTGAACTAAAGCACCTACTTTTTTTAAATCGATGTATTTTAAGGTATTGATCTTCATTACCTTGCGCTTGTTCAAAAGATCAACTGCCTGCCCCCCAATCAGCCCGTAAGTCTTTGTGTAGCCGGCTAATATTCGAGTGGCATGCAAACCCATTTTTTTGTCCGGAATGTCAGCTAAAGCCTCGAATGCTAATGTATATAGAGCATCACCTGCCAATATAGCGGTTGTGTTATCATAAAATTTGTGAACAGATTGTTTGGTCCGACGTTCTTTCACATTCATTAAACAAGGTAAATCATCATGAACTATTGAAGCGTTGTGCATGATCTCTACCGCACAAGCTGCAGGTATGATCGAGCTCAGCTGCTTATTCTTCTGGTAACCTTGGAGCATTTCATAGATCGAGATCAACAGAAGAGGACGCCACCGCTTACCACTCGAGAAGACGGCATAGCTCATCGCCTCCTTGAGTTCCTCAGCATACTTTTTGTCGAATGTTAAGTAATGCTTCAACCCGGCTTCAACGAGTTCAAGACGAGTCTCAAAATACTTCTGTATTAACAATGGTCTCTCCCTTTGAGAATTTATTGTTGGATTCAAAAAATCAGTATTAATATAACAGAGCGGGTATTAACTGTCAAGTCATTTGTTCATATTGGGCCTGGCGAAATAGATCATCGAACCGAATACGTAAAACTGGAGTCTATTCGCTTTTTGCAAATTGGGATTAAAGAATACGTATCCAATCTTGGTTGTCCCTGGTAGAATATCTCCAAAGGAGTAGTATCCATTGATAAGATCAGAGACCACTTGCTGCTGATTTCCCCGGATGTCTGGTGTTGATTCCTGGCTAAACAGATCGTCGTATTGATTCAACAACATATCCTTTTGAACAGTCGATAGTATGTGTTGGAGCGGAATAGGATCAAATTGCATCCCCTCTGATATAGCCTTGATGTGTTTCGAGTCCAATGTTAATGATCTGTTTGAGGTATTTTTGATCCTGAGGTAAACGCTGAAAAACTTTGGCCGATAGCTCGATTGCGAGCCATACATAACTTGGGGACGGATAGCAATCAATAAGCTATCCGTCCTCATCACAGCATATCCATCCTCGATTGTAGAGCCATTACCGGCTATAGGAATCAAGGAATTATTAGCGCAAGCAGTTAATACAATAAAAACTACTGCTAATACAAATCTAATCTTCTTGAATTTCCTCTGTCTCATCCAATTCTTCATCTTCATCAATGATATCATTGTCCAATACATCGGCGTCATACTTATCTACATCGTCGGATACTGGATGGACGGGAGCTTGCGCATCTTTGGTGAGCTCTTCCACTTCTTTATCGATTTCACTATCATCCGGCTCGGCAGGAACGTATGTGATATCGTAAACCTTGTCTTTGCTAACAAGATTGATCAGACGTACACCTTGAGTGTTACGACTAATCACCGAGATATCTATAACTTTCTTACGGATTATCATTCCGGCTTTTGTAATGATCATCAAGTCATCATTATCTTCCACCATCATCAATGAAGCCAAATGACCGTTACGAGCATTTGTTTTCAAAGTAATAACACCCTTACTACCGCGACGTGTAGCTGTATATGAAGAGATAGGAGTACGTTTCCCAAAACCATTTTCACTCACGGCAAGAATTGTTTTCGTCTTCAAGACATCGGTTTCATTAAAATCTTCTTGCTTGATCACAGTCATGGAGATCACATAATCTTCATCACGTAGATTTATGCCGCGAACGCCCTGAGTAAAGCGTCCTGTTTCTCGAACGTCAGCTTCACTAAAGCGATTACAATAGCCATTATGTGTCGCCAGCAGGATATCATCTGTGCCGTCTGATACTCTTGCATCAATCAGCTCATCTCCATCTACCAATTTAATAGCCAAAATGCCACCATTGCGAGGACGAGAAAACGCAGGGACTGGACTCTTTTTGATCAATCCATTTCTTGTGCACATGATGATATTTTGAGAATCGATAAACTTTTTGATAGTTACAAAGGCTTTAATCTTCTCATTTTCCTGGAATTGGACCAGGTTAACAATAGCCTTGCCTCTTGCAGTTCTTCCGACTTCAGGTACTTCATACACTTTCAGCCAGTAGCATCTTCCCAAATCGGTAAACAATAGAATATAGGAATGCGTTGATGCCACGAAGACATATTGGGCAAAGTCTTCAGCCTTCAGGTTGGAACCGGATAGACCCCTACCGCCACGACCTTGTACCTTGTATGTGTCTACTGGTGTGCGCTTTACATAACCATCTTTGGTAATGCTCACGACTACCAATTCATCGGCAACGAGATCTTCCATGTTAAAGTTTGAGCCAAAGGACTCAATGATCGAAGTCTTTCTGGGTCCTGCAAATTTATTGCGGATCTCTATGGTTTCATCTTTGATGATCTGCATCCGCAATTCACGCTTTTCCACAATCTCTCTGAGTCTGTTGATTGTAAGCAGCAGTTCACGGTATTCAGCTTCTATCTTCTCGCGTTCAAGTCCGGTCAATCTCTGCAGTCTCATTTCCAAAATGGCTTTGGCTTGAATTTCTGAGAGGCCAAATTTACTCTGTAACTGCTCACTTGCTTCCGGAGTGGTCTGTGAAGCCCGAATTGTGGCAATCACTTCATCCAGATTGTCCAGAGCTATACGATAACCTTCTAAGATATGCAGGCGGTCCTCGGCATTTCTCAGTTCAAACAAGGTGCGACGCAAGATCACATCGTGACGGAACTGGATAAAGTGCATTAACAGGGATTTGACATTTACTACCTGTGGGATTCCATCAATCAGACACAGATTGATCACACCAAAAGTGGATTGCAATTGTGAATATTTGTACAAGAGATTACGGACTACTTGGGCATCATGATTCCGTTTCACTTGAATGATCAATCTCATTCCATCACGGCCGGATTCATCGCGTATATCGCTAATACCTTCGATTTTCTTATCTTTTACAAGCTCCACAATTCTGTCTATGAGGAGTGTCTTGGTCAATTGATATGGGATCTCGCGGATGATGATTGTCTCTTGTTCATTATGATTCAATTCGATATCGGCTTTTCCGCGTACGATTAAACGTCCCCTACCGGTTTCAAAATAGTCTCTCACTCCATCTGTTCCCAAGAGGAATCCACCTGTTGGAAAATCCGGTCCTTTGATATAGTTGAGCATATCAAGCGGTTCCAGATCTGGATTATCTATCAAAGCTATCATAGCATCACAGATTTCTCCGATATTGTGAGGAGGCATATTGGTTGCCATACCAACAGCGATACCGGAAGAACCGTTTATCATGAGGTTGGGGATGCGGCTGGGGAATACTTCAGGTTCTTTTCTGGTCTCATCATAGTTGGATTTATAGTTGACTGTATCCTTATCCAATTCATCAAGCATTTCAATAGTGATTTTATGCAGTCGTGCTTCCGTATAACGCATTGCTGCAGGCGGATCACCATCGATGGAGCCAAAGTTACCCTGACCATCAATAAGAGGATAACGCATATTCCACGGCTGCGCTAAGCGCACCAACGTAGGGTAAACCACCTGTTCGCCATGTGGATGGTAGTTACCGGATGTATCACCGGCGATTTTTGCACATTTACGAAAATGGCCACCGGGATTCAAATTTAGTTCGTGCATTGCAAAAATAATACGGCGTTGAGAAGGCTTCAGACCATCCCGGATATCGGGTAGAGCTCTCGCCACAATCACGCTCATGGAGTAATCCAAATAAGCCTGTTTGAGTTGATCTTCTATTTGAACATGGATTATTTTAGTGTTGTCGGACATCTATCTTCTTCTCCTCTTTTATACATCAAGATTTTTGACATAGCGTGCATTAGCATGAATGAAGTCGCGTCGGGGTTCTACTTCATCACCCATAAGGACAGTAAACATCCGATCAGCTTCAATAGCGTCGTCCATCTTGATAGATATCATTGTTCGGAAATCAGGATTCAAAGTAGTTTCCCACAATTGCTCCGGATTCATTTCACCAAGACCTTTGTAACGCTGGATTATCACGCCCTTCAATCCAAATTCTTGTACCGCTGCATCTCTCTCTTCTTCAGTAAATACATAGCGCTTTTGCTTACCTTTCCGCACCAAAAATAAAGGTGGTTTGGCAATGTAAATGTGACCATGCTCTATTAATGGTTTCATATAGCGTAAGAAAAAGGTGAGTAGCAGGGTAGCAATATGAGCACCGTCGACATCAGCATCCGCCATGATAACTATTTTATTGTACCGGATCTTGGCAATGTCAAACTCTTGGCCTATACCGGCACCGATAGCCAATATTATAGGCTGAATCTTGTCATTATTCAAGACTTTGTCCACTCGAGCTTTCTCTGTATTCAGCATCTTTCCCCAAAGCGGTAAAATAGCCTGATATGCGCGATCACGTCCTTGCTTGGCGGAACCACCCGCAGAGTCTCCCTCCACCAGGAAGAGTTCAGTCTTCGAGGGGTCATTATAGGTACAATCTGCCAATTTACCCGGTAAGGATCCGCTTTCCAAAACGGACTTCCGTCTGGTAAGCTCTCGAGCTTTACGTGCAGCTTCTCTGGAGCGGGCTGCATTGATACTTTTATTAGCGATATTTTTAGCTTCAGCAGGATGCTCTTCAAAGAAAGTCATCAGTTTTTCATAGACGGCGGAATTGACTATTCCCTCTACATCAGAGTTCTGCAGTTTTGTTTTTGTTTGGCCTTCAAACTGAGGATTGGTGATCTTGACACTTACGACAGCAGTCAAACCTTCACGAATATCTTCGCCCGAAGGTGATACTTTTTCATTCTTTAGCATATCAGCATTTTTGATATAAGAATTCACCGCTCTGGTCAAGCCGGATTTAAAGCCGCTGAGATGAGTACCGCCCTCTATTGTGTTGATATTATTTGCAAAGCTGAATATATTCTCTTGATAGCCTTCATTGTACTGAATAGCTACTTCAAATGCCATTCCCTCTCTATCACTTTCGATAAAGATCGGCTTGGGAAACAGAGGTTTTTTGTTTTGATTCAAGTACTCTACAAACGAGATTATTCCACCATCATACTTGAAATCATGCACACGGTCGGCACGTTCATCTTTGAGGACAATACGTACTCCACGGTTCAGGAAAGCAAGCTCTCTCAAGCGCGTCGTCAAATAATCAAAACTAAATTCTACAGTTTCAAATATAGATTCATCGGGTTTAAATGTGATGATAGTTCCTGTACGATTAGTATCGCCAATCACTTTCAATTCGGTAACAGGGAAACCTTTTTCGTAACGCTGAATGTATATTTTGCCATGCTTGTGGATTTTGACTTCCAAAAATGCTGATAGAGCATTAACTACGGAAACACCTACACCATGCAGTCCACCAGATACTTTATAAGATTTATCGTCAAACTTTCCGCCGGCATGCAACACCGTCATTACTACTTGTACAGCCGGGATGCCCATTTCCTTATGAAGGTCCACAGGAATACCACGTCCATTATCGTCCACCTCTATAAAGCCTTCACGTGTGATTGAGACCTTGATTTGATCACAATGGCCGGCAAGGGCTTCATCTATGGAATTGTCCACCACTTCATAAACAAGGTGATGCAATCCCCGCTCACTGGTTCCACCAATATACATGGCGGGTCTTTTCCTGACAGCCTCAAGCCCCTTGAGGACTTTGATATTACTGGCAGTGTAGGTTTGATCTTGCATAATCTATTATCTCCTAGTCATTTATGATACTATTTAAGCCGATCTGTTCTAGAACTGCACAATGCGCAGATCTAATTTTCTTTATCTGGTTGCAAAATAAAATGATAGCGGTTTTTTGTCAAGAATTTTAGTCACTTATTTCACGTTTATAATCACCATATTTTGCAGTGGGTTACAGCATGCTATAATCATGATGTTTTTTCTGTTTTTACATATTGGATTGAGGTACATCATTGCTTTGATAATTGAGTTGTGGATTCGGGATGCTTCTCACGTGCTTCCGGGCTCACACGAGGGCTTCACGAGGGGATCACGAGAGTATCACCCGGGACAGAAGTAAGTAACATAATAGCTGCATCCAAAGCGTCATTTCAGGGATTACAGAGCATTGCCAATTAGTGGAGGGTGAGGGATTGATATTAATTATGCTCGTTTAACCCGGCGTAAAAAAGCCATATTCCATCACTTTTTTATGCATGTAACAGTCTTAGGTAATAAAAAAAAGGCTCGATGCGCAAACATCGAGCCATATCTAGATTACTGATTTGTTATTCTACTACTTTGACCTCGACTCTGCGATTCAAAATCCTGCCCTCAGGAGTACCATTATCTGCTATAGGAGCTGTAAGCCCCATTCCTTTGAATGTCAGTCTTTCAGGTTCTACATCCTTAGATAGCAAGTATTCAACGACGGACTTTGCCCGACGCTCGGAGAGCTTGAGATTGTACTTAGCTGTTCCGATATTACAGGTGTGCCCTGATACTTCGATTTTGATTTCCGGATTGTTGATCATTGATAATACAATATCATTTAATACTGGATAGGAACTCTCTAATATGACAGCACTATCAAATTCATATTGAACATTATTGAAGACAAAGACCTTCTTCACGACCATTTTTTGCAGTTCGAAATTGATCTCAACTGTGGTAGAATCATCAGTGGGATAAAACTCTTTTGAACTGATGAAATAACCATCTTTATTCACGGTTACCACATATTTATCTGCGTATGGCAATGTGATGTCGAATCTACCATTATTGTCTGTACCTGTTACATCACGATAGCTGTTTTCATCAATGTCATAATTGAAAATAACATCTGCCATTATAGGATTTCTGTCCTCATCAGTGATTCTTCCGGTGAATCGAATGGGAGACTTGGTAGGTTTCTTCTGTGCAATAACATCTGTTTCATCAAATACTGTCTTCTTGTCACCGGTTGTCTTATCAACGATCAAATATTCCCGGGGAGCGTATACAAGATTCAGTGCAAATAGATTTTCGAAACCTTCCGCTTGACGGTCTGTGCTAAAAATTGCTTCGTTAGTGTTCTTGATGTGATAGTAGTAACGATCATTTTTGATGGAATTAATCGGTAAACCCAAGTTTTCGGGAATAGACCAATCCGTCCAGTTATCACCGATTTTAACGGCCTTAAAGATGTCGTAGCCGCCAAATCCAACATGGTTGTCGGATGCAAAGAACAGAG
Source organism: Candidatus Cloacimonetes bacterium HGW-Cloacimonetes-1 (assembly GCA_002841975.1). Classification (GTDB taxonomy): domain Bacteria; phylum Cloacimonadota; class Cloacimonadia; order Cloacimonadales; family Cloacimonadaceae; genus PHBQ01. The sequence continues at coordinate 7,446 of PHBQ01000019.1, forward strand.
TTTTGCCATCCCAATCCAAAAATGGGGTTTGTTCGTTTCCAACTGTATTGATCATGGGACCCAGATTGATCGGTTCTTGCCATTCGCCATCCAGCTTTGAGCTGACATAAATATCGGTTCCACCAATACCGTCAGGACGGGAAGAAACAAAAAACAACAACTGATCTTCATAGCACATCGGTTGTAATTCGACCTGAGTAGTGTTTAATCTCTGAATTGGTTTGGGGTTATCCCATTTACCGGAGTAAGTGCTCGTGTACAAGTCACCATCAATCTTGCCCCGTTCATAATTACCAAAGACATAGGCAGTATTTCCATCTGGAGTGATTGAGCCTATGGTTTCGTTTTTGTCGGTACTGAGTTCTGTAACCAACTGTGGTTTGCTCCAAGTATTGTTTAGTTTCTCGGAACGATAGATGTTTTCCTTATCGTATCTGGAAGGACGCAGGGATGTAAAGTACATATACTTTTTATCCGGACTGACGATTGCGCCATAATCAGAATTACGGCTGTTGAGGTACGATGGCATTTCTCGCATAGTGATCTTCTCGAATATCAAGTACTGTCTATCCATAATCTCCAGATAGTTTTTGACTTCATGAGAATACTTCGAGTCTTTCGAACCAACGTATTTATTTAGCCATATCCTGGCGTTGACTGTATCAGCAACGGCAATATTCAAACGTCCCAGCCAGTAGAAATATTCAGGAACGGAGCCATTGGCTGCCTTGTCTGCACTTTTAAAAGAATGGATTGCATCAGTGTAATCACCACGTTGATAAAACTCTATGCCATCCAGAGCATAACGCTCTCCTTGGAGTCCTATCCCGGCAAGGCTTGCTACCGTCAGTAGCAAGCCCAGAACGATTAATACATACTTCATATCAATATCTCCTTTGATTCCACTTCATTAGAAGCGGAGAATCATCGAGACGATATGATCGTCGTTAAAGATATCGTGGTTATTAATTCTATAGGCATAATCCAATTGCAGGTTACGAAGCTTCAAACCAGTACCAACAGAGAAACGTCCATCATTAAATCCCAGGCGGACACCAGTCTGAGCGTTGGAAAGAACATCCTGCCACGTGTTACGTTCTTTAACGGAAACTACTGAAAGCTTTGAATTTGCTTCCGTATCCTTACCGATGGAAGTCCAATACTCTGCGCCAATCGCAAAAACCGGATCTTCAGATTTTTCCATCTTCACATCACCGGCCAGTGTAATTCCCAAAAATGGGTAAGCTGCAACCCCTAATGAGAGCTGGTATGGAATGGCATCTCCATCTATAGAGCCATACGCATCGCGAATCATGAGACCAGCGACTAAGTACTGATTGATATCATACTTGGCTCCCAGATCAAGGCCAAACCCGGATTTTGTCTCACCATCCATCATGGACAGATAGACTTTGGGAGTGATCCCATACTGGATATTCCACATCTGATTTGCATAGCTAAGGCCAATGTTGTGTTCATTGTGATTGAAGAAACCTGTCGGCTGGTCCTGATCTGTAAATCCTTCGATATCATCAACAGTGGCATTAACCCAGTTGAGGGCTAAAGAACCAAAGCTGTATCTTCTCCCGAAGGCTGCATATTTGAAGCTGCGATCGTATCCCATTTTCAGATTATACATTGATGCAAATTCAATATCTTTGATGTTGTAAAGTCCGGCCGGATTCCAATATGCGGCAGTGATATCACCGGTAGTAGCTGTACCGGCATCTCCCATTGCCATTATTCTGGCGCCTATACCCATACGGATATAGGCGGCACCTGAATTGTTATCTTGGGCATAGATAGCTGTAACAGCTATCAACAATAATGCTATGATCAATATCTTTCTCATGCTAACACCGTTTTTTCTGTTTATCTTCTTCATTTTATCCTCCCCTACTTCACAGCAATCTTGATTACTTTTTCGGAACGGTTAATACCATCATTGGCCACAATTCTGGCAAAATAGGTTCCCCGTGCCACCTTTACCCCACCTGAGGTTTTGAGGTCCCACGGAATTTCAATTAAGTTTGCACTGGTCGTTGGGACAGTGAGTGTCTGTACTTTCTTACCTGCAAAATCATAGATCGAAACACTGATTTGCACGTTGTCGTTCCTAGAAAGTACTAACTTGATTTTACATGAAGTAATCGCAGGATTTGGATAAACGTGAGACACATCACTAATCGTCAAATCTTGGGATTGATACTCAATCGTTGTTGTCATACTGGGGTTACTCTCTATTCCATTATAGATAGCTGTAACATAGTATTGGTATGATTGATTGTTCAGAATTGCATAATCATCATAATAATACAGCGAATCCTGAGTTGCAACAATCGGAGAGGTGTTCATTTTTACAAATTGAGTTTCGCCAATTCTTCTACGATATACATTGAAGCTGTCTAATGTTCTGGTGGCTATAGGTGAGTTCCATATCACGCGAATATATCCGGAATATGTAAAGGCACGAACATTGATGGGCAAGAGTAGCACCGAATAAGTGCCGGTAACTATACCACTTGAAACCCAGTCCTGTTTGAATGCTTTGGCTTTTACAGTATAGTCGTAGATCAATTCCGGGATCTCAATTCCTTCAGTATAGATCGGAGATGTTTCGAGAGGATCACTTCCATCCAAGGTGTAACGTATCGTCGCACCGAGAGTGGTAGTTTGGATCAACAGCTCGAATGATTCCGAATAGATACCATCTGCATGAGATAGCGTCGGATCTGCGACAGTTCCGGTGATAGTGTAGACGGCGGTTTGAACGTCACTTGCTACCCAGTTCTCGGCAAAACCTTTGATCTTCAGAGTTGTAATAGTATCTAAGGCAAAGACCAAAGGATCGGTATAGGACAGCGATTGAACGGTGGGATCCGTTCCGTCTATAGTGTATCGAATGACGGCATTAGTCGGCAGTGTAGCCGGAGCAATTTGCACTGTTTGAGCCGTGGTATAAATACCGGGCAGTACGTTGAATGGATTTATTTGCAATGTCACTTGTCCTGTCACACTGTAGGTGGCAGAAATCGTTTCACTGGGAATCCAATTTGCACTAAATGCTTTGGCTTTGATGACCATGCTCGCAGTGTTCAATGGGATCTCAATTGGAGCAGTGTAGATTGCAGAAGTCTCATCGGGCTCACTGCCATCAGTTGTATAGTGGACTGTGGATGCGGATGGGAACGGAGCAGCAGAGATCGCCACACTTTGTGCAACAGTATAAATACCGGCAGCAGGTGTGAATTGATTTCCTGTCCAGGAGACCTGGCCCGTAATCGTATAATCTGCGGTGTAGACTGGGCTTGGTATCCAGTCTGTTTTAAACGCTCTCACCTTGATAGAGGTTTGAGTATTGATCGCGAGTTCTATTGCTGATGTATATAGCGCAGAGCTTGCAGTTGGATCCGTTCCGTCTGTGGTATAGCGCAGTTGTGAGCCAGCAGGCTGGGTTGTAGTATTAAGTGTCACAAACTGAGCAGCTTGATACAAGCCGGCAGCAGGTGTGAATACTGGATCGGCAATACTGACTTGGCCTGTTACAGTATAGGCTGCAGTATGGATTGTACTAGGCAACCAATTATTCAGATATGCTCGTGCCCGAATCACTACAGATGTATTCACTCCGATACTAATAGGAGTGGTATAAATCGGTGAAGTGTTATTGGGGTCAGAGCCATCCATAGTGTAGTGTATTACAGCACCCGTAGGTACCGTTGTTGAATTTATAGACACAGTTTGTGCTGATGTATAGAGTCCAGCAGCAGGTGAGAAATATGGTGCGGACATCTGTACTGTTCCGGTTGTTGTATATATCCCGGTATAGGTCAAGCTCGGTGTCCAGTCGGTTTTGAAGGCTTTGACTTTGACAGTCATGTTAGTATTCAAAGCTAAGCTGATCGGACCGGTATAGAGCTGAGACGTTGTGGTTGGTTCCGTACCATCTAAGGTATAGCGTACATTTGCATCCTGAGGAGTCGGGAACGCTATTGTAATATTCTGAGCCGTAGTGTATACGCCAGGAGTAGGAGAGAATACCGTTGCAGGGAATTCTACTGTTCCGGTGACATTGTAGGTTTGTTGAGTAATGCCACTGGTGACCCATCCGGCTTTATAAGCTATGGCCTTGATAGTCATTGAAGTATTGAGCGGAACTATGATAGCCGATGAATACGCTGGGGAAGCATCGGTTGGATTGCTGCCATCAGTTGTGTATCGGATCGTGGTTCCAGCAGTGGTAGTTGAGAGATTTACGCTCTGAACATTTTGGAATGTTCCACCCAGAGGGTTAAACACTACATCAGCAACGACTCCAGTAATCTCGTAAGATTCCATTATAATCGCACTGCTAAGCCATCCTGTTTTATAAGCAATAGCTTTTACAGTTTGCGACGAGTTGATTGTTATCGGAGCCGTGTACAATGTTCCGTCAGTAGGAGATGGATTTGTTCCATTTGTAGTATAACGAATCTGAGCTCCGGGAGTACTGACGTTCAATGTCAGTGACTGCCCGCTGGTATAAATCCCTGATACTATAGAGAACATAGGATTCAACACTTGCAAATTATAAACAGCTGTTGCTACTTCAGAATTTATCCAATCGGTCTTGAAAGCTATTGCCTTCAATGTGGTATTAGCAGTAATCGCCACAGGTACAGTATAAAGTGTTCCTGTGGTTGGAGTGGGATCGGTTCCATTTGTAGTATACCGAATCGATGCGTCCCCCGGGAATGATGTAATACCAACCAATTGATCAGTGTTATATGTTCCTGCAATGGGATTGAAGATCGGATTGGCGACAGCACCATTAATCGCATATACAGAGCTAACAACAGGGGATGAGTTCCATCCTGTCATGTAAGCAATCGCCTTAACGATAGTGCTTTGACTAACTGTAAATGGTGCAGTATAGAGCATACCAAATACATCCGTGGGGTCACTGCCGTCCAATGTGTAGCGGATGCTGGCACCATTTGTAGGAGTAGTGAGTGTAATAGTCTGCGCATCGGGGTAGGATCCTGATAGAGGGGTAAAGGATGGTGCACTTACGTCGAATTGATAAGTTGCCATCGCTATTGAGGAAGATACCCAATTTGCTTTGTAGGCTATAGCTTTGATGGTCTGTCCGACACTAACTGTTAGAGGAGCACTATAGATCGTGCCGACTGTTTCAGAGGGGTCGCTGCTATCAGTGGTATATCTCACGGTTGCATCTGCAGGAATTGGGCTTGAGATACTTACCGTTTGGGTCGAGCTATAGTTTCCGCTTGCAGGTGTGAACACCGGCGAAGTAAAGCTTACTTGACCTGTAATAGTGTAAATACCAGAGACGATGTCACTGGCAGTCCAATCTGCCTTGAAAGCTTTAACCTTGATTGTTGTAACGCTATTCAAAGCAAGAACTATAGGACTGAAGTAAGAGGCAGAGTTCTCATCAGGGTCGGAACCATTCAAGGTATAGCGCAGGGTTGCTCCAGCGGGAATGGTTGCAGTGTTCAAAGTGACAGTTTGGGATGTTGTATATACTCCCGGAGTCGGAGTGAACATTGCAGCTGAAAGAGTTATCTGTCCTGTTACCACATAATCTGCTGTATATATATCACTGGGTAACCAACCGGCTCTAAAGGCTCTCACCTTGATCTGTCTTACGGTATTCAAGGGAATAGTGAGAGCGGCCGAATATATCGTCGAAGTCTCTGTGGGAACTGAGCCATCAGTAGTATATCGAATGACTGCATCACTGGGGCTTGGAACGGATAAGACTTCTACAGTTTGCGCTGTTTGATATGTTCCGGATGCCACGCTGAATACTGGCATACTGAGTGTTACCTGGCCTGTGATATTGTAGGTTTGTTGTGAAATCGTACTCTCTGTCCATCCTGATCTATAAGCCTTAGCTTTGATAGTCATGGATGTATTTACGGGTACGTTTATTGCCGTTGTGTATAGAGACGAAGCTTGACTGGGGTTGCTGCCATCGACAGTATAGTAAATACTGGAGTATGGCGTAGGAGTAGTCAATACTACATTCTGTGCATTTTGATAAGTGCCACCAATGGGATTAAATACCACAGGATTTACAACACCGGTAACATTGTAGAGACCGGTATATACTTCACTGGCTATCCAATCTGTGAAGAAGGCTCTTGCCTTGATCAATACCTGAGTATCACCGGGGATGCTGATAGGTCCGGCATATTGAGGTGATGTTGATGTAGGATTATCCCCATTTGTGGTATAACGGATCACCGCATTTGAAGGTATCGTAGTTGCCACTATACTTACCAATTGAGGAGTAGAGTAGTAACCTGGAGCAGGATCAAACACTGGTTGTATCACAGCTACCTGACCGGTCATGTTGTAAACGCCGGTCACGATTGCACTGCTTGCCCAGGTGTTTTTGAAGGCTCTTACCTTAATTGTAGTCACTTGTGCCATCGGTAAACTGATAGCCGTTGTGTATACAGGTGAAGCCGCTGTCGGATCTGTTCCATCAAGTGTGTAACGAATCACAGCGTCACTAGGGGTAGCACCGTTGATAGTGATATTCTGGTGAGTACTATACGTCCCCGGAGCAGGGCTCAACAATGGAGCAGCCAATGTCACAGCACCTGTAATATTGTATGATGCACTCATCATATCACTTGCTATCCAGTTATCCAGGAAAGCAATAACATTAATGGTTGCCGCACTATTAAGGAGAACCGCAATCGGATTACTGGGACTGTACGCCTGTGAAGCCAATGTTGGGATGCTACCGTCAAGAGTATAGTAAAGGGTAGCACCTGCAGGTGTAGTAACCTGATTCAAGGTAACAAACTGCTGAGTCTGGTATGTCCCGGAGACGGGACTAAACATTGGAGTACTCATCGCAACTTGTCCGGTTATCTGATAGAAAGCGGATATAGTATTGCTAGGTAACCAATCTGTTTTGAAGGCTTTTACTTTAATCATCGTAGAACTATTCAGTCCCAAGCTGATTGGTGCAGAGTAAACTGCCGATGTTTCTGTTGGATCTGTGCCATCCGTTGTGTAACGCACTATGGCATCGGTGGGCAGAACCGTGGGAGTTATCACAATATTGCGCGCAGTTTGGTAAATACCGGGTGCCCAATTAAATGTAGCACTCAGGCTGACTGCGCCATTGATATTATATACATGGGTGACTGTATTACTGGGAGTCCAGCCGAACTTAAAGGCTTTCGCTTTGATGGTCGTAGTAGTCATAGCGGGAACATCAATCGGAGTGTAATATCTTGTCGATGTTGCTGTAGGTTCGGTTCCATCCAATGTATAGCGAATAATTGCATCTACTGTAGTTGTAGAAAGTGCCACGCTCTGTGCTCCGGAATAAGTTCCTCCCGGAATACTGAACGCTACATCTGCCACCACACCTGTCATATTGTACGTAGCGACGGCAACAGGGCTTTCAAAATATCCGGTTTTATATGCTTTAGCCCGGAAATTATAAATCTGGTTCAGCTGCAAAGCTACAGGTGCAGTATAGAGAGTGGATGCTGTCGTGGGATCTGTTCCATCCAACGTGTAGTAAATGGTAGAGCTGGGAATAGCTACACTAATCGAGATGTTTTGAACTGTGCTGTATGTTCCTGCAGCAGGAGTAAACACCGGTGTAGGCAGGATGTTTGCATTATAGGCTGCGACCACCACATTGCTAGGTGAGTAGTTCACTGCAAAAGCTCGGGCTTTGATAATAGTGGCAATGCCAACTGGAATCAATATCGGAGCGGAATAAACAGCAGACGCCTCAGTGGGTGTGCTGCCATCTAATGTGTAGTAAATTATCGCATTTGCAGGCAGGGTAGTTCCGATGGACACCGAAACTGCATCCATACCGGAAGCAGGGGTGAAGATTGGATCTACAAACACAACCTGAGGACTGATAGTGTACACAGCAGTTTCAATAGCACTGGGTATCCAATCTTGCTTAAATCCTCGTACTTTTACGGTGGTGATAACTCCCGCGGGAATGATAAGAGGACTTACATACTCCGGGGATGCATTCGTAGGGTCTGTTCCATCCATAGTGTAGCGCAGAGTTGCACCCACTGGCGTGGTTACCTGATTCAAGCTAACAGCCTGTGCTGTCTGATAGGTGCCACCAATTGGTGTAAATATATTATTCGAGATTACTACTTGTCCGGTAATGTTGTAAACACCGGTGATAGTAGTGCTCGGAGCCCAGCCAGTGCGGAACACTTTGATTTTGATTGTGGATAATACACCGTCAGGTAAGTTTAAAATACCCGGGAATATGAGGGAGTTGGCATCCGGTTCAGATCCATCCAGAGTAAAGCGAATAACATCACCTGGCAGTGTATCGAATGAACCACTGATACTTACATTCTGTGCAACAGTATAAACACCGGGAGCAGGTGTAAAGGCATTGCTACCATTGACACCGCCGGTTACCAATACAGGACCTGTAATTGAATAGGCTCCAAGAGCTTCGTTGCTGGTAACCCAGTCTGTCTTAAAAGCCTTGGCTTTGATTAATACGGAAGTATGTTCAAGCACTGTGATAGGTGCTGAATACAAGGGCGAAGTTGCTGTAGGAACTGTTACTCCATCCGTAGTGTAGCGGATCTCTGCACCTAAAGTAGCAGATTCGATCTGAACATACTGAGTAGATGTATAAGCTCCTGATACAGGTGTAAAGAAAGGAGTTCCGACTTGGAAAGAGTAGGTGGAAGTAGTCGTTTCTGAAGGATTCCAACCCACTAAGAATGACTTCGCTTTTACAACTGTGTAAGAATTAATGGATACAATAGGAGTATAGAGTAGTGATGTCGAGGTCGGCTCTGATCCATCCAGTGTATAGCGAATCTCTGCGCCGGCAATCGTAGCCATTGTGAGATTGATCGCATTGGGGTAAGTTCCGGTTACAGAACTAAATGTCGGTGCAGGTAACTGGAAGGTATAGGTAGCAGTCGTGATATCTGAATCAATCCAATTGTTCTTCACGGCTATTGCTTTTACTATTGTACCTGTATTGATTACAAAAGCCCCTGTATATTCAATACTGGCAGCTGTAGGATCAGGTCCATTTAGTGTGTAGTAAATGTGATCATAATCCGTGTTTGTAAACTGTACAGTTTGAGCCTGACTATAAACACCCGATACAGGAGAAAACACCGGAGCGGTGACTTTCATAGTATAGCCGGCTTCGGAAATCAAAGACACATCCCATGCTATGCTAGCATCACGATAGGCTATAGCTTTGATATTGGTATTTCCATTTATTGAGAATGGTCCTTCATAGAGAGTTCCGGTGGTACGTGAAGGAGGGGTAATACCATCTGTTGTATAGCGAATATAGGTCTGATTTATCGGTGAAGTCGAGAGACTGATAGTTTTATGATCTGCTAAACTCTCGATTAAGGTAAATATTGGAGCGACCGGTCTGAACTTATAGCTCGCAGTAGCGACCGAAGAAGTAATCCAGAATTCTTTGTACGCTATAGCTTGCACTACTGAATTTTCCGGCACGCTAAATGGTCCGCTGTAAATGGTGCCGTATGTGGCGGTAGGAACGCTGCCGTCTGTAGTGTAGCGAACAGTCGCATCGGCGGGTAAAGCACTGATTCCCAGAGTAATAGGAGCGTTGTATGTGCCACCCTGAATACTGAACACAGGCATTGAAACTGCACCATTAATGGTAAAGGTAGCAGCTATTTCAGGTGAGTTTGTCCAGTTATTCCTGGCGCCATAAGCTCTCAAGACCGTGGTCTGTAATATAGTAATAGGTGCTGTGTACTGGATTCTGGTCGCACTCGTGGTGGGATCACTGCCATCAAGTGTATAATACACTTCAGAGCCTGTGGTATTGGGAGTTAGGACCAAATTAAATCCCTGTGCGTAAACTCCGGTTGAATGTGATAAGGAAGGAGTTCTGACAAAGAAATTATACTGACCTGTTTTAACTACAGGAGTCGGCCACTCGTTATGATAAGCAATTGCCTTCACCGTCGTCGTCTGAGTGATCTGCGGAGGATTTTGATTGTCATAAACCAATGATGTTTGGTTTGGGACACTGCCATCTAAGGTATAATTAACAGTGGCATCGGATGGATAGGAAATAATCCTGAGCTCCAGTTCTTCATAATGAGAGCCCGGAAGAGGGCTGAATACCAAAGATATCGGGGTAGAATTGATAATGTATGAAGCTACTCCGATTCCGCTATTCGCCCAACCATTCAAGATAGCGATGGCTTTGAATGTAGTACTCTGAGTTACTGTGATTTGTCCGGTGTATACATTGCTGCCGGCATTGGGAACAGTACCATCCGTGGTGTAATAGATCGTCGCACCCGGAGTAGTGCTGCTAATGGTAATATATTGAGTTCCGGCATATGCACCTGAGTTTAAGCTAAAAACAGGAGTTTCTACGGTGCCGGTTATCACATAATTCCCTATGGCCATTGCAGAACTATTACCTCCAACCACGTATGCAATAGCATTGATAGTCAAAGAAGCACTGACAGGAACAGGGCTGCTGATATCAAAGGTCGTGCCATGGGTGGCAGTAGGTACACTGCCGTCCGTAGTATATCGAATAATTGCACCAGGTGTTGCGCTATACATCCATACGTCGATTGCATTTGTATATGGTGCAGTGGGAGGTGTATTGGGAGATGTAGTAGGAGGAGGTGTAAAGGCGGGCATAGCCACTGTCCCACTGATGTTGTACACACCAGTAAGGATATCAGATGTTGCCCAATCGGCTTTCACAGCTATAGCTCTGATTGTCCTGGTAACATTTACAAAGAAAGGTCCGGTATATTGTGTGCTATTGATCGAGGGTGCGCTTCCATCCGTGGTGTAATAAATTGTAATGTCAGAAGTAGCGCAGGATAAACCCACTTGAGTGGGATTCAGATACGTATTGGGGAGATTGACAGTAAATGTTGGCGTTGCCACTTGATCTGTAACTGTATAGGTTCTGGTGGCAATAGCGCTTTGATTCCATCCGTCGCGGATGGCTCTGGCTTTAATAGTTCTTATTGTTTGTACAGGAACCGTAATAGGTCCCACGTAGAGGATTCCGTTTGTGATATTTTCGCCAATAGCCATGGGATCACTCCCATCCGTAGTATAACAAATCCGGTTTAAGGGGTCGGTTTGCAGTACTACATTTACAGGTGATGTATAAATCACTGCATTATCTGTAACAAAGCTGGGCGGTGCTAAAATGTTTACATAGTAAACACCTCTGCTGATACCACTGGGAGCCCAGTTGTTCTTATAGGCTCTGGCCTTGATAATCGTGGTACCTTCCGGCGCAGTGATAGCGCCTGTATAGAGAGTTCCGACCCCTGTATTGTTGGGATCAGCGGGCTCTACCGTGACATCATTGGAATAAGTATAATATATCTGGGTGTTTGTTGCAACAGTGCTCAACAGTACATGTTGGGTAGTTTCGTAAGCCCCGGGAGCTGGAACAAACATAGGGTTATCCACGGGTCCGCTGACGGTATAACCAGCTCTGTAAACAGGGCTGGGGAGAACATCATCATGATAGGCACGAGCCTTGATGATGGCAGTCTCGAAACTGTCTACTAGGATTTGGTTATTACTAATGTACGGAATTGAATTTTCGTTTGGATCCGGAGGTTCTGTGCCATCGTAACTAATGGTAAAATAAACTCTACCATTTGACGGGATCGTACTATTGATCGACACATTAATCGGAGCCGTATAAGTTTGTCCTGGTGCCGGTGAAAACACAGGAGCTTGAATAATCACACGGTTGTTAATTATGTAAATACCTTCGGCATATACACTGGGAGCCCAGTCAGTTCTAAATGCCCTAATTCTGATAAACGAGGGTTCATCAATAGCAATTGGCTGACCCGTGTAGATTGGCGAGTTTGCAGTTGGTGTGCCATTAATGGCATAACGCAAGACTGTATTTGCATCATTAGGATAAAGCTGGATTCCTGTTACAGTCACCATAAAGACAGAATCAACTGGAACGATATATGTCCCCGGAGGGGGTACAAACGTGTAGAGGTCAATTCTGGTAGTTCCAGTCACACGGAACATGTTCTCTGCATAGGCACTATTGTTCCAGAGGTTCTTTTTGGCAATTGCACGAACTTTTAATCTGGTATCTTCACCTATGTGAATCGGAGCAGTGTATAGCGTACCACTCGTGGCCGGATCCGCAGGAGGATTGCCATCAGTGGTATATGTGTAATAAATCTCAGCACCCGGTGTCGAGGAACTGATAGTCAAATCTTGCTCGGTTGTATATATGTAGGTGTTCAGCCCGGCATCATAAGGCGTGAGGTTAAACACCGGAGTTCCTACATCGCCAGTAATGTGGTAAGTCTGGCTAAGAACTGTAGAGGGGCCATAAACGTCATCGATAAACATAGCGGTGATAGTTACTATGTTATCAGTATTCATCATGCCTATGACGATCGGATTTGCGGGATCATACACCGGTGAATTTGCATCTGGTGTAGAGCCGTCTAGGGTATAATAGATCGGCGCATTCGGATAGGGTGCGGGCGTGGATAATGATACCTCCACACCGTGAGTATAAACTCCACCCAGTAATGAGAATATTACACCATTGGGTAAAACCTCGACTGTCCAAACCAATGGATCAAGAGTAACTATTCCATCCGAAACAACCACAGATACTTCAAAAGTGCCTGGATAGTCGAATGTGTAATTTGCAGATGATGTTGTAGATATCTGCTGACTGATTTGAGTTCCATAGTTGCTGCCGGTTACCGTCCATGTATATGTCATGGTAGTTCCCGTAGTACTATAGGGATCATCTGCATCAGTGGCATTGACAGAGAAATTCTGTGTATCCCCTTGGGTCAATTCCAAATTTAAAGAAGCAGGCAGATAGCTGTTTATCACAGGAGCATCATTAATATTTGCCACTCTGATCACAAAAGTGTTACGGCAAGTATTAAACACAGGATTATCTGTAAGATAGTTGTTGACGTTATTATCTAGATTTGTAACAACAAACCTGTAGTCTCCATAGTAATTCGGTATAGGAGTAAATGTAACTGTTTTGCCAGTATAAAGTGGCGTTTGGAAGAAATTTATCAGATATGGAGGGGGTAAAATAGGAGTGATAAAAAACTGAAAATCATTAGGATTTGTGAGATTATCCACGCTCTGAATCAAACGTACACCATTGTAGTCTGTAAAATTGACGGTCAATACTTCGTCTTCGTTCATGGGAATCACGTAAACTGTGGTACCATCAGGGTCAATCTCTTGAAATTCCACTGGGCATGTGAGGATAATCGGATCATCTACTGGATCAACTGTAATAGTGACAACAGCAGTTGCCAATACACGATTGGGATCTCTATTAACCTGCGCTACACCAATAATCAGTGTTTCTGTTCCATACCAATGCATAGCCGATGCTTTGGGAGTGAATATTAACTCGAGACGGTTTAAGGGATTTACAGAGATATCAAAATGCTGAGTGGGCGTGCTATAATACAGATATAACGAGTCTGTTCCCGTGTACACTACGTGCGGCCTAAAGTTCTTTCTCCAAGGCTGATCTTCCAAAAACCTGGAATCACCCGCCAGCGGCAATTGCACCGGTATCGCAGTGGAACCAAAATCCCAAGTGGGATCTACACGGTCCACGCGTGAATTGTTAACTTTTATTTGGTTAATAACGTCGGTTGTAATCTCTGATTCTTTGAGGTTAAAAAAATCAGTTGGGACAGCATACAATGCCCCCATAAATAATAAAGCTATACAGATAAATGTAATTAGCCTTCTCATACTAGTCTCCTACCTTACTTGTTATATATTCATTACATATTTAACGACAGCACTTTACGCCGTCTCTTAACAAAACATATTTTCACTTTAATACATTATAACTTACATTTAGCTTTCTGCAAGTGGAGAATATTAGTTTCGCACATTGTGTCAAGATGTTTTTTGCATTAATATCCCCTGATATTACTCCCCCTCAATTTCCAATTAAAGAAGTATTATCATCCTATATACGGAGATTCGCCATAGCTCAGAGGGAGCAGTATTTAAAATGGAAGTGAAGTAATATGTTAACCGGCTTCAGATCCCACTGCTCTATCTTATGTCAGCTTCAATGCATCTCAGATATTTCACAGGCACTTGCGTTGAGTTCCCCTTGCACTCACAAGGGCTTCACGAGGGAAGCACGAGGGGATCACCTCGGTTTTGATCAAGGCATGAGAAAGTGACCTTGTGTCGACCGTGAAGGGCTCTCTTGGGGAGTGGAACCATAACGAGGGTCTACGCATCGCTGGCGCAATGCTCCGAACCCGTCGCTATCGGATGTCGCCCTGCCGGGCTGACGCTTTGTCATTGGTATGTTAAGCGCGGGTGGTGGATCAGGGGTGGCAAATTCCGCTTTGCCACAGCGACCCTAGGTCGCTAAAGACATAGAACTGCATTCTATCTGCCGAAGCTGAATTCGGCATCACTGCAATAACCTGTACTTTTCAAAATTTTGTTGAATGCCTAGTATATAAAGAGCTGTCAATGGTAGAGAGGACTTTGTCAACAGCCTGAGTCCCCTCGGGACGGCATGTCTTGCAGTTCCGTAAATGCGTGTTTGTACATTGTCAACAAGCGGAAGCTCACTTTTCGTGAACAGTGGTTAACTGTATGATTTGTATGTGGTTAAAATTTATAAATTAATTGGAAAACGGCTGTGGAAAGAATGACTGCCTACTCAGGTGAAATGATGCCGTTTTGAATATCATCCAGTTCTGCCCAGCGGTCCAGGATATTCTCCAGCTTGTCCGTGAGTTCTTGGATTTCATGACTGATCCTGGAAAAATCTTCATGGGATAGGGTTCTGGCTTCTTCAGTAATCTTGGCATCCAGTTCCGCCATGCGACCTTCCATATAGGATATTTCTGCCTCAAGCCTCTTCAGTTCTTGCTGTTCATTGTAGTTCAAGCCTTTCTTTGCCCGTTTGGGACGTTGGACGATTAACTTGTTTTGCAAATCTTCGATTTCAGCTTTTTCAAAGCGTTTGACTAGCAGATAATCGGAATAATTGCCGGCAAATTTCCGCATGATACCGTTCTCAAAGATGAATAGGTAATCCACAGTACGATCCAGGAAAAACCTATCGTGCGATACGATCAGCAGGCATCCGTCAAAGGCATCCAGATAGTCTTCGAGGATTTCCAGAGTACGGATATCCAGATCATTGGTGGGTTCGTCCATAATAATAAAATTTGCACCAAACATCAAGGATTTGAGGAGATAGAGGCGTTTACGTTCTCCTCCGGACAAGGACTCCAGTTTCATCTGCTGCATCTTGCCATCAAACAAAAATCGTTTCAGCATCTCGGTAGCAGTGAACTTGGTGCCGTCTTTGGTACGGATGACTTCTGCGTATTGTGCTATGTAGTCGTAAACTGACAACTTGGGATCAAAAGAATCCTCATCCTGGCGATAATAAGCAAAGTGAGTATTGACTCCGGCTTTGATATTGCCGATATCGGGATCCTCGTCTCCGGTGATTATGCGGAGGAGAGTAGTTTTTCCACAGCCGTTATCGCCGATCACGCCAATCCTTTCCCGAGGCTGAAAGTTGTGCTCCACATCACGGAAAAGTTCATTGCCATTATAGGACTTTGCTATCTTGTGGAGCTCCAGTATAGTTTTCCCCAAACGATCAGTTTGGAACGAAATATTGAGCTCTGCATTTGAGATAAGATAAGACTTGGAAAGGAGTTCTTTGACCTTTTCGACATGATGTTTGGGTTTTGAAGTACGTGCCTGAGCACCACGGTTGAGCCACTCCAGTTCTTTTTTGAGCTGAGCTTTACGGCGGGTATCTTTGCGTTCGATATCGATTTCGCGCTGCATCTTGCCTTTCACAAAAGTGGAGTAGTTTCCACTGTACACGAAGAGGTTATTATTTTCTATCTCCAAAATCTTGTTACATACGCTATCGAGGAAGTAACGATCGTGCGTTACGAATATAATGGTCTTTTTGATTGAGAGGAGGTAGTCCTGAAGCCATTCTATAGTGTCCAAATCGAGATGGTTAGTTGGTTCATCGAGGATATACAAATCCGGTTCGGAAACCAAAACACGGGCAATATCTGCCTTACGTTTTTGACCACCGGATAGATATATGAACTTTTTGTCAAACTCCGTGAGACCTAATTGGGTGAGTATAGACTTGTATTTGTAATCTTCTTCAATATGGTCAGGATGATCCGGAAGGACATGTTGAAATACCGTTAGCTCAGGATTGACAATTGGGTTTTGGGGCAAATATCCTAGCTTTGTGTTGTTGCGAAATGTAATGGTACCACCACTGGGGTCTGTGAGTCCGGCTATCATAGTTAAGAGCGTGGTTTTCCCGGAGCCATTGACACCGATTAACCCAATCTTATCGTATTGGTGAATACCAAATGTGCTTTCGGATATGATGGTTTTATCGCCAATTTGTTTTGATATATTATCGATTGTGACTAATACGTCGTTTGCGAATATCATAATTGGCGTCCCTGAGGCGATTCGAACGCCTGACCTTCACCTTCGGAGGGTGCCACTCTATCCAGCTGAGCTACAGGGACGCTTTGTGTTTGCATAAATTCAGATACCGTCATTTTGTCAATTACTTTGCTGAGATGGAACAAATTCACTCTTGCCCATGAGGTACTTTGCAGTGATCGGACAGAGAGTTTTGATGATCCGTGCAATCTCTTGGGACAAGACCCGAATCTCCCACTGGGCATGCTCGTCTGAACGCAGGCGTACGAAGTGATGTAGTTCCCGCAGATTCATGCGGACGAGCACAGTTACCTGATGTGAATTGGTGAGAGCATAAGCCCCAATACCGGGATGCTTGGATTCGATTAACTGCCCCAATTGGCAAGATTTTGCCAGCAGTATCTCCCACCGCTCACGGGAGTCGGCAGGAATATTGGGCGGAACGATTTGAAGGTCATCAAAGCTATGCTTTTGACGGATAATGGTGCATAAACGGTGTCTTTTGAACTGCGCCCAGCAGCTCTCGGACATGTGTAATTCAAAAGTAAATTCTGCCATTTCAAATGCTCTGGGAAGCTTGTGCCAAACTTGCATATCTTGATAAAGCTGTTCACTAAGGCGCGCTATTTCCTCAGCATCCGCTTGGGACAAGTAATCCAGAATTTCCTGATAGCCGGTGTGAGCATTGGAATAAAGTAATGCTGCCAGGATTTGCAGATCGGCTTCATCTGGGCTACTGAGCAATGTTACACTACTTCGAGGTTTTTGGGATGAACCGGGGAAAGTCATCTCAAAACACTTTTGGTAAAACGAGTCCGGCTCCGTATAACGAATCAGAGAGGGGGTAAGGTCTTTTACTACACGATATAGCTGTTGAGATAGCTCCAGAGCTTCGCTAGTGTTAAGCCCATTGAGACGGCGCAGCAGAGCTTCGAGGCTTCGGGCATTAATCGTCATTCCCATTTGGGTTTTCGTGGCCAGGGGTAAGATGTATCTGGCATCTTCTTTAGCCATGCCCTCTTGTTCCCGTTTCTTGAGCAATGGATAATCTGCCATCACTTGGATCAGTAAAGAACCCAGCGTTTGTTGGTATTCCCGAAAGAGCTCTCCCATTAGAGCGACATACTGCACCTTGAGATCGTGATCAAGCTCCGAAGGAACTATAAAGTCGTTGTGAAAGGTAACATAGCGTTGTGACTTTTCTGTAAACGAAGCTAATCTGCTTCTTTGCAAAGTTTCGGTCAAGAGTCGAGATACACCGATAATGTCGATATTGAAAACAGCATGCTCCGCCACCGAGCTGTGCCCCATCTCAAATATAATATTCTCATTTGAGGTACGTGCTTTATTGATCTGGGAGAGTGCTTCCTGACGCAGTTCAGATATGGATTTGCTGCTGCGGCTGATCCTGGCATAGGCCGCGGATATGACCTCCGGAGTAGTCTCTTGATTTTCGATGAATCTCTCAATCAGACTTTTGTCGATATTGTAACCTGCCAATACTATCTGCATTTAGTAACCTTAATTTTTCAATGCCGAAACGCTACTGGCTCCAATTCTACTGGCTCCTGCAGCGACCATTTGGTTGGCTTGTTCCTTGGTTTTAACTCCACCAGAAGCTTTGACTCCCAGCTTCGGACCTACTGTCGCACGCATCAGGGCGATGTTTGCCGCTGTGGCTCCGGCACTGCCAAAGCCCGTAGATGTTTTCACGAAATGCGCACCGGCTTTTTTGGCATATAAACAGGATATCACGATCTGCTCTTCGGTCAAAAAACAGGTCTCCAAAATCACTTTGAGCAACACATCGTGCGCATTACAGAGCTTACCGACTTCGAGGATAGTCCGGTATGCAGAATCCCAATCACCGGATCGTGCTGCAGCGATGTTTTGCACCATATCGAGCTCATTGATACCCAGATCAATGACTGCCAAAGCTTCGGCAGCTACTGCAGAGATGTCTCCTGCACCAAGAGGAAAATTGATAACTGTACATGATTTGATCTTGTCCTGGAGGATGCCCTTGATTTGAGCGATAAAATGAGAATTGATACATACAGATGCACACTCGTATTCCAATGCCATGGTGCAGATTTCCGCTACATCCGGGCTGGTGGCATCGGCGCGTAGGATAGTGGCATCCACAATATGTGCAATCCCTTGATCTTCATAGAGCATATCACTACTATCCGCTCTGCAAACTAAACAGTCCAAACAGACCTTATGGTCTCCCCCACATTTGCAGGGCTGTCCTGAACCAAACAAATCTCTGGCGATATTTTCGATGTTGATCATAAAGACTCCTTCTGTGATTGTGTAGCAGCTAATTGACCACAGGCACCGAGTATGTCGCTGCCTCTGCTTTTACGCAGTGTAATGGTTTGATTTATTACTTGGGAATTGGTTAAAAACATATCGATATGGCTATTTCGAGGAGCAGTCCATGCAATGCCGGAGACTGGATTCCAAGGGATCAGATTGATCTTGCAGGAGAGATCTGAAACGTATTTTTTGAGGGCATTGATATCCTCCCAAGCCATGTTTACTTCCGGGATCATGATATATTCGAAAGTGACTTTGAAGCTGGTCTTTTTGCGAAAGTAGATCAGTGCTTTTTTGAGTTCTTCAAGGGGGTAAGTCTCGTTGATTGGCATCAGTTCTGTGCGCTTGGTTTCTATAGCAGAATTCAATGATACTGCCAATTTTGTGCGGATCCCGCTATTTGCCAATTTGATGATAGCGGGGACTATTCCACAGGTGGAAATAGTAGTCCTTCTGGGGCTAAAAGATATGCCATCCTCCGCTTGCAATATTTCCAGAGCGGAGAGGACATTATCAATGTTATCTAGGGGTTCACCCATTCCCATGAAGACGATATTGGTGATCCTGTTGGGTTTGACGAGTTTACCAGCCAACACTACTTGTCCTACAATTTCGGATATCTCCAGATTGCGGATCAAGCCCATCTGGGCCGTCGCACAAAAGCTACAGTTGCGGGCACATCCTACTTGCGAGGAGATGCAGAGAGTGTTCTTTTTGGCAGCAGGGATAATCACCATCTCCACAAAGTTTCCATCTGCCAGCTTTAACTTGTATTTGGAAGAACGATCCACCGATGTACGAGTTTCGGCTATTTCCGGTAAAGAAAAGCTGTAGAGCTGTACGAGTTCATCCCGCATTTTCTTAGACAGGTCTGTCATAGCATCGGGATTACTTTCAAAGTGAATGTACAGCCACTTTAGGAGTTGCTTAGCCTTGTACTTTGGGATTCCTAGAGCTTCGATATCTGAAACTACTTTGGTAGGATTTTCGGAGAATATGTTCGTTAGCATTTTTCAATAATCGGGATATCAAGAACTTTGAGCTTGTTAAAATCTGCTATATCGAGACTGATCATCTCTTGTAAATCGTTGGTCAAAAACACCTTGTGAGACATCACATCTATTTTGAAGACCACCATGCGTTTTCCTTCCACTTCTACACACATGCCTATGATGGGAAAGCCTTTTGCTTCTTCGATATAAAAGTCCTCTTCGTAATTGAGACAGCAGAGGAGTCTGCCGCAGGGTCCGGATATTTTGGAAAGGTTACCTGCTAGGTTTTGATCTTTAGCCATTTTGATCGTGACTTGGTTAAATTTTTTGAGGTAAGTGCTGCAACAGTACTGATTGCCACACATGCCAAATCCACCCAAACGCTTGGCTTCGTCTCTGCCCGTGGTTTGATGGAGTTCTATCCGGGTTTTGAATACTGTGGCCAGTTCCCGCACAAACAGTCTGAAATCTATACGGCCATCGGCGGTAAAAAAGAAGGTTAATTTGTTGCCATCATACTGATATACAGCCTCGATGAGCTTCATCTCGAAGGGATAGCGTGTAACCGTTTCGACAAATATCTTGGACGCTTTTTCTTCTTCGAGAACGATGTTGTTGAGGCGTTCAAGCTCTGCATCTCCGACAATCCGTATAATGTTCAGGATTTTACTGTCTCCGGATTGTGCTTCGACTTCGGCAACATCTACACACATGTGAACGACCTGGGCTAAATCCTCTCCGCGTTCAACTTCTACGATCACCATATCTTCAGGTTGCACAGGCAATTCTCTGGAGTTTTGATAATATCCCATCCGACCGGAACGAAATTCGACTTCTATATAATCTAACATTTGATCTCCTAAATGTTCATGTGACAATGCCAAGAGGCGCTGATTTTCAATATTTGAGAATCAGAAAACTATATCCAGACTTTTTAGCTGCCTTGGCTTGTCAAGCCTATAAAGAGAGAACGTTCTGCAGAACTGAGCTGCAAACCCCTCCTGGCTTTTACTGCCTCGGCTGTTTGCATAAATGCTTCAATCCGATATTTGCTTAATTGCTGTGCCATACCCCAAGAGAAATCTGGGATAAAATCTGAAATCAGATCGCTACCATATATATTGGAACCTGTTCCAATGACGCAACCTGTGTTGATCGAACAATTGATCCCGATCTTGACATGATCAGCGATCACAGCACCAAGAAATTGAGTTCCGGAATCGACCTTTTGGGCCTCTGCATAGCTATGATAAAACACGTTTTTATAGTTATTCTTAAGGTCGCTGTTATTGGTATCAGCTCCTATATTTACCCATTCTCCCAGATATGAATGTCCCAAAAAGCCATCGTGCTGTTTGTTACTATAGGCCTGAATGATACTGCCTTCTACCTCTCCACCCACTTTGCATACCGGACCAATCGATGTTCCGTGATAGATTTTGGCACCGACTTTGATGATCGACTTTTTTCCGATATACACAGGGCCGAGAATTACAGAATTGTGCATTACCTGTGCTTCACAATCGATTACGATGGGACCATCAGAAGCATCTAGTACTACTCCCGGCTTAAGCACTACACCCTCACCCAGCCAAATGTTGTAGGGATGAAGTAAGGTTACACCCGGCTCAGTTTCCAGGTAGTTTTCCTGGTCATAAAAATGTTCCTCGAAATCAGCCAAGATTCTTTGGGGATTTGCATGAATAATTTCGGATAGACTGCGGTAAAACGTAGCTGCGACAGTAATAGGAACAACCTTGTCTGTGGCAAGGGTGGCTTGAATCTCAGAGAAGCTGGAGACGGGTTTTGACGAGCGCAAAGCAACGATTGTGTCCTCACAAACTAAGCAGCTCTCCTGTTTCATGGATTTGATCTGATCCACCAACATAGTATTCAGTATCAGTCTGGAATTAACATGCGTAACATCTTGCTTGACGGCAAGATTGACATTCCAGTCCGGATGCCTCTCTCTATAGATATCTGCAAGAGCAGGTTCTACAAACACGGATGTAGCATCAGCATCAAAAGCATGCTCCAAGCTTTGTCTCAATTTCAGGATCCCGCAACGGAGATCGCCAATCGAGCGCGTGTGGCAGATCGGATAAAAGTGGCTAGTATTATTGTCGTCAAACACGTTCAGGAACATTGGAACCTCTTTTTTGATATGGTCTTTTTCCATACCATTCAAATAAATTAAACTGCCCTAAGACCATGGTAAATACCAGAAAAAACGTCTGGATCACGATCCAGATGGGATAAAACATAGCCATCTTGCGGGTAACTCCGAACCTTGATCTGGTGTTCCCGAAAAAGACGTTCTCAAAGATGACGCGTAAGATCAAGATAGCCAACGCAATCTTCCAGCTGAAAAACAGTACTATCAAACTGCCCCAGTACATAAATGACATAGACAACAGAATAAAAAAGAACTCGGAATTGAATTTGAGCTGATACTTCATATTGGATGCCCAACGGGAACGCTGATTTACCAGCTGTTTCCAAGACTTGACAGGGTAGGTATAAACAAAGCTCTTGGGATCAAAATTAAAAATAATCTTCATGCCTCTACGGCGCATTAGCTGCATCAAGTTTACATCATCGCCGGAGATAAGGTGCCGGATCGAATCAAATCCACCTACTTCGAAAAATGCAGCTCTCCGGTATGCAAGATTTTGCCCGATACAAGCCCAACTTTTTCCCAGAGTATATCCTCCGGACATCACCATGTAGGTGGCTGCAAAGTCAAAATGCTCGTATTTATGAAGTATGCTTGCTTTGTCCCAATCCTGGATCAGAGTCCGGGAATACCCGGCAACCATCGTTACCTCGTCTGTAAACATGGCAATCATGGATTCAATCCACGTGATGGGAACAATACAATCTGCATCGGTGGTTAGGATTATCTCTCCGGAAGTGGCGTTTATTGCTTTTTCCAAGGCATTTTTCTTCGGTGATACTACTTCATCGCGTCCCTTGACTTTCAGATGAGTAATCTTCACTCCTTTATCTGCAAAGGACTCGATGATTGAGGATGTTCCATCGGTGGAATCATCATCTGCAATAATGATCTCGTACATTTCCTTGGGATAGCTTTGATTAATCAATGAAGTCAGCAGTTTACCTAAGTTAGGAGCTTCATTCCGGCAAGCCATTACGATCGAAACTGTTCTCTTCTTGTAGCTGTAAACGGGCTTATAGTTTTTAAAGCCACGATAAAAGCGTATGCTAAACAGGATGTACGTAACGAATCCCGTCGAGATTAGTACCAGTATTGTGGCAAATATGAGGTTATGTATAGATATTCCCATAATCATGCTTTCTACTCTAACTCTGCTTCATCGTTGTAGCCCCAGCGGGAAGGAATGAAATTAAACTTTAATGTATCGCTAACGGTGGGTGGAACAGTACCTTCAATAAAGACCTCTTCTATACCACCGGAGTTTACTCGGAATCCATTGTAAGGACTGATGTTAGCTGTGACTATCCGGTCCAGTCTGGTAAACAAATAACGTGAATCGTCCTGACGGGGAAGTCTGCCCTTATTTTGCAGAACCATAGCTTTACGCATGATTCTACCCCAAATTGGAGCACAAACAGTACCTCCGGCCATGTTTGAGCCCAGAGTTCTGCCATCGTCAAAACCAGCCCAAATACCCAAAGTCATACTTTTGTTATAACCAATAAACCAAGTATCTTTGTAACTATCTGTTGTACCTGTTTTACCTGCAGATTGCCAATTATAATTCTGACGGGATGCAGTAGCGGTACCGGACGTCACGACAGATTGCAGCATGCTAGTGATGATGTAGGCTACTTCCGCATCGCATACTCGTTGCTGATGAGTTTGAGCTCTCTCCAATATATGTCCTTTGGTATCTTCCACTTTCCGGATATAAAGAGGCTCTACTCTGACGCCTTCATTGGCAAAGGCAGTATATGCTGAAATCAGATCACCGGGTATCACTTCATAGGTACCCAAAGCTGCAGAATAGTCTGTGACTTTTAGCCCCAAACCAAATCGTTTATAGATATCAGATGCAGATTGAAGGCCGATATCGATCAGCGTTTTCACCGCCCAGAGATTGTATGAGAATTGGATAGCCGTTCTCATCCTGGTGAAGCCATAGAATTTCATAGAGTAGTTTTGGGGAGTCCACCGCTTTCCATCGCCACCGGACATCGAGAGCGGTCCATCTTTGATGATTGTTGCGGGTGTATATCCTTTTTCTACAGCCATGGTATAAAAGATTGGCTTGATAGCCGAACCGGGCTGGCGACGCGCCTGTGTCATCCTGTTAAACTTACTGTGAATAAAGCTTCTTCCCCCGATCATAGCACGCACGTATCCGGTTTTGTTTTCCATCAACATCAATCCACCTTGCAGGTATTGAGTTTTGATATCATAGGCATTGGAAGTAATGTCGCTTAGTTTCTGTTTGTACCCGCGTGATTTCTCTATGCTTGCTAAGTGATTATTCATCACGGAATCCGCATACATGGTCAGATCTTGATCAATTGTTGTATAAATTCTCAGTCCACCTTCAAATAGACGGTCTGTGCCGTATTTACGTTCTAAATAAACTCGGATATGCTCGATAAAATAGTCCGAAGCATATTGCCGGAGAGAATTCTTGCCGGAGACCAGAGGTGTTGCAATAGCAGTTTCATATTGTTCTTCGGTAATTTTATGTGCTTTATACATCCCCTTCAGAACTCTGTTTCTACGTGCGGTGCATCTTTCATTGTGCTTCACCGGATCATAGTAATTTGGCCTCTGAATCATCCCTATCAGAGTAGCAGATTCTGCGATTGTGAGATCTTTTGCGTGTTTTCCAAAGTAATGAAGTGCGGCGGTTTCGACCCCGTGAATTTGACCACCCCAGAAGATCTTGTTAAAATAGATCTCCAATATCTCGTCTTTGGAAAAGCTACCCTCAATCTTGACTGCCAAGATGATCTCTTTCATCTTGCGGGATATTTTTTTATCCAAAGTCAAAAACATGTTTCGGGCCATCTGCTGAGTGATGGTACTGGCTCCCTGTGAAAAATCAAAGCGGATCACATCCACCAACAGCGCACGGATATTGCCAAAGATATCGACCCCAAAATGATGGTAGAAGTTTTTATCTTCCGTGACGACCAAGGCATCTATCAAGTAAGGAGGTAGTTCTTTGAGAGAAACCAGTTTTCTTTTTTCAAAAGCAAACAAGTAGATCATTTTCCCGTTACAATCATATACTTCAGAACCGGATCGCAAGGTGTAATTCTTGAGTTCTGCTGTGGGCGGAAGGTCATCCCTATAGAACCAAAATGCACCGAGAAATAAACCTATAAATACACATGCAGCTATGCCTATGTACTTTAATGTTCGCTTTGCTTTGTCTTTATATATTGTCTTTTTCATATCCCGATCCTGATCTCAGAACTTTATGTCTTACCTGCTCGTCCAATTTCAACGTAATCAGAGCTATTATCATTCCGGTGCACAATCCCATTGCAACCATCAGAGGTAAGAGCTTATATACACCACCATTGGGTATCACAAAATATCTAACTAAAACGAGCTGTACCACATTGTGGATAACTGCTCCGGCAACACTTACGCCAATGATACTAAACCCAATACGAGATCGAATCAATAATATCATGAGAACAGTAGCCGCTATTCCACCACAAATTGACAGCATGGTCAATGGTGTCAACAACGAAAATGTAAACACCCCTCCCACCACTGATTTGAGTACGTTGATTATGAGTGCATTTATGTATTGTGCGTGCATTACCAAATAGAGAATCACAATGTTTGACAAGCCCAAGCGCAGAAAAGGTATCGGTAGCATCCTCATCAGCATGTTCTCAACGATATAAATCGTGCAAGCCGTAGCCGTCAAATAGGCAAATAACAGAGCTTTGGATCTATCCACAGCTTACCTGATAAACTCTTTGACAGCCGGATCGCTGGAGTTCGAAAAGCGCTCTATACTATCATAATAGGTAGATCTTCCGTCATTGATAAACAAGATTGTATCACCTATCTGTTTGAGGTTTTGAAGATCATGCGTAATCGTGATTGTAGTGATCTCTTGCGTACGTATTATCTCGGACATATAGAACAATATTTCATCAGCAGTCACCGGGTCAAGCCCGGATATTGGCTCGTCAAATATGATATACTTCGGCTCATAAATCAAGGCTCTGGCAATCCCCACTCTTTTGCGCATCCCTCCGCTGAGCTCAGAAGGATAGAGCTCCAGGACATTCAATAAACCTACCAATTCCAGACATTTTACTACCCGTTCATGAATCTCTGCGTCGGTATGTTGTTCTCGCTCATACAGCGGTAATGCCACGTTTTGGAAGACAGTGAATGAATCAATCAAGGCAGCATTTTGAAATACCATAGAAATCTTCTGCATCACTCCATTGACTGCTGATTTATCACCGGTGGATGTATTGATCCCATCAATCCGGATTTGCCCTTTGTCCGGCGTAAACAACCCGATCATTGTCTTGATCAACACGGTTTTACCGCTACCACTTTTCCCCAATATTATCAGGTTTTTCCCGTCATCAATATTAAAACTGATGTCTTGGAGGATTTCTTTGTCTCTCAGTCTCACAGAAACATTCTGTAAGGATATCACGATTGAACTCCCTTACCGGAGTGAAAAATGTAGCGCAACAATGCATACCCGATACACAGCCCCATAGCATTCGCCAGAAAGTCGTAAATCGAGACAGATCTACCCTGGATAAACACCTGGTGCCACTCCTCCAAACCTGCAGAAACAAGCAGTCCCATGTATAATACACTGGCTTTTGCAGGACTAATACCGTTGCTACGTATGCACTGATTGACCAGCAGAGCCAAGACCAAATATACAGTTAAATGAGCAATTTTATCTAATCCCAGTTCACCCACGGGAGGCAAACTATCCGATGGCATTGAGGACAGCACCCAGATCAGGATGTACCACAACACTGCTAACATGATGTATATTCTGGACAATTTCAGCATTAATCCGAGTATCCGATCATATCCCAAATCATCGAAACGGTTTTCTTTCGCATAGAAGCCTTGACTGCAATGTGATTTGTGCTAATCCATAGGTTCAATGTAGTGTCCTCGTTCAACAAATTATGAGTGATCATGTCTATGTATGGCATTTTGTTAGCTGTCATATTTTGAAAGCTGATATTATACTTCCTGGCTGTAAATTTCCCGATATCGGTATGGATCGTCTCAATTTTTTCCAAGTCTACACTTGCCATCCAGGGGCATCCATTTCCGTCTATAACATACTTTCCGGTAGGTAAGTCCTCCAATGTCAGCATCGTGAAAAAGGAAAAATAGTCCCGAATTTCGCTCGATATTTTGTATTTTCCCTGTATTTTGCTTTGCGTACTATTGGCAGAAGCAGTTTTGTTATCTCGATTGTAATAAACCATCACTGAGTCTCGTAAGTCATTTTGGTGGATTTTCCGATAGTATTTCACCGGATAATAACCAGAGACATAATTCACCTGATATCTATTATCCACAGGTGGAAAGATTCTATTTGAGTAGACAGATTTGACACTGACATTGATGAGCTGTGCGCCAGTGTTATTCTCAATTCTGACCGTAGCTAATTTCAAGCCCATAGCTTTGACCTCGTAATCCGCAACGTATCCCGGTAAAGCTTGCATGATAAATGACAAGAGGATAATCAGAAGTATATGATTAGCCTTCATGTACGCCCGAATTCAGTATATCGACACGTATCTGCTTGATACTCTTTTCGTCACTATCCAGTATCGTTAGTCTCAGCTTATCTTCGATCACCAAACTCTCATTGATCGCAGGGACATGATTCAGACTTTCCAATAGAAACTCTGCGACGTTATCAAATACATCCGGATCTATGTCTGTTTCAAATTCATGATTAAACTGTCTGATGTTGTAGATTCCGCTCACAATATACGTTAGCTCGTCCTTCTGGATTAGTTCCGGAATTTCATCATGATCATATTCATCGCGGATTTCACCCACGATCTCTTCCAGGATATCTTCCAAAGTGATGATCCCTGCTGTTCCGCCATACTCATCTACCACCACGGCTACTTGCAATTTCTTGCTCTTGAACTGATTCAGTAGAGTTTCTATCTTCATATTTTGCGTCACAAACCAAACCGGCCGGAGAAACTCTTCGATCGTGGTTTTTTCTGGATACAGGAGGAGATCCTTGACATAGATAATGCCGATAATATCGTCAACTGTCTCTTTGAACACAGGAATACGAGAGTAACCACTGGCCACAATCAGTTCCTTCAGCTCATCCAGAGATTGCGTCTCTTCCACAGCCGTAATTTTGACACGGGGTACAAATATCTCGCTTACTTCCGCATCTTTGAAACGGAACAAACCGACCAGCATCCTTTTTTCGTGTTCTTCCAAGGTGTGCCCGGAGCTATCAGAGTGGATCAGGCTTTGAAACTCGTCAGTAGTAAAATCCGCTCCTAAGTGCCGATCTACAGCCTGCTTCTTTGAAATCAGATCTCCAAACTTTTCAAACACTATGACAAATGGATACAGAACATACTGCAGTATCAAAAGAGGTAAACTGGCAAAGTGGGCAAAGGTTGTGGCTTTTGCTATTGCGAGCAGCTTTGGTATCACTTCCCCAAATATCAATAACAAAGATGTTGTAACAACAATCTGGATTATCATCAATTGGGTCAGGCTCATACTCTTGTAGACTGCACTTGCTTCAATGGTCCAAAGCGCTGCCAGGGACGATATGGCAATATTGACAAAAGTATTTCCCAATAACAACGTGATCAGTAACTGACGCGGCTTGCGTAAGAGCTTTAATATCCTCCGACTACTGCTATTCTTTGTATTCCCAATCTTCTTTAGATAGATTCTGGAAAGTGAAAAAAATGCCGTTTCTGATCCCGAAAAAAATGCTGATAACACGAATAGAACGATAATAGTAAACGTTTTACTGTCGTCCACCTAATCTACACCTCGAAGCTGATTATGATAGTAAACTTCTTTTTCTTCCATTTTTATTTTTTCTGTCTCTCTTATGTGGTCATACCCCATTAAATGAAGTATGCCGTGAATGAATACAATTTTCAGTTCTTGTTCAAAACTGTTCGTACCCTTTTGCTTATTGACTTGGTTTGTGTCAATGATTATGTCACAAAATAGCACATTTTTCATCTCAGCACCGGTATATTGATCCAGATTCTCAGCGGTAAAGCTCAGTATATCCGTAGCTTTATCCTGCCCCCGATACTGTCTGTTGTAAAATTGCATCTTATCACTTTCACAAAATAAAACACTCAGCTGCAATACTTTATCCGGCTGTTCCTGCCCGCAGATAACCTCTGCAATGCGTTCCAGCTCTTGCTGATCCAAGCGCATTTCTGTTTCATTCTCGAAATCAATCTGGGATCTATTCACTGTCTTTGGCTTCCGGATAGTCCAGACGTTTACGATAGATACTCTCGAGAACTGGGATCATGGAGTATTTCACGATCGTCAGATCGTTGAAAGTAATCGGCGCATCATCCAACTGACCTTCCTTGATCAACCTCAGGATGGTATCATCGATGATTTTTACAATGTCTTTTTCAGTAGCTATGGTTTTGGCTTTGGTAGTAGATTCGACGATGTCTGCCAGCATTACCAATACCGCTTCTTTGGTCTGGGGTTTGGGGCCGGGATAGCGAAAATCGTAGGGATCAAATGATTCCTGTTTTTTTGCGGCCAGATCCAGAAAATAGCGGATATAGCTGGTTCCATGATGCTGCTTGATAATATCTATCACCGGTTTGGGAATCTTGTACTTTTTGGAGAGCTCTATCCCCTCCAGGACGTGTCCTTTGATCAATTGTGCGCTTTCCTGGGGTGTTTTGAGATTGTGTATATCGGATGAATCTTCGTTGTTTTCCGTAAATGCTTCCGTATTCACAATCTTGCCAATGTCATGATAATAGCTGCCTACTCTGGCTAAGAGCGGATTTGCCCCGATTGCTTCGGCGGCTCTTTCGGACAGATTTCCCACAATCAGCGAGTGATGATAGGTGCCCACGGCGTCTGTTGCCAGTTTTTTCAGCAGGGGATGATTAAAATCCAAAAGCTCGAGCAGGTTTTGCTTTGTCGCTCTGTGCCATTTGCGATCAAAATACGGTACCAGTAGCATAATACCCATCACTGAAATTGTGGATGAGATGGTTACAAAACCGATAGATTTAAAGATCAATAAGAGTGGATCATTTTTATATATCGAGATCGGTACGCTGACCACTATCGAGGTGATAGTCAGATAAAACCATATACTGAAGAACTCGTGATAGGCTTTATGCTTTTCTAACATGACCAAGGTCAGAACCGTAGATAACAAATAAACTACAGGCGTGTAAGTCTCCCAATTGATAAAGGGACTGACGATCAACACACTGCCGATACAGTAGAATATGCCAAACTCCAGACCGATCAATACAGCTGCAGTGATCGTAGTGAGGGCAAAGGGGATCAGAATATTATTGTAGCCCAGCATGAAATTGTTGACTATCGCCAAGCATACCAGCAGAATAAATCCCACATTCAAGGGTATTGAACCGGATTTGAATGAATCGTTTACTACCTGTAGGTAATAGTAGTAATTCACGGCTATTATAATGATTAAAAAGAAGATCAGTAAACCCAGCGTCAATAACAGCTGCTCAAAGGGAGATTTACGGATATTCTTGGTCTTATACGCCTCCTGCAATGAATGAAGTTTGATTATATCAGTATCGGTAAGCCTGGCATTTTTCCGGACTATCACTTCATTTTGCAATACTTGCCCTTCTGTAACGGGGAGAGTATTGATCACCTGATCCGATAGCTCCTTCATTTTCTCGTTATTCACTTGAATATTCGGCTTTATCAACACTTCCATCAGTTGCATTGCAAATTCCCGGTAGGGAATATCTTCAAAGGCCTTAGTATAGTTCTCTTTGGCAGATTCAATACTTTCAAAAACATCAATATTGACCTTATTGAGGGAATTGTCCTGGTACAGCATCAGGCTATCGGCTGAAATAGATTCATAAACACCGTGTTTGTATATGTCGGTAATGACTTTCGAGAATTTGGTATAAGCTTTATCACGAACCGATTCGGAGAGCAGGGGAGTGATCATCGATACTGACACATTCACTGCTTTCGTCTTCAACGCAGTTTCAATCTCGGTGGCACTATTGTACTTGTTCAAAATCAAGAAGACATCATCGATTACTCGACTGGACTCAAACAGCACTTCATCAGAAGCTGTGTAGGGTTTACTGAGATTGGAGACGGATTTCTCCTGCTCCTTGATGATCTGCGCTTCCGGCTTCAATATCTGAAAGTCGAACGGAGCGATCACTTCAAAATCTGCCACTTGTCCGGATTTGAGCCGGAATTCAGGATAACTGAACCGCCCTACCTCAAAGATGTGATACAAGCTCACGATGATGATGGCTGTTATAATACTGTAGATTACATTTTTAGAATTCATAAAATGCAAACTGTACCGGCTACTGGAATTGTCAAGAGTCTTTATATATTTTTGTTACACCGGTGTTTTGAACTCCACATAATACGGAAGTGCTTCCCTGGAGAATCTCTGGTCGCGACCAGGGCTTCACCCGGGGTTCACGAGGGGATCACCTCGGATTCCAGTAAGGAACAATAATGCAAAATAACAGCGACAAGAACCAATGCTTGAACCGAGACATTAAATTCAATTATTCAAGCCTCTGCTTAATTATTTGAAGGTTTTACTTGACAGTTTATCAGATTCTTTGATTTTCGGTTTAAGATTAATAAGGAGTCACCATGAACATCTCGTCCTGCCCTATATGCAAACAAAACCTCGTGATCAAAGAGTATTATTGTGGCACTTGTAAAGTCTCATTTTGTGGAGAATTTACCAATTCCGGTTTGGAAGAACTCACCACAGAGCAGATGGATTTTGTAAAACTGTTCCTCATAGCACAAGGTAACATCAAAGAAATGGAAAAACGCTTGGGTATTTCCTACCCCACCGTCAAGAATAGGCTGGGAGAGATTATTCGTAAAATCTCCAAACAAGAATCATCACCAACAGATTATGCAGACATTTTCAACGACCTTGAGGAAGGGTTTATCAACGTTGAGGAAGCACTCGGCATGATCGACACAAGGAGAAAAAAATGAAAACACAAAAGTTTAATCGTACCCTGAAATTTGAAGAACTCAGCGAAATAGTGATCGATAATCAAATGGCTCCCCTCTTAATCGGGACATCAGATTCAGACGAGATTTCGATATCGATCGAGCTGAATGTACGAGATTTGGATGAAGAAATCAACCTTGACGATTTCGTCAAAACAGATTTTGCCACTGGCAAGCTCAGCATCGAACTGAGTGAAATCGATGAATTGGAAGACAGATCAAACGTCAGCATCAAAGCCAGCATCTTGCTGCCGCAAGCCCAGAATTTGACCGTCGAAACAGACAATTTCCCTCTGGCAGTGAGTGGCTTGAACGCTGCACTGACCTTGCACAATGAAAATGGCCCGATCGCCATTACAGATTGCGAAGGACGTTTTACCATCGAAAATGAAAACGGGCCGATCGCCATCAACAATTGCCATGGTGTCCAGAAGATCACCAATGAAAATGGACCCATCCGGATCCATAATACTACCGGAGATTTTATACTGAGTATGGAAAATGGTCCTCTCTCCGCCGAAGCAATCTCCGGAGACAATATCAAGATCGAATCCGAGAATGGCCCGATCAAAATCCGCAGTGCCTGCTTTACCAACGTAACCGTAAACAACGAAAATGGCACCCTGTATTATGAGACCCTTCCCGTGGAAAACGGTCACTTTGTATTTGAAAACGAAAACGCTCACATTCACCTGGTGTTACCGATCAACTTTGATTATACACTGGTCGCGAATACCGAATTTGGTGCCATCAAATCCAAGCTGAGTGCTGAAGTTGTAAAGGACGGAGATACCTATCGCATCGTCAATGGCGAAGGCGGCACTCAGATTGAGATTACTACGGAAAACGGTATGATCAAACTCAGCTCCGATGGTCACATGAACCTGGATTTTATCCGCTTGAAAATGGAACAACTGAAGGAATCTATCAAAAACTCCAAAACCTTTGAAGACAAGGAAAAGGTTCAAAATCTGATGGAGAGTATCAGTGGTTACATCAACAAAGGGCTGGATTCAATCAACGAAGATAAAATCAAGACTGCCATCAATGACGCTCTTACCAATATGAAAGCCACCGTAGAATCATTTGATGTTTCTGAAACCAAGGACAAGGTTCTCTCCAGTCTGGATACAATCCACAAAGACTTGTTTGACGGCTTCAAAGAATTTGTGCACAATTTCAAAGACAAGTTCGAAACAGAATTTAAGAGTGAAGATAAGCACAAAGGTTTTCATGGCAACTTCGCCAATTTCATCGATAAGGATCAGCTCAAAAAGATGCTGGAACCCCTCAAAAAGATGAAACACTTTTCCTTTGACCTGGATGAGAAAGAGAAAGATGCGGTGTCTGAACGCAGTCGCATGAAGATCTTGGAGATGCTCGAATCCGGGAAAATTACAGCAGAAGAAGCAGAGAGATTATTGAAGGCTATAAATAAAGAATAGTCTTGACAGATAGCCTATTATCCAAAGATTGGCAAAAAAAATAGGTCGGGATGTAGCGCAGCCCGGTAGCGCGCTCGGTTCGGGACCGAGAGGCCGGAGGTTCAAATCCTCTCATCCCGACCATTTTTTTTGCTTAAGGAATAGCATGACGGATAAGAAAAATAACTGGATTTTCTATCTCAAGCTTCTCTATCCCTATGTAAAGAAGGATAATGGCTTGTTTGTATTTGGCTTGTTCGCAATGCTCGTCACTTCCGCACTGCGCCTCTTGGATCCATTGATTCTGGCACATATCATCGACAAGAGTATCCCCAATCAAGACCTCTCGGATATGTTTCGGTATGGTATCTACTTTGTCTGTGTAGTCATAGTCTCGGGCTTCCTCTCCTATCTGCAAATCATCCTTTTATCCAGGCTCGGGATCAAGATCATTACCCAGTTCAAAGCCAACGTTTTTAGTCATTTACTCAAGCTTCCTGTAGAATGGTTCAACAAACAACCCGTGGGTGAACTGATTGCTCGGGTGGAAAGTGACAGTGAACGGGTCAAAGCCCTCTTCTCCGAACTGTCAATCATGCTGATCGGCAATTTCCTGTTCTTCATTGGCATCTTTATTGTGCTCTTTATCCGTGAAAGCGGGATCACGATCTTCATCCTGCCCTCCATGATCGTGGCTATCATAGCCTATTCCTACTTGGTAAAATACCTCTCCAAGCTCTACAAAAAGATCCGGGAACGCTATGCTGAGATTACTGCCAAAATCACGGATTATGTGCAAGGCATGCAGGTAATCCAGCTACTAAACCAGCAAGGACGCATCATCAAAGAGTTGGCAGAGGCTTCAGCCAATAAAAAGAAGCTCGAGACCCGTACTTCATTTATCGAGTATGGCTCGCAGGGGGTATTC
>PHBQ01000020.1 GCA_002841975.1 Candidatus Cloacimonetes bacterium HGW-Cloacimonetes-1
AACTGGATACGTTTCAGGGTGATGCCATCGTTCACTCTAACGGCACATACAGCACCATCGGTATTGCTCCAGTCGTCTTTTCTCTGGATCAGCACGATATCATTATTCATGATCTGCGGTTCCATACTTTGTCCATTTACTCTAAATACCATATAGTTATCGAGTTTGTCCTTGAGGTAGATCCGCGGTAATTCCACGAAATTATCAAGTTCAAAATTTTCTTCCACTTTGCACGGCATTCCGGCAGAAATTTCCGCCAGCACCGGAAGTAAAATTGTCCGGCTGTAAGTACCATCTGCAAAATCAGATAGCGTACTCTTAGTAGAGACCACCTCTGCCTTCTTGCAGGGCTTGGACTCCGGTTTGGCTTCCCAGGGGGCACTTACATACATGCCACCCTCACCACTGAGGAGCCAATTCAAGTTCACTTTTAAGGCTGTCAATTTAGTGAGAAATTCAGGGTCCGGAGACCTCTTATTGTTGATGTATCTGCTCATGGAATTGAGTGAAATTCCATTTTGTTTGGCAAAATCTCCGTGAGTCATACTTAGCGATCTGACCAGCATTTTGAGTCGATCACCGACTGTCGTGGCTGCCATATTCACTCCCAGTGGTCATTTTTAGGCTTGACCAATACCCATTTGGGTGATAATCTGCGCCTGTGAACAAAGATATTAGCCTGATTAGTCAGGTCAAGACCTTTTTATAGAGTGAGTTTTAGCTGCGGATTTTTCCGCGAGAGTTAGAGAAGTGTTTGGAAGTTGCCGGCATTAACGCAGAAAGGACTTCCCAAGATGTCGCAGTGGTATTAAGTAGCTCCCATATATACAGTTAAGGAGATACCATGAAAACTAAGGCAAACATGCCCAAACGGACACAGCACTGTGAACCGAAAAGGCTGAGCACTGTGACAAAACTACGAACCTTGCGCAGTTCTTAGCATCGAAACATCCGCCGCAGCTTTTGGAGAGGGACTTAAGGGTCTGTCACACTGGTCAAAGCACTGTGACAAAGCCCGGTTCCTGCAGATTAACACCAAAAACGGTGAGCACTGTGACAGCTGAATGTGTCACAGTGCTTATCCGAAACACCAGTGATGAATATTATGGGATTCTAATGAACAAGAAGATTGAAGCTGTCTGGCTAACCATTGAACGCATGGCCGAGATCAAGGGCTGTTCAAATCGAACAGTCTGGCGTTATATTGATAAGCATAGCATGCATACAGAGAAGCGTCAGGTAAAGATTGGCAGTGCCAAGGTGATTAAGACCTTCGTATTGCCCGATCCTGAGACTCTGGAATTGGAGTTCTCCGCCAGCATAAGGCAGAGACTAATGCCAGAGGAGTATCTGGAAACTGTGATTCCCATCGGGACACGTCTGGTATGGAGCTTGTTGGTCTATGGCTATGCTAATGTGATGGATTCAGGAGGAGTGGCATGATAGATTATCAATTAGATCTGGATCAGTATCGCAAGTTTTATGCGGAGCTGATGAATCAGACAGATGCAGATGATAGCTCAAGTCCAGAAGATTTTGCTTGTGCAGTCGAATCTGATCTATCTCAAGACATAGTTCCTGATGTCAGTAATAGATCAGTGCAGCATGTCCCCGTCCCACAACAAGAACGAGAATTGGATCTGAAGCCCCAACAGCATATCCCGTATAAGAAAACTCAGGAAGCGATGCTGATGGCATCCTTCTGTCAGATTGTGCTTACCCGGTTAGAAGATTGTGAATCTAAGATCGAAGAGTGGAAACTCATCACTATAGAATACAACCAGAAGATTCTGCTGCCGGAGCTTTATGCTATCAAGGGTAAGCGAGATGAACGCTCTTTAAGAAGATGGGTGCAGAACTATCAATCCAATGACAATGATATGTATGCACTGGTGAGAAAAACCGATCCCAATGGTAAGACCAGAAAGATAACTTACTTTGAACAGAACTATCTGATCAACCTCCTGCTCAATCCCAATCAGATCAAGATTGGCTCTGCCATCACTATTCTGAAAGGGTATGCCAGATTAGGATTATGCGAGTCTCCCTCAGATGAGCGCACTCTGAGACGCTTCTGTGATGAATGGTTAAGAGATAATCCCGCCATCAGCAGTCAGGCTCGCAAGGGAAGCAAATACGTTTCAGAGCATATCGTTAAAACCATCATGCGGGATAGTTCACTGCTCAAGGTAGGTGATGTATGGGTAGCGGATGGACATACTCTGGCTTTTGATATTATCAATCCCCAAACGGGAAAAGCGCAGCGTATGACCATGATCATGGTGTTCGATTGGGCAAGCCGGTATCCGGTAGGTGCCAGTTTAGCATTAACAGAAGATAGCCAACACATTCAGACAGCCTTCCGTAACGGTTTTCTAAACTGGGGAGCATTACCTCGTTATGTGTATCTTGATAACGGCAAAGCCTTCAAGAGTAAGCTCTTTCATGATAAGTGGGAAAATCACAATCTGGAGACTGAACTGGGAGGTATCTTCCCCAGGCTCAAGATTGAAGCTGCCTTTGCTGAAAGCTACAATGCCAAAGCCAAAGTGATTGAGAGATTCTTCAAAACCTTTCAGGATCAATTTGAACGCTTCCTCTCGTCATTTCGAGGATCATGCATAGCTGATAAACCATCCACGTTGATGCGTAATGAGAAGTGGGCAAAGGCACTGTTCGAGAGCAAACCTCCCACCCTTAGTGAAGCGATGCAGATGATCTCCTTTTACATTCGCTACATGTATGGACAAGCTCCTCATAGTGGATTAGAAGGTAAGAGTCCCTGGGAAGTGTTCAGCCAGGCTCCTCTCCCGGAAGATAGAAAAGTTGTGCCATCAGAGCTGAACTTTATGATGTTGGCGATGGTCAAAAAGAAGATCCGCAACGAAGGGATCAGATTTAATAAACTTCACTATTGGGATACAGCTCTGGTCGATTACATCGGCAAGGATGTAGTCATCAGATACGATTTTGCAGATGCCAGATGGATCTTGGTCTATGACCTGCAAGATCGCTTCATCTGCCAGGCAGAACTACGCAGGGCACAGCATCCGTTTATCCATCTTGATAAGAGTAATCCTATCCCACACAGTCTGCTTAACAAAGAGCATAAGCATATCCTAAAACTGCGACGGATGACCGAGCAAAGAGCTAAGTTTACGGTTAAGCAGACTCAGGCTGTAGTTGATCAGTTCTTGAAACCTCTGACAAGCATACCGGATCAAAGTGCAATATTCATCCAGCCACCCATGATCGAAGCTCCCGTACCCGGAGCAGATGAGTTTATGCATGCCCTCGAAAAGCAAGTGATCAAAAACCTGCCCCCTTTAACTGAATACCGAACTGAAGACAAACTGGCTACCAGTAGTACCGAAACGATGCACAGTATAGAACAAGCCATCCCAGACTATCCTGCGGATGACGATGATGTAATCCAACCCAGGCAGAAGAGCTTCGATGAGATGCTCAGATTTATAGGAATTAAATAAGGAGAATACAGATGAAACAAGGAAAGCTGGTTAGAACCCGTAATGTGGTGGAAGCTGATGAAGCTATCAATCTGCTCGTAAGACGCCCAAAAAGCGAGATGGTGGGTCTTGGATTGCTCTATGGTAAACCTGGCTTGGGTAAGACAACTTATGCCAGTAGAATGGCTCTGTTGCGTAATTATGTTTATCTAAGGCTGGAAGCTACAACCACTCCCAAGTCCTTTGCCTTACAACTGATCAATGGATTGTACAATTACCTGAATCTGCAATATCCTCCGCGAACCGGTACTACCAATGCCATCTTTAGGAAGTGCATGGATATCATCGAGGAACATGAGGACATCGTGATCATAGTTGATGAGATAGATTATGCCTTCAAACAACCCCAGCTACTGGGTACGATCAGAGACATAGTGGATGAGACTCTGGCAATCGTGATCCTGGTGGGAATGCAGAATGCCCGGGATCGTCTGGCTCAGATCAATGAATACTACTTTGATAGATGCAATTCCTTCTATCAGTTCGAAGCAGCAAGTTTAAAAGACATAATGCTGGTCGCAAAGGAAATAATGGAAGTGGAGATAGGCCAGGAACAACTCAATACCATCTATTTCAATAGCGGTGGCAATCTGCGCAAAGCCATGAAGATGCTTCATCTGCTGGAAGCCAATCTCAAGGCTGATCCAGATTACAGCATGACAAATCCAGAAACGAGGAAGGTCACATGCTCAGCAACAGCGTTATCTCCAATCTGATCTCCAGCTTCAATCAGCCCTTTACGCCTAAGATGCTTGCCAATATGACCGAGAGCGATCAGCACGTTGTGGAAGCTATTCTGGATGAGCTGCTCAAGGAAGAGAAGATCAAGTGTATCTCTCAAGGCAACGCTGTCTATGTGCGAGCCAATCGCTACTCTACCGGCATCAGTATAGACCCAAACTGCAAATGGAGATACGATGTCAATATGGCAAACCGGTTGCTTGATCTGATCGAAAGTAAAAGCTACCGCTCCATCAGAGATCTGGCAATAGACTTCGGGAAGAGCAGGCAACTGGTATTTGTCTATCTTGAAGCCCTAGCCTCGATCAGCATCATCGGTATCAATCCACATGGCTACTACATCAAAACCAGGTTGGGCATAGAGTATCTCGGACAGCATATCCAGCCTGGGATTCTGGGTGTGCTGAAAAAGTATTCAGGGATATCCCACCTGAAGGTTCTGAGGATGCGCTGGCGGTATCGGATAGAATAGATTATTGAAAAGGGTAGAGATATTGGTGTCAGAGTGCCCATATTTAGTGTAGTTACCACTAATTTCATCGCTAAAATATTGATAACGTTGGTTTATCATAAAGTAGACTACCAGTTATGTTACAAAAACGTGAGTTTGCAAAAGTAATTTATGGTGATTCGAAATTAATGATTTCAAAATACAAATTCCCTTGTTTTAATGAACTATCTTTTTGATTAAATCTAACTCTGGTATTTTAAATGGCTTGAATTTGAAATTCGTCATATTGCCTTCGTTCACATAAACTGCTTTAAACAGACCCAGACTGGATGCATCATAACTATTCAGCAATTCAATGGAATCTTCTTTGCTCATCTGAAAGCACACTTTATTATCAAATTCTTTGATTATCTGCCTTGATAATCTTCGCTTGAGATTGGCGTTAATATCGACGTTTATAATGGTGTAAATGTTCACGTCAGGGCCTTCTTTAATAATTAAATTCAGTTGCTCATTCAAAATCTCTTCCGGAGATTTGTCACCAAATGGCATTGAGTTAGAGAATTCAATATCGATATCTCTAGCCTTCTGTATTTGATTAATGACAAAAATTGTACTTTCGTATTCCGCAGGATTTGTGGAGCTTTGAGTTCTGGATTTAACAGCTTTCGATAGCTGTAATATGTTTTCAGAAAGCTCCTTTTTCTTGCCATAACAAATTGTATTGGGAAATTGTGAATCTAGCAGTTTAATACATTTTTCAAAGTCAGAATCCGGGGTCGAGAAGTCAATTATATACAGTTTTTTCACCCAGGTTGCCTGAATACACGCTGTAAAAATCATTGCGCCAAGCAAACCTTGAGTTACGCTGCTGTCTCTTCCAACCAGTAAAATATTCTCCGACCTAGTATTATTCAGGTGAACTGTCAAGGGCTCACCGATTGATATTGGCTCACCCAACCAAAGCGTGAATTTACTATTTCCAGAGATTTCAGTGATCTGGTTTTGAGAAAACGAGTGTTCTAAATCCGAATATGCATTTCCTTCAAAGATGTATTGTTTGTTATCATTCTCATGCCTGAAAGTGGAGTACTTTTTCGCGACTTTGCCAATTATATAGTCACGTCTGTCATCTTGAATCCAGGACACCTGGAAGTTGTGATTTCCTTCTATTGAACCATTTTCTGGGTTGTAGATTGCTGCTCCGGGGTGCCGGAGAAGTTTAGCTGCTGTATTGTCATCTGACAATATGGAGCGTGAATCGTCATCACTGCATGAGAGGGCTATGCGAACTGCCATTTGGTTCTTAATCTCGGAAGACAGAGTGCCGGAAAGAGATTGGGTTCCTAAAATCAGATGAATGCCAAAAGCGCGCCCTTGCCTTACTAGTCGGTTAAAAAACTCTCTTGCTTTGTCTTCATTTACGCTTTTATCTGAAAAAAACTCTTGAAACTCATCAACAATCAGGATAATTCGAGCCATTGTTAGTTTGGTTTTGGATCTGTACTCTGATAAATTTTCAACCCCTGTGCTGCGAAAAAGCTTCCCCCTTACATCCAGTTGTTTATTCAGAAACTCAAGAACACTAAAGCCAAACTCGCTTTCTCCGGCAATAGCTATCACTCTTGCATGAGGTATCTTGTTATCTCCATATACTTTAAATTCCACACCCTTTTTGAAGTCAATCAAGTAGAGTTCAACTTCAGCCGGAGAGTACTTTATCAGCAGATTGATAATGATAATGTGCAACAAGGTTGACTTTCCTGAGCCGGTTTTGCCTGCTATCAAAGCATGTTGCCTCGTCCCTTCTCCCAATTCCAGATACTGAATCCTATGGGCACCGGCTGGCCCCAACGGAATGGTTATATTCTTTGCCGAATCCCCGGTATGCCAGTCTTTTTGCGCAAACTTTGCTATTTCAAGCAGTTTCTCAAATTCAACCGTCACTTTGTGCTGCTTAATAGTGCTTCCAATATTGTCAAACACTTTGGCATAATGCATCTTATCCGTTAATAATGAGATGCTACAAGCAGAGTTATCAGTTATATTGGGGATAGATAAGCTCTCGTTGCTGATATGCATTTCCAGCGGGTCATCTGTGAGATCCTTGATACGAATACCAGATTCTGGTCTAAGCTGATCTGTAACCATTAAAATAGTATGGAATCCGCAGCGGGGACCGTTTCTCATTATGCTTTGCAGTAACCTGAGCGCTTCCTCTTTATAACCAGTGTCGAACCCGGTTGGAAAGTCGGATATGATTAAGAAGCGATAAGGCTCTTGAATGCTCCCGTATTCACTATTGTATTCTTCAATTGATTTGTATGTTTTCCTCAGAGTGAATTGTATGATATTCTCCATCATATTCTTGTGCTCTTTGAGTAAACGAGTGAGCATATCGGTTTCAGTCCAGATCTTGTGATAAACAATCTGCTCATCATAATCTGCCAGTGCCATAAACTCAGAAAATGATTTTCCAAGATCAATCGGGTCAAAGAACAGACAATAGCATTTGCCGGCTGGTATTTTATATAAACACCTTAACAGTAAACTTTTAACCATGTTTATAGCAATTTCTTTATCTTTCTCGGATGCATAAACAATCATCGGTTTATAATCCGATAAGGTATAATAGAGAGGGAATGATTGCTTCTCTTTATTTACGGAAACGCTCATCTCGCCGATGTAATAAGATATTGAATCAGCGAAAGTTGCTGTCTTTCTGACGAAATTTGCCAGGTCCGTGATTTCTGACCGGATTGCAGCCAAACTATCTGATATTTCCTTTTTTTGTTGCATAAATTGCTCATTAAGCCTGGATAATTTTACTTCACTTTCCTGCTTTAGCTTCAAATTATTGGTACTGTTACTTTCCTCAAGCAAGGTCTTTCGCTTTTGGTATGCAGCCAGTGCGTTTTGGCAAAATTCGGCATGCTTCGAATTGTCATCCTGGATCTGAGCATTTTTTTGGGAGTCTATTTGACTGGATCTATCTGTTAAGTGATTTTTACAGTTGGTTTTATGTGCTTTATAATCTCTTGTCAGAGTTTCCATTGTTTCCATGTGTCTTAGGTTTTCCAGTTCTGTATTTGTTTTGCTTTCGTTTTCGAAACTGCTAAGTTTTTTTCCCAGATCTTTTTTGATTTGCTTTAGCAAATCTTTGGATTTAGTTTCAAGGTTATTATGGTCTGCTTCCAATTTCGATTTTAACATGGTTAACTCGTTCTTATGCTGTTGGGTGAGTTCTTTTTGTCGGGTAGCATATTTCAGATGAAGGCTAACTATTTGTGGTATTATTTCTAGTTCCTGCGGTGAAAGACGCTTTCCGTTATAGGTTTGTTTATAGATACTGTCTGAGCGTAGTTCATCGATCTTGGCTTTGGCGAATGCACAGCTATTTTCTACATACAAATATCTGTTTGAATTAGGGTTGTAACTCTTCAGAACCGCAGAGTACTCGTCTAACAAATTTCCTACAGCTTGGTTTGAGTCACTGATTTTATTAAAAGTCGCTTCCAGCTTCCTCCAGCTTTCACATACTGAATGAAAGGATTCTCTTAAGGCAAGGATACTTGCCGTTTTATTGGACAATGCAATTATGCTTGAAACCAAAATACCCGCACTTGAGATTATCATCAGTAATGAGAGTCCTATAACCTGTGAGAAAATGGACAAACCAAGAATGAACAGCACAATCATAGCTATAATCGTGTTATTGTACAATTTTCTTGATTTAACATAATGATCGGTTCTCCCAAAGTCCTTATAGGTATTGTGGAGTTGATTATGGAAGTTAGAAAGATATTCATGATACAGTGTCAGGATGTTATTGCCAGCTTTTTCGTCCTGCAATGATTCAGAATTTATGTTTGTATG
This sequence comes from Candidatus Cloacimonetes bacterium HGW-Cloacimonetes-1, assembly GCA_002841975.1. Taxonomy (GTDB): domain Bacteria; phylum Cloacimonadota; class Cloacimonadia; order Cloacimonadales; family Cloacimonadaceae; genus PHBQ01. Next base: position 8,596 of record PHBQ01000020.1, read on the forward strand.
GGTATCCCAACCGGCACTGCTGAGTTGTTCAAGAAAACTATCATTCAGAAGTTTAACTGTATGAAAGCTCTTGGCTTCTTCATTTTTTTTACTGGAATAGTAATCACTATTATGAAAATGCTGAGATCCTTTCCAAAATGATTCAATGGAACTGATTACCGGGTAATTGATAATGATTTCTTCCTGCAGCCGAAAGTCGAGTTTAAGCTTATCATTCTCAATCGCCTCTGCCTCTTTCAGGTTTTTTATCTTAGCCTCATAGGTTTCGATAAATTTAAGTTCACTTTTATTGACTTTCTCCGTGAGTGCTTTTTTAGATTGCTTAAACTCCTCTGTATACTTATTCTTTAGGGTGTCGTAGTCGTTCTGCGCTTGATTTACAGATTGTTTGAGAGTATTTGTTATGGACTTGCACGTATCCTGATATTTGTTTTTTTCGGCGGTCTTGCTGTTATTGTATAAATCCTCATTCTGCTCTGTATTCTGAGTGAACTGATTCTGAAGATCTTTCAAGGCTGCATCATTATCCTCGATAATGGACGCCATCTCTTGCTTGTGCCGGCTGTTTTCTGTCTCAGTTTTCTGAGAGTATTCTTTTTCAAGGTTTTGCAGCTCAGTCTTGTACTTCAGCTTAAAGGTTTCGAGTTCTTTGGAATAATTCGACGAAAGGTTATTCTTCTCCTCAAAATACTTTGAAGATACGGAAATAAAATTTTGCTTTAGCCTGTGCACCTTGTCATTCATTGCTCAAATTCCTTATAGTAATAGTTTACAATACTGTTGACTGATCTTTTTGCCTCAGAATAATCCTTAATCGAGTTCGTTAACTTTTTACTATATCCCGCACTTAACTCATGAAAGTTAAAGAAAAAGCTTTCGGCTTTTCTATCCCTCCACTTGGTTTTGAGCCTTTCAATATGAGCAGATACGATACCGTTAATTTGGTTTAAACGCTCCTGGGTTGATTCTTCGCTCATCATTTCTGACCTCCGGTGGTGCTTCTTACAGAGAAATAGTTTTGTAAAGATTGTTCAAAATTGCTCAAAGATATTGTCATTTGAGGAATATCCTTGGTAGTAAACTCCTCGAAGTTGTCGATTTTATTCAGTAGGTTATGTTTGGCCAATTCGAATTGAGATCTTGCGACAATCAGTTCAGAATATAGTTGCTGGAGTTTTTTCTCTTTTTCTATGACGACCAGTAAGCTTACTACCCCCAAGCCAATCACAAAGACCATTGTTGTTGCCAAAGCTAAGCCAACAGAGGCGAATTGAAGGCTTTTATAATATGAGAGTTTTTTTGTTATCATCCCTTCTGTTTCAGCAAGCGAACGGTCGGTACTCGCAATATCTTTTCTGATTTCCTCAAAAAACTCCTGTAGTTTCAAAGCATATCCACATAAAACCTCTTTGGATTCTTCGAATACCTTTTCATCCAGAACTTTGACGCTCATGATTACCTCTGTTCAAGATAATCATCAGCCGCTTTTGCCTTGCGGTATAAAAACGGGACTACATCCCTGGAAGCGGCTAAAAAGATTGTTATCTGCTTGAGAGTATTCTTAAATTCATCATCAAATCTCACATATTCCTGATCTTGCCAGGTTATCCCGAGATTGTCCAGATTGTTCTTCATAGACCTGAAACTGTCTTCCAATTTGTCATTGAAACCATTCAAATACAAGGCAAATTTCCGTAGTTCTTCTGGGGTAACAATTGCTCTTCTCATCATATCCTCCTTACTGGATTAGAAGTATTTTACCATTAATTTATGAAATATTAGGATCGTTTATTGAATAATTGTTGCTCTTCAAGCTATAAATCTCAATCGTATTCTAACTCACTCAGATCAAACTTAAGTGTGTTGCAGCTCTCGTTAATTGTGCTCTGGGTAGCTTCATCGAAACCTTCATGGCAGTCTGCTTCTATTTCGATTTTGATGCTTGCAGTTACAGTGCGACTATCATATAATAGACTCTGATGGCTCTTCCACATTGCCTTTAAGCGTTGCTGTCCGTCCAATAACTGCTCGGCAACGTTCCTTCCATCTTGTGGAGTTCCAGCCAAGTGTTTACTGCGAAACTGCTCAGGTCCATCAACTCTTAAAATTAGAGCTGCCCCTGTTGGTAAGCCCTTTAACATTGAGCGAAGTAAGTATGATACTTCGTTGTGAGTCCATGCTTCAAATCTCTGGAATCGGGGTAGGGTTAATTGTCCTAATTCTATAAGGTTGAACCACTTGTACAAAGGTCTGTTGAATGCTTGCATGTCATATCCTCTTTTATCGTATGTTCGCAACAAAGGTGTATTTCAATGCTAAGAATCTCAATACGAAATGCCAATCATGTATTACACAAGGTTCGCCAATGATCCATGTAACCATAATTCCTCCAATACTTTGATAGCTTCGAATCTCCCATTGTTTTTGGGTGTTCTCGAAAACTCCAGAAATCCTCAGGGTGATTTTTGTAACTCTCTATGGCTTTATCGAACACACCACATGATCTTATCTCTATATTGTTTGTTTTATTGTAGTGAGATCTCCATTTAGCTGCTGATGGTTCAAGCCACGATGCTGCTGATCCGGTTACTAAGACATATTTGAATCTGCTTACCGCTCCGAAAATTCTCCTTTTTTCAAGTGGATTCTCATCAAAGTACCTTTGCCAAGAACGAACTTGCTCAATTCCCTTATTGAGCTCTGATGTAGGGATTTCACCTTTTGTTAACAGCTGTATGCATGGTTTTTCGATCTCAATGAGAACCCACTCCGGTCCGTCTGAGTTATCATTCAACCAAGCAAAATCACATCTTAGCCTTGCCCCAAAGTTTACTTCATGGAATATGGGTTGAATGCCCTGCTTCCTGGTGAACAACTCATAGAAAAGAAATGTATTAGACTTGAGTAATGTTAGTAGTTTTAGTTCAGAGTTCTCGTCATATGCTTTTTTAAGTTCGTTTTCGGCCTTGGGTAAGTCCCACTCTATCACCTAGACCTCCTTCTTGGCTAAGTCGTACAGATAGCTAACATAGATCAGAGTCTTGAAATCATGCTCGATTGGAATCCACTCTGCAACAGATACTGGCTTATCAGTTTTGCCTATTTGAACTTTATGATAATCTCTCAGGTAACCAATTAATGGCTTACCTGTAGCCTTGTGATTATGAAGTATGATCTCTAAGTAAGGTATATCGATAAGACAGTAATTAAACGAGCAACCCTTATCGGATAGAGCTGGTTCAAGTTTTGTTAATTCTCCGTGAACCAAGCTTGGAATTAGAACTCCGAAGTCCTTTTGTACTTGGAGAATGATTGTTTTATCTAAAGTGCACTTATGTATTACTTCTCTGTGTTTCGAATAATCACCAACACATGAGAATAACTCATCAATCTTGGTTAGTGTTTTCTTAAGAACATTACTAACTCGTTCCACATACTCATGTGTTCGAATTGACGCTGGATCATCTCGAACTACATTTGAGGTTCTTGTGCCTTTAATCTCTATGACAATTACATGAAGATCAATACGATCAATAACTACAAAATCAGGGCTTCGTACAACAGAGCCACTACGCTGATACTCGAATTCTGGGATGATAATGTATCGCTCCGGCTCTAATGTGAATTCTAGCAAATCTCCGACATAAAACTCATATATAAGCCCCATGGTATTCCTAGTATTCGCATTTAGTTCACTATCTAGGTACTCATTGAATCTGATTGGAAATTCTCTAAGACAAGTGAATAGATCATAAAAGTTTGGAATTATCTTCTGATCTTCAACTTGCACTAGGGGGTGCTTTAATAATGGGCTTTCATATCGATAACTCGAAGTTTGTATTCCAGGAATATCAGTTTGCGCCATATGATAATACACAGAGTAGTTGAGTCTTAGATCAAATATAGACTGAGAGAGCAAAGTCATCAGTTTTTCCAGACTATGATGAGATTCAAGAAATGACATTAGCTGTGACACATCATGTAGAAAGGTAGCAGAAGATGATCGTCGTTGGAGTATTGAATCTAAAACTTGGATTACTGCATCTTTATACTCATCTGCTGTAGTGCAAGCTTTCAAGCTGTAATAGATTGAAGTATCTTTGTAGATAGATAGTAGATTTTCCGTCAAATCCTTAATGCCAGTATATATGTTTCTACAACTCATGCCAATTAAATTACTCAGAGTTGTTTTTATGTCAATTGAAGTGGGGAATCTTCTCTGTATTTCAGTTCTAAACTTCGGTTCGGTTACATTGAGAATAAAATCCAGCCTTATCCAATTAGTAAAAATACTTTGGTCTGGGATTTGAACAAATTGATGGTTCGTTAGATGAATAATAGCGTTACGAACGATAGCTTCGATTTCGGAAGGGTGAGGGTTTGGATATTGATCAAAGAATCCAGCTTCCTCAGTTTCAAGTGTTGTTCTCGCTTCTTCATGCATTGATACTACATTGCTAACATCGAGTTTGAGACTGACTAATTGTGAGGTGTCCCTGAAAGCAACTATCTTGAGCATTACATCAAGAGTTCTGAAGCTGAAGTAGGAGAATGGAGTTTTGTTCTCGTTTAGCATAGTTTCACAGAAGCTGATGTAGCTCATGATTGAAATTGGACATAATATATCAAGTGCTAGCAAATAGGTTCTTTGCTCATTCTCGTTCACTACTCAATCCTAGGCATATAGACACAAAACACTATTCATTTGCTATCTCGATTAATCTTAACCATTAATGCAGGATATTTACTGCTAGCTAATACAGCACTATCAATAATATTGCATCCCTTAAGTGCATAATTAGAGTACAATAAACTATTTATGGAGTGTGCCACACTGAAATGTAAATCGTTTTCATAACCTATGAAAGCTCTTGATGATGAAGTAGCAGTGATCGAATTATACGATTCGCATCCCGTAACTATAATTGTTAATCCATTGTTCCTCGCAGTATTAATCTGATTGGTTATATCTACAAATGCTTCCCATGTCATAATAAGACGCTGCCCAGATTGATCGGACATTATTCCTAATTGATTTGAATGGCAAAAAACATGTATAATCAATGGCTCGATTTTGGGGTCATGCAATACACTCCTCAGATAATAATCTAGCTCAAGTTGATACTGAAAATCATATTTCAAATTTAAAAAATGCTTAAACTGATGCTGAAGAGTTTCATACCCTCCCCTGAATGGATTGTTTTCGGGTAAACAGTTAATGAACTCAATCTTTAACAATTCGCTTAGTTTTGAATCAAGCATAATATCTCCTAATAAGAATTCTCGGGGATCTTACTCAAACTCACTCAGATCAAACTTGAGTGTGTTGCAGTTTTCTTTGATTGTGCGCTGTGTAGCTTCATCGAAACCTTCGAGGCAGTCTGCTTCGATTTCGATTTTGATGCTGGCTGTTACAGTTGGGTTATTAATCAAATGCAGAACAATCTCTTCCACAATGGTAGCAAAGTCTGCTTTGGCTCGAGTAGGCTTCAGATTTACTCGACCATAAAAGCGCTTCTTGTATTGTACTGGTTTGGGTGTAGGAGGTGTTGTTCCGCTACTTCCGCTTCCGGGAGGAGTTGTGCCACTACCACCGGTTGTACTACCAGTAGCAGTTCCACCTGTTCCTGGTTGCGGATCATCTGGTGGATCAACTATCACAACCTTTTTGGACTGATACTCTGCTGCCCACAAAGAGTCAATTAGCAATAGTGAACTATCAAACACAGGTGTCATGGGCTTCCCATAAGAGAATCCAATATACTCATCGCCTTCCTTGCCATAAGCTAAGCCAAAGAAGTCTCTGCTCTCTGCTCCAGCATTGATAGCATTCGAGAATGTGTTTTCATTCTTGAGCCTGGGCAGATACAGATAACAACATGTGCTATGCCATACATCCTTTGCTCTCACTTCTTTCACATCTTCTTTCCAGAACCACTTTTTAAGCAGATTATGCAGATGAATCGGTGCCCACCCGGTAATCAGATGCTCGTTTTCCTTGAGTATCCGTTCAACCTCTTCCACAATGCTTGGCACACTTGGATTGATGGTGAAATGCTCAAATTTGTCTCCCGGCACTTTATCCTGCTCGGGTACTAATAACCATTTGTATGTTTCTTTTACAATGCGGTCTAATGATTTCTTAGCATCTTCGAATCCGGTCTTTGCCTGACGGTTTTGGTACTGGTCGAGATTTAAAACTTGAATATCTTTGTTTATGGATTCCCAAGCCAATAAGGTAAGCACGTGGTCTTTCAGTCTGCCTATTACATCACCATCCGCAGCCAGAAAGATTAAGCGGTTCTGTTTCAGTCTCGGTTGTTCTCCTCTGGTTGTGAGTATTTTCTTAGCTCCATCACTATTCGGAGTACCGCCAATCGCTAAACTAACTCCAGAACGCTGATAATAGGCATCAGGTGGCAAGATAACAAGTCGAAGTGAGTAATCATCCGGAATGTCATCAGAACGCGTGAAAATGTGTATTCCGTCGAAGCAGCCATTGGACAGTAATCGCTGAAGCTGATCTTTGATTACCGGTACTACATCGTCCTTATCGTTAAAACGACGTTTGCGGTCTTCCATCTCTCGCCTGAGGTTCGGACTAGTATCAAACCAGAATAGTCTGTTATCAGCGCTGTTCAGGTAATGCAGTCGATCTATCAGACGTTTCATTGCGTCAATATATACACCCAGAACCTGTCCGGGTTGTGCCACGCCCAGAAGTATGCGTTTCAAATCTATCCCCCGGGATGTCCTGGAAGTGCTTAGTGCAGCAGCGTGAGGAGCAGAGCCCAAAAAGATAGTTCTGGTTAACCTACGGCAGACCTGCGCTTGTCCAAATCTGGGCTCTGCTCTTTCGATCAGCACAGGTTCTGAGTTGCTGCCATCAACATCCTTGGTCAGGACTGGATTCCATCCCTGAGACAAGTATTTGATTACTTCATTCTGAATATTGGCATCTGCCAAGGGTATGCTTGCAGGCATGATCAGGGGCTCTGTATTGCCATCCGTCCATAGTTTGTGAATCACTTTTGCCATTAACTGCAAAACACCTCTGGTTCGCTGAAAATTATCCAGGCAAGACCAATCTTCATACAAGCGATCAAATACTTCCGGATGGATGGGATATGATTGCTTTAGACGTTCAAAATACCTGGTTTCCTGGGTTTCTTCTGGGAAATCATTTTTATTTGAAATATAGAGATCGGCATAGCCACGGCACGTTTCTTCCAAGTTTACTTGGTCTGGGATCGTATTGAACAATCTTCTGCGCACTATTTCAAAAGCTTCTTCTACCGCTACAGGTTTCCAAAGTGCTTCAGTTCTGCCAAAAATATGCTCTATAGATCTTAGTGTGACAACACCTCGCTCTCCACCTGCCTCTGGGATAGATTCTGGCAAAGATGCCAGCAAGATAGCAGTTGGCACAGCCTTCAAGGACTCGGTGAGTGCTTGAAGAAATGACATGTTGGAACCAAAAGTTCCTCCCGAAAAGCTTTTCCCCTCTTCGAATTGCCGTACATAAGCCACTAACTCATCAACCAGAATGACACAGGGAGCATATCTTTGTAAAAGTGGAATCAGAATCTCTTTTCCTGGTGAAGTACCACTCAGGTCTGCATCTTTTACCATTTCATAGCCATCAACTTTACCAAGTTGCCAAGCAAGCTCTCCCCAAATTGTGTTAATCCGTGTTCCCTCTCTCATTCTTGAGGTTCCGGGGGCAAGCTGATTACCGTCAATTACCGCTATTCTGGCTTTGGGTAGTTCGGCAATTCCAGCTCTATCGATCAGTGTTGTTACTCCTTGTAAATCAGAAAGAGCTGCCTCACCTTTGGCAAGATGATAAACAGCCAGCATGGTATGCGTTTTACCGCCACCAAAAGCTGTTTGCAGCTGAATGACCGGGTCACCACCATTACCGCTAAGACGATGGATTACAGAATCTAACAGCAACCTCATACCTTCAGTGATAAAGGTTCTTTGAAAGAACATAACTGGGTTTTGGTATTCTTCACTGGCATCACCGGTATGCACTCGTGAAAGGTCTGCTGCAAATTCTGATTGCTTAAAAGTGCCTTTCAGCACGTCCTGATGCGGTATTGCGATATCTCGCCAAGCTTTGATAGCCATGTTTATATCCTCATGTTATTCATTAATCAATATAAGTTTCAAACTCATAATTCTATTTCGATTGGGGTATCTATAATGCCGCTATCTTGAGCTTGCTTTTCGATAGAAAGCCAGGCAGTAACAAGATCATTATAGGGTCTGGCATCTTCTGCCCAGCCTTGACGTTCACACAGAGTATATAGCAAGAAAGCAAGTTGTCTGGCTGTAGCAGCTAACTGTGGAACTGCCGAAGCTATCTCTGCAGTAGCGGATTCTCCACTGCTTTGATGCGCCCGGATTAGCTGATGCAACACTTCCCAGACAGGAGTCCTGTCATCTTTTAGAGGATTCCAATCCGAAGGATATTCAGCAGGGCGATACAGACGAACTTTACCACTACCGGCAACCAAAACTCCGCTATCACGCACACCTTCCACAGAAAGTCCTTTCGCCTTGGCAAGCACTTCTGCTTCACCATAAGCACCTTCTTTCCAGCCATATTCACTGAACCACTGTAGGCAGAAGCGAGTATCATTATCCCAATCGCCTTCCCGTTCTTTGAAATACTCATCCAGAGCTTTGTTGATGAGGATAAGCGCAGTATGGACTGTCATGGGATTGCCATCAGATTCCAAGATGGCTCTGTATTTTGAATACACAGACATACCGGGGCCGATAGCTGATTGAGCTAAATCAACAGGAGCTACAGGACTTGAGGTTTCGCTTCCATTTATCATTGTTTCCAATGCTTCTGGGATAGCTTTATATAATTCTCGTATGAAGTCTTTCCGGCTTATCGTTTCGGGATTCGATTCACGTTTGCGGCATACCAGTATTATGCTTGAAGCTAAGGCATTCGCATCTTTTTTTAAATGATTTGTATATTCCGTGCTCATAGGCCACGTTCCGCCTATTACAAACCCTGATTGTATCACAGCTTCCAAGAATGTCTCCCAACCAGTTGAAGACGTTCCTGTAACCGATCTTTCGGATTGCTTGAAAGCATAGTAAATGCTTACCGGAAATGCATGATTAGTTTGCTCAGCGATTCTATGCATAGCTTGCTTCATCATAGTCATAAAGAACAACTCCGATTCTTTCATATTCTTATGCCTATAATGAGATGCGACTATTTCGTCTTTTTTAGGTGTTTCGATTGTTGAGAAGAGTGAACCAAAAATGTCATGCAATACTCTTTTCTGCCAAATGTAAAAAAAATCTGATAGGTCTGCATACATTATGTTGTCATAATAGGGAGGATCTGTTGAAACAACTTTCCCTTGGCTAATACTCTGAGTTGCTGCGTTAGCTTGCTTGCTGTGACCGAGTGATTTTGCCGTTGTATTGGGTAGAAATCTCACTACTTGTTCGATTCCTAACATGAAGTTACCTGATGAAGAACAAAATGGATTTGCTTCAGCATAATCCCAAACCATAGCAATTGCTTGCCGGCCTAATGTGCTTGTTATTGAGTCTCTACCTGTATGCCAACTACACAATGATGACCAATAATTTACGGCTTTATCAACTGCTATCGATAAATAGACCAAAACACTATCTGCATATGCTTTAGAACCATATCCACCATCATCAAAAGACAATTCATCAGAAACTGAATTGGTTAGATCACAGTCATGTCTTATTTTTGAATGGATTTCTTTGATCAAATCAGAAAAAGTTACAAGTGCTTTCAACTGTCTTTTTGTAAACAAGTCTCCAAATTTACACATGCCATAAAGCGGTAGTTGGTCTGCACTTTTCCCAACAAGCTCTTGCTCCGGCATCCAAGTAATATCTGTAGAAAGTGCAACATTTTCTTGATGTTCGTCTGGCGACAAATACACCCTGCAGTTCTTTCCCTCAGCTACAATTGCCATAAGCTTGGCACCCATTCTACCTGCTTGACCTTCTGCTTTGATGTATTTCCCATCTATTGGAGTATTAGAAAGCAAGCAATAGAAATTAGATGTTTTCCCTGCAGCTTTAGTTCCTTTCTTAACTTTCAAAAGATCATTTGGAATACCAACATGTACTTTAAACGCGTATTTATCTCCGCTTAACAACGGAACAATATAGGCTTCCTTATCCTTTTTGTCGGATAGAAGGAAGGTTGAAGTCAGAGGTACATCAACATGAGAGTATATGGGGTTTGGGCTCTTTACAGTTCTTGCCCAAATATAAGCGATGACTGTCAGCTTTTTGCCTTGATATTGTGCCAAGTCAGGACGCTCTGTTACTATTTCTGGTGTAACTTCTATAGGAAGATATTGGTGACCGATACGTTTATATGCTTCTTCTCTTACCCAATGTCCATAGCGACGGACATCTTCTGCCAGCCCGGTTACTCCGTCCCAAGTGTATTGCCCTGTATCAAGCTGTTTTTCATGTTCTGGAATAGGACCTATTGGGCGTCTGCCCACAAACTTGGGAGGGATCTCGATCATTGCTTTATTGATGAGGACTGCCACTGGATTGAGGTCACTTGCCCATGATTCCAGTCCCAACCTCTGAGCTTCCAAAGGAATAGAACCACCACCTGCAAAGGGATCATGGAAAGCAGGAAGTCTATCAGGGTTAAACAGCTCTGACGCTTTTGGATGGTCTTTATTCAATTCACAGGTAACTTTCCAGCTTTTGCGAATCTCGGCTCTGGCTTCATTTAAAACAGCTTCGTTATTTGTGTTTTCCCACCTCACCAGTTTCCTTATGATTTCAAAAAGGCGTTCCCTTTCCTTATTCGCGTCAGCTTTTCTCTTATAGCCAATTTTTAGATCTTCATCCCATCCGGGGTCATTAACCATCTGGGCAAAAAGCACTGCTCTGGCAGCAGCCAGAGGTCGCCTTGCCCAATACAAATGCAGCGTAGAAGGATGCCCATGTCGAATGGACTTTTCACGAATGCAAGCTTCGTTAATTTCCTTGAGTGGGAGCGCTACTTCTATCAGCTTCTTGGGTGCTTTTACTTTGTACATAAATTCCTTTTATCGTTCAGGTCTTTTTGTTAGTTTCTCATTCATTTATGTGAGCATTTTGCAAGCCCAAATTACGGTAGCATTACGGATGAAATACGGATCGCATCCGTATTTCATCCGTAATGCATAAGCAATTCAAGCAAGGATGCATTTTCCGTATTCTATGCTTCATATTTATCTTAACACTTTGATAAGCCAGATTGTGGAGACGCCGTCTCCATAATGTTGTCATCGGATCTTTTTATCAAGCTTTGGATATCCAGATTGATACTGGTGACCGCCCAATCCGGTTCTTTTGTAAAGGGATTACGGATATAATAGGGTCCTTCAAAGCTATCACCATCTATGACAACAATAGCCAGAATGAATTTTTCTGCCTGATTCAAGCCATAGAGAACTTCATTGCGGGTAACTGTAATAGTGGATTGTCCTTTGATCCTGCCTTTTACTTCGATGTGCTTGGTCTCCGGTAAGCGACCATCTTTCATTGGTGGAATACTGGTTATGTCCCAACCACAGTTGCTCTTTGATACATCGATAACCTCGCAACCGAGTGACTTCTCGTAATCCATAACAGCTTGCATGGCTTTCTGTTCAATCCGGCTTCGTGCTTCAGCATCAGCAGACCAGTTAGGTTCTCCTTTGATTTGAGCTAACAAGCCTGCAGGGATAACCAGAGCACCGCCGATGATATGAGGTGTTTCAGAGACGATATGACTCATCTCCTTCAGTTCCTTGCTTCTGGATTCCAGCCGCTGGGTTAGCTCATCTATGGTGCGATTTACGTTGTCTATATTAACTCTGGTTTGTTTTCCGGCTGCCAAATCATCTTGAAGTTTGATTTTACGGTCCGACCAGTAATTTATCTCTTTGATTAGTCTTTGATGTACTGCGGTTAAAGTTTTGGAAACATGCTGTTCCCTGCGGCTTTGCACTTCACTTAAGTGTTCTGATGCAAGATGAGCAGTGGCATAAGCAAGAGCAACACGCTCCAAATCCTCTGAAAGCCAATCGGAAGAGAGGATGCCTTTAATGAGGGCAAAATCACTGTCTGAAATGGGTTCAAGATCGAGGTGGGGAGCCCAACCGGAATTACTTACAAGTCCTTCGGGAGTGATTTCTACAAACTGCATCCTGCGGGAGACGCATCTATCACGATTGTAGCCTTCTTTGATGGCATGATCGATGATAATCAGTGCTTTGGGAACAATGCCATCATCGTTGGGATCAAGCATCACAGAACCTTGTTTCAGTTTATTACGATGAGCTTCCAGCATCAAATCTGTCACAGCCAGCATGAGTGGATGCCCGGGATGGATAAAGCTTGCCATTGCAGATTCCCGTGTAGCTAAACGCACGAACTGTTTATCAAAGCAGATACGCTCGTACTTGGTAGTTACGGGATTGATATTGCGTCTGTTTCTGCCCGATATCTGTCTATCCCTTTCGCGAATATTGGCAGGGACATAAGTGATTTCCCACCTACCTGATTCACGTGCTCGCAGTTCACCACGAAGTTGTTCAAATGCTTTGCTGAAGAAGGCACGGATAAAATAGGGTTGCAGTTTTTGGGCTTCGGCTTTTTCCATCTCTTCCTTTACCGCAAAGAGACGTTTTTCGCCTATCACTTCCTCACACAAGGCATTGCGGTTGAGGATGTTTTTAATGTGTTCTGTATCGAGAGCACCTTCCACCACTTCAAAGAGTCTGGCTCGTACTATGGGGTCATCTCCATAACGAATGGCTTCTATCAGCAAATCCCGCAGGCTTTTTTCTTCAAAAACGTCGCCGAGAATGTCGAATACCCTGCCACCCAGAGCTTGTCTCTGGATTTCGAGCTTGTTAAAGAGATTCAGGAATACATCGCCTTCCCGGGTTTCCATAGCCACCATGTTCCAGAGATGGCAAACTTCCTGCTGACCAATACGGTGGATACGCCCAAAGCGCTGTTCGATGCGATTGGGATTCCAAGGGAGATCATAATTGACCATCAGATTGGCATTTTGGAGGTTTACACCTTCTCCGGCAGCATCAGTTGCCAGCAAGATGCTAACTCTGGGGTCGTTGCGGAACAGCTCTTGAGCTTTGCGCCTTTCTTCTCGTTTGATACCACCATGAATGATGATAACTGCGTCTGGATTGCCAATCAAATCGTTTAAGCGATTATGAAGATAGTTCAGGGTATCACGATGCTCGGTAAAGATAATAAGTTTGCGAATGCGACCGCTCTGTTCCCGCATATGTGGGTTATTCTCAAAGAGGTTGGAAAGCTCTTCCCACTTTCGGTCAAGCCCGGAGTCCCGCAGATCTTTTGCCTGTTTGGTGAGTTTGGTAAGGATGATGATTTCGCTCTCTAGCTCCTGAATGGTTTGAGCAGAGGTAGCGCTATCGACCAGTTCCTCTTCCATGTTTTCTTGCTCTTCGCTGTTCAGATCATCCAGGTCTTCCGGGACATCAAAATCATCAGCCTTGCGAATAAGTTCACCTCGCAGGATCAGCTTTTCCTCTTCCAGTCTGCGAGTTAGCTTCTCCATGCGGCGTTTTAGGGATTGATAAATCGCTTCCGGGCTCGATGCTAATCGACGTTGCAGAATGGTAAGTGCAAAGCCTATTGTATTACGTTTTTTACCATCCAGGCGGTCAGCTTTGTTCATCTCTTCACGGACGTATTCAGTTACAGCAAGGTATAGCTCAGCTTCCAGATCGGATAGTTTATATGAGACTGAGTAGGCTTTGCGCTCTGGGAAAAGATGAGTGCCATCGAATTTGAGCAGTTCTTCTTTTACCATTCTACGCATAAGGTCGGAAATATCAATTGACTGAGCACTATCACGAGTTTTGCCGTAAAACCGGTCAGTGTCGAGTAGAGCCAGAAAGGTTTGAAAGTCTTCGTCTTTGCCTTTGTGAGGAGTAGCTGTCATCAATAGGAAATGCCGGGTGATACTGCCCACATCTTGGGCAAGTATATAGCGTTTGGTCTTCTTAAGCTCGTTGCCAAACCAAGATGCAGAACACTTGTGAGCTTCATCTATTACTACTAAATCCCAATAAGTAAGCTTCAGCTTTTCCATCAGTTCTTCATCACGAGAAACCATATCAATTCTGGCAATCAAGTAATCAAAATCCTCGAAGGGGTTTCCGCTATGTGATTGGGCTTCCATATCACGGGAGAAGATGAAGAAGTCCAGTCCGAACTTCTCATACATTTCATCTTGCCATTGCTCAACTAAAGAACCGGGAGCAATAATCAAGATCCGCTTGGCATCGGCTCGCATGATCAGTTCCCGCATATACAGCCCTGCCATGATGGTCTTTCCGGCTCCCGGATCATCAGCAAGGATATAGCGCAAAGGCTGCCTGGGAAGCATGGATTCATAAACTGCGGTGATTTGATGAGGTAAGGGTTCAACGTTTGATGTATGTACTGCCATCATAGGATCAAAGAGGTAGGCGAGATTGATCCGACAAGCCTCCACAGCCAGCTTAAAATCAGCTCCATGTGCGTCAAATGACCAAGGTCGACCGGATACTGCAAGCGCAAGATTCATCTCGTCAGTGCGGTAAATCAAGCGTTCTAATAGTGAGCCATCCGTTTTCTTGTAATAAACTGTGAGCGCATTAGGTCCGATGGGTTCACTCGTGACGATGCGAACCACTTCTCCAGGTTCTAAGCCTTGGATCTGAGCCCCAGCCTTTATGTCTTCTAATCTGATCATACCTATTCCCATATAGTATCTTAACTGTTTTCTAATCGCACTTTTCAGGCTTGAGAAACAGCTCCTCCAAGGATGCAAACAGAATCAGTTTTTTGATAAATCCAAACAGATTATCAAAATATCGCAAGGGCTCTGGCTGTCAATGAGAAAAGCAACTAATAGCTCAAGGTTCGTAAAATGAGAGTTCCACTGAACCATCAAGGTTTGATATTGATGCTATGTCCATGTACTCTTCAGAATTAGCAAAATAACAAAGCATTGTATCTGATGTGTCCCCAATGAATATGTCTCTGTATTGTTTTCTAAAATAACCAACTGGAGCTAAGAGCATTTTCTTGATACCCTTTATTGCGATATTCTCAAATCCCTTTTGCTGCCTTAATTCAAGTTCAAAGAATGGTAAACATTTCTCCAGGAATGATTCGTATGGATTGATTTGTACATTAATGACATACTTCACACTATCATTGTTATTGCTTTTTTTGGCCTCAATAATGTAAATGTAATTGTCTTCATCAATCCCAACTAAATCCATCATACTTTGAGTATCAATTTTTGCTCCTAAGGGGACTTCATATCCGATTAGCTTAATTTCAAGAATTTGATCTCCTTGAGTAATTCTTAGGGGTTTCTTGTTCCAATACAAATCCCTCGTCATAGCTTTCTCAGATCGTCTGTCCTTAGGGACAATGCCATGGTTATCATCAAATAGCTTATAGTCCTTGGTTCTAATTTCCTGGTTCATAATTACTCCTTTGTTTTAGTTTATTTTGTGCAGTCTTCTTCAAACTGATCGAAGCGTGCGTTTCTATTCAGCTCTTTCTTTGTTGTAAGTCCACTTTTATACTTGCTTTCAAAGCAACTGTTTATTTTAGTTTACTCATAATCAATCCATGCAAAATATAATTCAATGCCATTGATCAATAATGGACCCAATGGAACTTTTTGGGATATCGGGTCATTAAACGAGAATAAGTTTAAAAACTGTTTAAAATCACTGTAGCTTTTAGCATCTTGTCTAAATGATTGAATCAACACGAGAGCTTTGGTAGCTTTTATTCGCTTAGCTTCCAGAATTGCGCTTGCAGAGCGATGAAATAACTGATATCTTAGATTCCCAATTCTTAAGTAAGGAGGTTGATCATAACCCTCTAATCCTAGTATAGATAGAATCCCGCTCAACCTAATACTTGCATTTTTCCCTTTGTCCCAGCTTTTCCCCTTGTCTCTATACCATTCTGATACTATTGGGCCGAATTCTTCTCCAGCTTTTGCTTCAACAATAATGGGGAGATAACCATTTTTTGTAGAAGTCAGAACATAAAGATCATTAAACGAATCCTTGCCTTTGCCCGGCATTTGTACTGAGTATTCTGGAAATAGAAATATAGGTTTCATCTCATCATCGGGAAAGAGATCCTTTACCGTCTCTGGTAGTTCATCGGATTGTGCCCAAAGCTTTACGAGTTCCTTTGCAGAATAGCCATCTTTCCAGTGTTCAATCGGATCAGCTAGTAGCTTTCTCCACTCACAGTGAAATATGAGAGGTTGATAGTAGTTGCTTAACACTTCCTTCATAATATCTCCTTAGAATCATTCATTGTATTAATGTAAATCTCATCAAATTCAGCATTGAAATTAGCTTTTAACCACGCACTATGATATGCAATTTTTGTAAATGTCATTGCATGATGCTTCGGGAAAGCCCTTCTGCCATATCTTCTTAGCAAGCTGACAGCATGGCTTATTATTGGCTCAGGGATACCTTTCTCAAATGCTTTGGCAGAAAATATTTCAAGTATTAGATTAATGGCTTTGGGCTTTCCATGTATCAGAACTTTCTTAAAGTGTTTGGCTTCTACATCGTTGTATCCTGCTATCTGTTGGACAATGTCAACCGTCTGCTCAAGATAGATAATCATGCCATAAGTCTCTGCTAAAATGCTTTTAAGTATAGGATGTAGATAGATCTGCTTTTTCTTACGTCTGTTTATATAATCATTGATGCGTTTATCAGGTTTGGGAGAGTCAAACACAATAAACGCCATAAGCTCATTGAAAGAGCATGGCTTAAACTTTTGTAATGCTTGCTGGGTGCGACTAACCTCGAGATGAAAGACACCCGCAGTATCACCTTGTGCTATCATGGCGTAGGTGATTACATCATTGGGAATGATATCATCAGGGTGCATTATCAGTCCTCGTTTTTCTTTGATCAGAGCCAAGCAATTCTGCATATTACTTAGAGCATCCAATTCATAAAAGTTCAAGGTAGGATACCCGAGTTGCTCCAAAGTATGAGTATCAAATTGACTATACGGTATCCTATGTTTGCTGATCATAATCGGTAAGAGAGCTTTTTTCGGAATTAGAGCATATACAGTTGGCCTATACCCAACATGTTCAAATATCCCTTCTAAGTCCGGTGTAATGCCTACTACTGTGGAGTAGATGTAGTTTTCCAAAGCAAAACAAGAGAAATCAGTAGATAGCATTATCGCATCAATTACGGACTTCGAACCTATGGGCATCATGTCAGTTAGCCATTCGATTTTATCAGCAGATACACCTAACACCTTGCCGACAGCACTAAACAGTCTTTTGGTGGAGTAGCAACGGTAAGCACTAACATGTACAACCTGCAAATCATTCAAACTGTTTTGCAGAGTTTCTACAACATCAGTAAGCAAGCCCGATGGGATGTGTAATTTGAATTGCTTTGTAGCGTTGTATGATATATAAGTGCATTCAGGGAGAGTGCTGGTCTGCTCTTTGTTGAATATGTCCGTAACACGATGGTTCATCTGTATAGGAAGTTCTAATAAAAGATCAAGTTCAACACTCTCAGCAATTTGGATCGTATTTGATATAGCATGTGGTGGGTGGCTGATGAGCTTTTTCATCTCTAAAGGAGATTTGAAATAGTATTCATTGCATGCAAATCTTTTGCTCTCACCGGATTTGAAGTCAATCCCCTGACGTATGCAATTCAAAGCATCAATAGCTTCTGATTGCCTTTTATCCATATAATGGCAGTCATTTGTCAGTACTACCTGTGTCTTTGTATCATAAGCCAAATTCAATAGTCTGGACATGGCATAAGTTTCAGATGGTAGACCGTGGTTCTGGAACTCAAGATAGTACTTGTCACCAAAGATGGACTTATACCAATCGATGACGTTAAGAGCTTCTTCTTGTTTATCTTCCAGAAGAAGTGTTCCTAATTCTCCCACCGCACTAAAAGAGAGACAAATCAAACCTTCAGAATGTGCTGCTAATTGGCTTTTGGTGGCCTTTGGCTCTGTACTGTCATTCTCATAGGCAAGACTGATCAATCTGGATAGATTGTGGAACCCTCCCAAATTTTGCGCTATAAGAATCAATGAGAAAGCTCTACCATCGCTAAGATCATTTACAACGCTGATCTCCAATCCAATGATGGGTTTAACTTCCGAGTCATGGCAGATCTGGCTAAACCTAAATGCTCCGGCAATTGAGTTTCTGTCTGTGATTGCCACAGCTGGCATCTTCAGTTCTTTAGCTCTTTTGACCAGTTTCTCTACCTGGCAAGCACCATCGAGCCAACTGTATTCTGTGTGAACATGTAAGTGAACAAACGACATTTTATCCTCCTAAAACCCAATGCTCTTTCTTGGACTATTGCTTGCCCATGGCAGCTCCAGAGCAGCATATCTGACGATATCAGCCATCGTAAGACGCTTATGCTCACCAGAACGAGTAATGGCTTCGCTACAAGCATTATTTACGACAAGAGCTATTTGTCCACCAGTGAAGCAGTAAGCCTGTGCCAGATATTCAATATCGATATCTGCAGCACCGGGGATATCTTTGCTCAGATGCAGTCCCCAGAGCATAATGCGACATTGAAGATCAGGTGGATTGAACTTTAGTTTCAGGTTAAACCTACGTAAATATGCATCATCGATGTTTCCATCCAGATTTGTGGTGAGTATCATTATTCCTGGAAAGCTTTCCATTGCTTCCAAGATGATATTCTGGATTGAGTTGTCTGTTCTGGATGCATAGCTATTTCTTTCGCTTCTGTTATGAATAAGCTGATCAGCTTCATTGATGAGAAACACCGGTGGATTATCAATTTCGACAGACATTTTATGCATCAGAGCAAATGTGTTTTTTACCAGCTTCTCGGACTCGCTGTAATAACTATCACGTAGAGCAGAGCAATCTACTCCAACTAATGGCTTCCCCAGGGCGATAGCTACTGCTCCGGCGGCAAAAGTCTTGCCAGTACCAGGTTCTCCATAAAACAAAGCAATCAGCCCATTCTGACTGCCTGTGCCTACCTTCATACCCCAATTGCCCATGTCCTGATAATCCAGTTTTTGAAAACGTCGGGTCAATGAAACTAGGAGAGCCTTATCCTGTTTTGGGAGGATCAGATCATCGATTGATTGCTCTACCTTAACCACTTGCAAGGCATTGTTATAGGAAAGAAAGGAGTTCAGCAGAGGGCTTTTCACCGATTTTATCTCTCCACAGAGTCGTAGCTTCAATTCCTCTGGAATCGACAATTCTCTCCGAGTGGCAAATGTGGTAATATCTTGTGCTTCCAGAATGTGTTGCATAATGAGTTTGGCATCAGGCAGTAAATAATGTGAGTAGCTTTTTAGCTCAGAGCTATTTTTGCAGATGATCCCCAGTATATCATTATCTGACATAAAATTGTCTTGGGTTACTTCGGTATAGAGAACCAGTAACAGGATACATATTTCAATCTTATCAAGCATGTGGTCTTTAATGAGTTTGATGATGACCAGAGTGTCTCCTGACAGACTGAGTTTAGCCAGCAATGGTTCAAGGCATAAGAAGAAAACATCCGGTTGGATGCTCTTGGCTCTTCTCCGATGTCTTCCCTCAATTTCACCAAAGCAACTGAAGATGGTATTCATGCATTGATTCAAATCACTTATGAAATCAGAATCAGACAGCCAGTCCTCTGCGATTAGTCTACCAATTTCATTGGGAATACTCCTGCCAAGTATTTTCATTATCATAACATTGCTCAGCATAAACTCGCCTGCAAGCAGGATGATCGGATTGATATGGTAGTCACTCTTGATTGTTTCATCGAATGATATAATCTTGCGGTCGAGAAGACTCTCGATGTATGCCAGGCAGGTATTGGTATCATAGACATTCATCTTCAGCTCACCACATAAGGCATTCCAAGTCATACTTATACCCATACACTCTATGTGCTTTTTCCATAGAATGGCAATGCACAACACATCCATTTTGGTAAGCTGATATTCAACAAATTCGGGATGCGAAATCAAAGAGGCAATCTCTTTGCTTAGTTTTCGCAGTGCTCCGGGTGTGGGACTTGTTTGGCTTGGTAATATGGCTTTTCTTCTCTTGTTGCCCATCTCGTGGCTTACTTCAAGAATTGACTCAGGATCATTCATCATCATCACTTTATGCAGAACGTTAACCGGGCACATCAGTTCATCTTGGATCATCATATACCTCATAATTGCTATTAATTAGAGTTCGTACACAGATGTTAATTTATCCAAAGCATAAAGCTTCTGATACTGTGTTTGACCAGTTCTAATCCTCATCATGATATGCTTGAACATCTCTTTTTCAGCAGGATCAGAGATATCATTAACAAAATCATCTAAATCTCTATTCGTCAGTTTACGGTATCTGGAGGCTGTAGTAAAATACTTCAAAGCCTTTTGAGTGTCAGGATTGAGGTGACTGCTGATTTTAACTCGCTTTTGTTCTACGATATAGCCATGCAACTCCATGATGATTTTAATCATATATCCGATGATTTGTTTAAACTGGATGAATCCTTCTATATCTTTAGGTCTGGCTGGATAAAAAGCCACCAATCTATAAGACATAGCTTCAGCCGCCGGTTTTTCCATCTCAGTCGCAGTTATCATGCGGATAATGTTTTCTCTGGAGCTTAGGAAAGACCATAGTCTTTGAGAATCATACTCATTGCTATCCAGCAGATTTCGCAGTCTGGGGCTCAACAGATGTAATGAAATGGGAAATTGATCGTCAAACACGAACGGTATTCGAATTCCTCCATACAGCTTGTCATTAAGTTCCTTCAAAATAGCCATTTCCTTCGAAGTTTGCTCATTGTCCATACTTGCAAACAGCTTGGTGGCTCGATAAATTATACTAAGTGCATCGAGTATCATTAGCTTAACCTCCTTTATGTTATTAATCTCACGCTATACGTGCCAAATTAGGGCAGTATGCGTATTAGTCAAGGACTTTCACTCGGACTTAATAAATATCTCATGCTTATATATACGTTTTTCAGATTTGAAACTAATCTACCCCGGTGTTCATAAGATGAACTGAGCATTTAATCCTCAGACTGTAATCTGCAATTTACCCGAAATATAGATGTAACTCAAACAATCTCTCTCATCAAGTTCGATTCGCACATGCATCGAATAATAGATGTCAGCTTACTGCCTTAATCGAAAGCTGTTAACGTTTCACAGAATGGATTGGATAACATCCGTCTCAATCAACGAGCAGTTTTCATTGTCACATTATCATCATCTAGGTGTGTTTGACAAATCGGTGTCACAACCTGCCATTCTGCTGTCATGATTTGACAAAATGCTGTCACTTCTGAATGGCATGGGATTCCGATGATTTGACAAATGAGTGTCACAAACTGAGGGCTTTTCTGTGGTTTTGTCAAACGTGTGTCACGATTTGACATTTCAGGTGTCACTTTATACTTATCCACACTTAGTTTACAGGTGATCTGCACTTTTTTCTTGACAGATGTCAACACATTTGACAGTTGATGTGTAAACAATAGCCTTAAGTGAGGTGTTTATGCCGGAATTGTTGCATCAAACAATGCATAGTTTTATTACAGAAAGGTTTGCCCTGTCCAAAGTACTGGACATTTTAAGAGATACAAATAGCAGCCATTTGGTAGAAATCACGGGGAAATCCGGATCCGGTAAATCCTACTTGATAAAACCCATCATCCGGGAGCTGGAAAACACCTATGAATCTATCAATTACTTTACACCTCATCCCATGTTTTTCAATCACTTCACGGAGCTGTTATCGCTGATCACGGGGATAGCTGCCGGCGAACTGGAAGCTTTGTACGACCAGCATCACCTCAAGTATCGCACCGGCCGCAAATATGACTTTTTCTACTACATCTCGGAGTATTTGAGCCGGAAAAACTGCTTGAAACCACAGCTGTTGATCATTGATGATTGTGATGTCCTGGACGAGTTCACACGGGACTTTCTGCAATATCTGATCCAGTATGCGGAAGATATTGGCTTACAAGTTCTGGTCTTTTCACAAGAGCGTTTGTTTCCATTCTCTATTATCGAATTTATCCCGATCCTGACTCCAGACGATCTGCGCATGCTGCTGAGTAAGACCTTCCCCAAGGCCGAAATCGGCTATATTACCGAGGGTGAGATTTTGCACAAGATCACCGATGGCAATCTGATGATCATCGAGAAGATATTGAGTGAATTGCTCTTGGATAAAAAGAGTCAGCGCTTTGATCTCTCGCCATTTTTGGATAAAACATTTGATGCCATCGAGATTTATCATCAGGCCCTGGCATCATTATCTCTTTCTCAGAAAGATCTGATTATCGCCTTTTATATCCTGGACGGCATGATTACCGACGAGCTTCTGAAGAAAGTGTGGAGTGCCAAAGAACTGAAAGCAGACCTCAAAAAGCTGGTGCAATTAGGTTTGATTTTGGATATAGACGATAAGTACATCATCCAAAAGAAAAGTGCATTTGGCGATTGGCTGACCAGTCTTCCGGAGATGCTGAATCCCGAGCTCCTGGAAAAGATCACAGCCCTCTTGGTGCAAAACCATCTGGCACCTCAGGTACAAGTGCGCCTTGCTATGAATACAGGAACATTCAATCCTATCATATTTGATATAGTGTGTAGCCTCTTGGACAAAATGAATGACAGTAAAAGTTTGCTCCAGATCAATGAATATATCCTGATTCATACGCATGATCCTCAGACAACCTTGAAGATCACCCAGAAAATAGGGATGGTTCAATCTGATATGAATCAGAAGGACCTGGCGGTGGACTGTTTTCGCCAGTGTCTTCATATTTGCAGTGAACACAAGCTGCCTGCAGAGGAGATCGTCTATCATCTTGCAAACAATCTGTATGCGGTGAATTCCTCGAACTTTGCCCTGGAAATAATCAAGAAATACTCACCGGATACCATTGACTTCTTTTGGAAAAGCAAGATATTGCTCTTGAAAGCCGATATCCAGGCGGAATCTGAAGCCTTTGAAGAAGCCCTTACGGTTTTGGAAGAGGTGATCAGCAGCCTGGGGCAGATCGAAGAACGGCAAAAGCGTTATGTAATCCAAGCAGAAGCCAAGAAAACCAAAGGCAAGATCCATTATTACGTCAATGAATGGGATCAATCCGAAGCCGCCTTCAAGGATGCGGAGTCAATGTACAATCTGGCAGGTGATCATAACGGCTTGGCCGCAATATACAATAATCTCGGCGTGCTTTACATGTTTCAAGGGGATTGGGATAAAAGTGAACAGTTTTTCTTGAAAAGCTTAGCGCTGGAAAAAGAATACTATAATCTGAATGGAATCTCGGTATGTTATAACAACTTGGGTGGACTCATGGACGATAAGGGTGATCAAACTCGCTCTCTCTATTACCTGGAAGAAGCACTGAAGATTCAAAAACTCCTGAGTGAGCCTTATAACATCACCAATATATACAATAATATCGGCGTAACATGGATGGATCACAGCAATTATGACCGGGCGGAAGAGGCTTTGCTAAAATCCTTGGAAACTGCAGTCAATTTCAGCTTTTACCGCAATATTGTGGCATCGCTGAACAATCTGGGTGCCCTCTATTTCAAAAAAGGCAACTGGGCAAAATCCATCGAGTATTACGAGCAAGGCATCAGTAAATCCCAAGAAAGCAAGTTCAATGAGGGTTTATTGCGGTCTTTCAATAACTTGGGTGAAGTATATGAAAAGCAGGATGAACTCAATCTTGCTTATGACCTCTATTTCAAGGGATTAGAATTGCTCCCTACCGTCAGCGACGATTATATCAAAGCCGAACTCTATGGAAACTTGGGTTCTGTACTGTCGCGGTTGCACAAATTTAAAGAGGCATACAGCTATTTGGTGGAGAGCTTTGACTTTTTCAAATCCCTCAATGCCCGCGATAAAATAGTGGAGGGCTGCCAGAAGCAGGCTTACTATTTTATATTGACCAGAAACTATGAAAGTGCGGACTACTACATCACTCAAGCACTTAAATTCGCCAAAGAACTGAACAATCATTTCGAGATAGGCAGGGCTCACTACTTGAGAGCTCTCCTCGAAAGAAAGAATCCTGAACAAGCAAAAGTGCATTTATCCGAAGCCATCAAGCTCTTTGTCGAGACCAGTAACAATTACGAGCTGTCTTTGGCAAATTACGTCCTCGCTGGCGTATTGTTTGAACTCAAGGAATGGGAACAAGCAATGCAGATCCTCAAGACCAATAAAAAGATCATCCAGCAGTATGGATCCATCAAACTATTGGAACAAAACGACATCTTGAAGCAAAAGATATCCCGCGAATATGTGGTGCAGATGAAAGACGTGAAGTTTGAGGAGACCTTGCTAAATCAGTTTTATGAGATTGCTCAAAACCTGAATACTATTTCGGATCTGGATGTTCTGATCGAGCAGGCACTCAGCAGCTTGGTGGACATCTCCGAGGCAGATGGCGGTATCTTGTGCCTTCATGCCAATCCATCGATTCCGGAGTCTTGGGATTACAAGATCTATCAAAACTATTCGCATGATGACAAGAATTATGACACATTTATGAGCTTGGTGATGCAGACCTATCAGGCAAATATTGTGGAGAATTATAAGCAACCGCATTTTGCATCCGATTACAACAATATCCTCTTGATCCCGCTTTCTATCCGTAAAAGTGTTCTGGGAGTAGTGTTGCTCTATAGTCAAAGTGGCACACATTACTTTTCAGAGCGAATAATCAATCTCTTGAGCGCCCTTTCCAGCCAGATCATCGTGATCATCGAGAATATCCGTTCCCAGAATCTCGAGAAGACTCATGCGATCATCCGGGAACAGCTGAACGAAGGGAATACTTACGGCAATATCATAGGTAAAAGCCCGGAGATGATGAAGATATTTGGCGTTATCGATAAAGTGAAGGATACACCGACCTCGGTGCTGCTGGAAGGTCCCAGTGGGACTGGTAAAGAACTGATTGCCCGAGCTCTGCATTATAGTAGTAACCGTCGCAATAAAGCATTTGTCGCCCAATACTGTGGTGCTTTGCCGGAGACCTTGCTGGAAAGCGAGCTGTTTGGTCATGTCAAGGGTTCATTCACAGGGGCAGCTTACGACAAGAAAGGACTGTTTGAAATTGCTGATGGTGGGACATTCTTCCTCGATGAGATCGCCGATATCAGCCAATCTACTCAAGCTAAATTGCTCCGGTTTTTACAGGAAGGAGAGATCAAACGGGTAGGAGCAACTAAGACAGAAAAGGTGAATGTTCGGGTTATCTGTGCCACCAATGTATCACTATTGGATAGAGTCAAATCTGGTGAATTTCGTTTGGACTTGTATTATCGCCTGAATGTGATCAAGATCGAAGTTCCGCCTTTAAAAAACCGTCCGGGGGATGTGCCGCTGCTGGCAATTCACTTCTTGGATAAGTACAACAAGAGAATCAACAAAAACGTTTCCGGGATATCCGATGAATCCATGAAGATCTTGGAAAACTATGATTGGCCCGGTAATGTTCGTCAGTTAGAAAATGAACTGGAGCGCGCTGTGACTTTGGTGGAAGACAATACCTTTATCAAACCTGCCGATTTCTCCGAAGAAGTGTTTAAGTTTATTGAGAACATTCAGACTATCAATCTGCTCCGTAAACGACCTACTTTGAAGGATGCGATAGAAGAATTGGAGCGCAAAATGATCCATGAAACGATGGTGCAATACGACTGGAACCAGACTCAGGGTGCTAAAGAACTGGGCTTGTCCCGTCAAGGTCTAATCAAAAAACTGAAGCGCTACAATCTGGACAAAGGTGACAGTAATATCAATGACGGATAGTACCACTAGCATTCCGATTCTGACAGATAGCATCAGATTCGTTGCCATAGATATCGAAACGACCGGTTTGAGTGCCGAAAGAGACGAAATTATCGAGATTGCTGCGATCCGTTTTGATGCTGGAAAGGTAACCGCCAAATACGATTCCTTTGTGAAACCAAAGAAGGGATTACCCAAATTTATCGAATACTTGACTCATATCTCGCCCGCTGATCTCAAGAATGCTCCGCCTCCACTCGAGGTGTTGAAGGAATTCAGGGATTTCATCGGCGACAGCATCCTGGTGGGGCACAACATTTCTTTTGATCTGGGTTTTATCAATCATAATCTGGTGAAGAACGGGGAATTACCGCTCATCAACAAGTATTGGGATACTGTGGAACTCAGTAGAGTCTTTTTCCCCTTTACCAATGACCACAAACTGGCTACGATGGTGGACCACTTTGGGATCAATCTGGCAAATGCCCATCGGGCCGATGCTGATGCAGAAGCCACAGGCCTATTGCTGAATCAAATTGCAGATTATGTAATCCGTCACTTTCCGTTGATGCTCAATGCACGCTTGCTGGATCTGGCAAAACAAGCATCCAATAACGACGGACTAGACTCGTTTTTGGCTATCCTAGTGGAATATCAAAGACGGTATTCCCTAGTGGGGACAAAGACCAAACTACCCCAAAATGACTTGCACAACATCATTGAAAACCAGGTTTCTGATATTCCCATTACGGTGAATCAAGTCTTTGGTGTGGATGGACTCTTTGCCCAGAGGTTCTCAAATTACGAGATCCGGAACGGGCAGATTGATATGGCCAACAAAGTTCAGCAAGCTTTCGACAACCTGGAGCATCTGGTGATCGAAGCAGGAACGGGCGTTGGCAAGTCCTTTGCCTATTTGGTCCCGGCACTTCGTTTTGCACTGGCCAGTGGCTCCAAAGTAGTAGTTTCTACCAACACCAAGAATTTGCAAGAACAGCTGTTTTGCAAAGATCTGCCCCAGCTCAAGGACATGGTTCCCATCTCATTCAAAGCAGTATTGGTAAAGGGCAGGGAAAACTATGTATGTGAACGCCGCTGGGAAGAGCTGCTCCTGGAACAAACACGTGGGATCACCACTTATGAAGCACAAGCACTGTTGTATCTCCTCATCTGGAAACAGCTGAGCCACACCGGTGATGTTTCAGAGAACTCGTCGTTTGACAAGTCACGATTTAGCATCGTGTGGCGCAAGATATGTTCCGACCGCTATCTCTGCATGAATCGCAAATGTCACAACTTTAACAAATGCCATGTCATGGCTCTGCGCAAGCACATAGAGTCTGCCTCGATCGTGATTGTAAATCATTCCTTACTCTTGGCAGATCTGAAGTCCGAAAATGCCACCTTAGGAGAATATCAACACCTCATAGTGGACGAAGCACACAATCTTATGGCATCGGCTTCAAAACACCTTGGATTTGACGTAACATACGCGGACTTGATCAACTTGTTTAATCAGTTGGCTTCACCGCATAAAAAGCATCATACGGGCTTTGTGCGCCAGTTAAAAACCAACGTTGGCAAAAGCTTGCTCAGTGAAGCTGCCAAAGAGCAAACGGCAAACATCTGTAAAAACATTGAAGATCTGACGGAGCAACTACGTAAACCTGTTACTGCGCTCTTCATTAGCGTAGGCAAACAAGTCGATATTGCCGATAAATACGGGAAACTCCGTATCAAGGTCAGCAGTGAAGCACCCGAGCTTTTTGCATCCTTGCAGGAAGTGATATCCGGATGGCGCAACCTCATGAAGGAACTCAAAGCTCTTTCGAATGTCATGAGTTCCTTTAACAGCAAACTGGTACCCAATTATGATCTCATGTCCGAATCGATGAATGCTTTTGAAATGCGTGCGTATGAAACCGAAGGCGAACTGCTGACGTTACTGAACCCAGATCTGGACAATTATGCGATGTGGCTGGAAAACAACCCCAAGCCCGACCGCAACATCCCATCCTCAGCCATCTGTTATGCACCGATCGAAGTGAATCTGCATCTCAACAACATTCTATACAAGAATATCCCGTGCATAGTGTTTACCTCTGCCACCTTGGCTTTGAGAGGGTCATTTAAATACTTCATGGGGCAGAGTGGGCTCAGCTTGGTCGAAGGTCATATGGTTCGAGAGGTTATTGTCGAATCTCCTTTTGACTATCAAAAACAAACCAAACTCCTGATTGCCAGCTTCTTACCTGAACACAAAGACAAGTTTTATTTGAACCAAGCTTTGTCTTGCCTCGAGCAGATTGTCACTTCCACTCACGTGGGAACGATGATACTCTTTACTTCATACTTTGATTTGAACAATGTTTACAACCATTTAGGTGACACCCTGTACCACAACAACCGCCCATTTTTTGCCCAAGGCAAAGGTGGAAGCCGTTCCTCTATGCTGAACGAATTTAAACGCAACAACAACGGTGTACTTTTGGGTACCAATTCATTCTGGGAAGGCGTGGATGTGCAAGGCGAATCTCTATCGCTATTGATCCTCTACAAACTGCCCTTCCAGGTGCCCAGTGAACCCTTGGTGGAAGCATATATAGACAAGCTGGAACGCGAGAATCATGACTCCTTTATGCACTACATGCTCCCCAACGCACTATTAAAACTGCGACAAGGATTTGGTCGTTTGATCCGGAGCAAGAGCGATAATGGTATTGTCCTCATCATGGACTCTCGAGTTTCCAACAAACGCTATGGTGAGTTCTTTAAACAAGTATTACCTGCCACCTGTTCAGAGATACGGGATCCCTTACAATTGACGACTGAGATCTCGAATTTCTTTAGCAAAATCTAACCGATAACCAATTGCAGATTTGAATTCTCAAGGGGAGGAAACTTGAGCTATAAAACTATGATCTTAAACCGCTTTCCGGAACTGTATGAGACTGGAATCATCCGCTTCGACGAGAGTATGAGACTTCACACCAGCTTCCGGATCGGTGGTCCTGCGGATATATTTTGCACTCCACACTCGGTGTATGTGATGGCAGAACTTCTCAAGTTTGCTGTGAGCAGCCAGATACCTTATCTCGTCATCGGCAAAGGCTCGAACCTTTTGATCGGTGACAAGGGCTTTCGCGGAATGGTAATCTCTACTCTAATGCTTAACAAAATTGTACGATTTGGTACTTCAATATACGCGGAGTGTGGTGCCACACTGAAGGATCTCTGTGATTTGGCGCAGGTGAGTGGCCTCTCCGGCTTAGAATTTGCCAGCGGAATACCAGGTAGCGTTGGCGGTGCCGTCTTTATGAATGCCGGTGCTTACAATGGCGAGATCAAGGACGCATTGAGTAAAAGCATGTGTCTCACTCGGGAAAATAGTGCTTCCGCCTTTCCATTGCAATTTGTTCCTCTTAGCAACCTTGACCACCTCTTTGCCTATCGCTCCAGCATCCTCAGCCGCGACCATCTGATCCATCTGTATTCGGTATTTGAGCTCAAACCCGTACCCCCGGAGGATATCAAAGCCAAAATGGATGAACTTGATGCCATGCGCAGCAGTAAACAACCGCTCGATCTTCCCAGCGCCGGAAGCATATTCAAACGCCCTCCCGGACATTTTACCGGACAACTTATAGACGAGTGCAATCTCCGTGGCCACCGCATTGGTGGAGCTGCCATTTCCGACAAACACTGTGGATTCATTGTCAACGTGGGCGGCGCTACGGCTCAGGATGTCCTCGACCTGATAGCTTTTGTGTCAGCAAGCGTGCGAGATCGGTTTGGAGTAGAATTGGAACCGGAAATCCGCCTGATTGGAGAAAAATGAAGCCCCAAACATCGGCGATCCTGTACCCTCTATCCTTTTTTGTTTTGCTGATGCTGGGATGGCAATACATCAGCACCAGAGCACTGCTGTCATTTTGGATCTTCCCTTCTCCCAAAGCTGTATTCATGGTCTTTTGGGAGCACTATGACCTGCTTTGGTATCATCTCAAGTTCACTTTATACGCCACACTATCCGGACTATTGATCAGCATAGTCTTGGGTATGGTATTGGCGATCTTAATGGACTTGTTTACACTCTTCAAAAAGACTATTTACCCCTATATCGTGGTCACGCAAACTGTTCCGATCATTGCTGTGGCACCGCTCTTAATCATCTGGTTTGGTTATGGAATATCCGCCAAAATCTTTACAGTGATCCTGATCTGTTCCTTTCCGATCGCCATGAACTTGTACGATGGCTTCCGCCAAGTTTCGATAGACCATATTCGCCTCATGCAATCCATGGGAGCCGGCAAGTGGAAGATATTCCGTTTTCTGAAGCTACCATCAGCATTGCCGAATCTCTTCACAGGTCTCAAACTGGCAGCCACCTACAGTGTGATGGGTGCGATCATCGGAGAATGGTTAGGAGGATATGCAGGCCTGGGTATATACATGACCAGAGCCACCAAATCGTACCAGACAGCCAGTGTTTTTGCTATCATTGTCTTGATTGTGATGCTTAGTATGCTACTCTTTGGATTGATGAGTTTACTGGAAAAAATCTACCTGCGTCGCTACAAACAACAAGCCATGGAATACGAAGAGATATAAAAAAAAGAGGGGTACATCGTACCCCTCATCAGACATAAAGTAATTTGTTACCTATTCGCCTGTTACAATTGTCTCATACTTCCAGATAAAGATCATCCAAGTCATATTGTAGTTAACTGTAGAGATCTTGGTAATTCCACCATTTTGAGCGGCTTTATGGATGGCAACATCTTTGGAAGCCATTGGCGGGAAACCTAAGAAACCGGTCTGAGAGTAAACACCGACTTTTGTACCCAGGGGATTTGATGTCGCTGATACCGGAAGATTGTAGGAACATGCCGATAACACGAGAATCAACAACAAGGCTAATCCGATCAGAGTTTTTGTTTTCATAATGAACTCCTTGATTTTTAATGACACATAGATATTTCTTAACACTTTACATGTCAAGAAAATTATTCTTGTCCCATTGCGCTTTCTGCAGGAAGTTCTTCCTGAGCTGGCATAGCGGGAGCGGCATTGTATAATACTTCATTGTTATACTGAGACTTCTCACCTTTTGGAGTATATAGTGCTTCAATTCTGGGGGAGTAAGCTACAATAAAACCCGCAAATACGATAGAGATCATGCTCATGAGCTTGATCAAGATATTGATGCAAGGGCCAGATGTATCTTTGAAGGGATCTCCGACTGTATCACCGACTACGGTGGCTTTGTGACAGTCAGAACCTTTGCCGCCATGGACTCCGGTTTCTACATATTTCTTGGCATTGTCCCAGGCTCCACCGGCGTTGTTCATCATGGTAGCCAGGATAAAGCCGGTGGTCAGACCACCCACCAATACTCCCAGTACTCCGGCTACGCCAAAGATTAACCCCACCACGATAGGTGTCAAAATACCGATTAATGCGGGTAGGATCATTTCCTGTTGTGCACTTAATGTCGATATTCTCACGCAGTTTGCATAATCCGGCTTCGTTGTTCCCTCCAGGATACCTGGCATCGTCCGGAACTGCCGACGAACTTCTTCGACCATCTTTCCTGCTGCTTTTCCAACTGCTTTGATAGTGAGAGCTGAAAAGACAAATACTACCATACCACCCAAGAAAATACCCATCAGGAACTTTGGATTCAGCACGAAAATCTTGTAATAATCTATGTATTGCATGATTGAAGCATTATCAGCTTTGATATTTGCAGAGTACTCCTGTGTATAAGCTATATGAAGATATGGCACTTGCCCGATTTTCTGACCCATGAGTACTATACCGTTACGAACTTCTTCCATATAAGCTGCCAAAAGAGCCATACCTGTCAAAGCCGCAGAACCGATCGCAAATCCCTTGCCTGTTGCAGCTGTAGTATTGCCAACGGAATCGAGATTGTCGGTACGTTCCCGAACTTCTTCAGGAAGATGACACATTTGGGCATTTCCACCGGCATTATCAGCAATAGGTCCAAAGGCATCCATTGCCAGTGTCACACCTAAAGTTGCCAACATTCCGACTGCACCAAAACCTATGCCATAGAGTCCCATTTCAATGGATTCAAACCCACGACTAAAGCTAAATGCCGCCATCACTGCCACGACGATTGTGATAACAGGAGCGGCAGTTGAGAGCATTCCCAAGCCAATTCCTTCGAGGATCACGGTCGCAGGGCCAAATTCGGCTTGATCTGCAATTGCCCGTGTTGGTTTATAACTGTGTGAAGTACTACGCTCTGTGAACCAACCGATCAGGATACCTGCCAACAGGCCTGTTATGGCCGAAAGGAAGATACCAAAGGAATACTCCGCAGGTAGCATACTTCTTGTGATAAAATATGCCGCGATTGCGATCAGGAGAGAGCTAAAATATACGCTTTTATTGAGGGCAAACATCAGTTCTTTGGGGCCTGCATTTTCTTTGGTTGATACCATAAATATACCGAAAATAGAGAGGAAGGCACCAACTCCTGCCAAAGCCATCGGAGCTGTAACAAAGCGTATCATCCAAGTACTGATCCAGCTGGCATCATGAGAAATACCCATTTGCATTACGGCACTCATTCC
>PHBQ01000113.1 GCA_002841975.1 Candidatus Cloacimonetes bacterium HGW-Cloacimonetes-1
TGTGCCAGCTACTGCGGTTCCACCATGGGCGGCATTTGGCCCGGAAGTGGGAACTCCAATCTCCCAACAACCATAGTCTGCATACCAGCCACCCCAGCCACTTTCGAAGCCTTCATTGGGATTAAAGTCTGTTGTACCTACTTCAAACTCAATATTATCCACATACCAGCCGCTGGATGTATTCCATGAGCCATAATATGAACTGGATTGAAAGTAAAACGATAATTGTACCGTTTGCCCTGCATAGGCTGATAAATCCAGATAAGCACGGAACCAACGGGATGAACTGTGGCCACTATAGTGTGGAGAAACATCTTCCCAATCTCCACCTTCAGGTTTGATCTGTACTACGCCCCAATCGCTGCCGGACATGCTGTACCATTGCCAAAAGCGCAGGTGGGGGTTTTGTGAGGCGGCTGGCACTGTGAAGTTGCTTGACCGGATCAACTGAGAATATGTATCATCGTTGTAGTCCCCGGCTAAGATTGTACCCGCACAACTTCTCCCCTGATTTGCAGCATTGGGACCGGAGGTGGGAGAACCCACTTCCCAGGTACCGTTTGTGATCTCCCAACTGTCCATCCAGCCCGTTCCCTCCCAGTTTTCTGTCCAGAGCACCGTTTGGGCGGGTAAGAAAGAGGCCACGCTTAGAATAAAAATACAAAAAAACACTATTACTGCCAGCTTACAGAAGCAATTCACACACAACTCCTTACCTATACAGACTCTGTCACATAGTATCCGTTCTTTGCAATTCTGTTATGAAACAAATATATCAGGGTTATTTTCTTGTCAATGTTAAATTGTACCTCACATCACTCGTTACTCAAAGTGACAGATACGGCCGTTTTTTCAAGTGAATGTAAATCTGGTGGTTCATGATTTTTTGTTGTACTCCGGTTTATCGCGTCGTCAGTTAGTAGTTATCACAATGAGACTTTGTAACCGGAGAACTTTTTCATTGACTTGAGAGTGCTTTGTGGCATCTTGCTTCGAGATTTATATTACTAAGGCGGTTACTTGTGAAAAGAGCTATTATCTTGATTATCCTAGCCATTATCCTCTCTGGATTACATGCACAGAGCGGACTATTCCGGCTGTCATATGATCAGTCTGTCGCAGCGGCAGACAGCATTCTCCGCTCTAACAACATGATACCCAAAGCAATGGTAAGCAACAAGATAGAGTACGTCGAGAGTAAAGGCAAATACCTGGAAAACATGATTCTCTTTGTGAAACCTGGTGCTAATACGATTATTGGCTGGAGTATCAAATATCGCAAGACCAATACCGCCGAAATGGATTCAATTATCCTCAATACTCTGGTCGCATTGCACGGTGATAAAAACCATTATGACGAAGCTACAGACCAATTGATTTGGTTTCTCACAGACGTCCGCAGTGTACATGTGATGTATTCCGAAGATCAGGAAATGATCATTCTCTATTACGATTCTTTCTACGACAAACAGTTTAAAAAGGATGGACAATAGCTCCGAACTATTGTCCCAATATCCTTACTCTGTTTTACTGTTTCTGCCTCAAATCCGCTTCACTGGAGAGCCAGATCATCTGATAAAATCCCGGACGCTCTTCATAATCCGGCACCAAATGATAGATCCCATGCTCGCGTGACAGTACTCCTTCATCGACCAATTCCCGACGTACAATGCAATAATCTGCATAGACTGTAGAGATTAAATCGTTGATTTCCCGTTCCTGATACTGTTTGTCCGCTTCAAATAACTTGATAATCTCTAGATAAATCAGCCAGCGTTTCTTGTTTTGAGACGGTAAGCGAGTGATTTTACCATCTTTTATATATGTACTATACACCTTCTGCTTCCAGGCCGCCAGACGATCCTCGTCCGCGGGTGTAGCCTGTGGTAAGATTTCTATAATCTTCATTTCCAATATCTCCTTTTTGATGTGATAAACACTATAATATTGTTGTTTTGTGGCATAGACCATCCCGGCTTGCTGCAGCTTTTTCAAATGAGCCGAAACGGTGGATACTGCCAGTTTGAGTGCTTCAGCTATATCCTCTACACAGTGAGGTTTGCCACGAAGCAGGTTAATAATCTGTAATCTGGAATCATCCGCAAGCGCTTTAAATATTGCAATTGCTTTCATTTACACCATCCATATCGATATATAGCGAAACATATACAGGAGCCAATATCTTGTCAATCTATTTTTACAGATAGCGAAATAGTAGTGGAAATCGTAACTCTACCGGAGGCTTAGTGCCGTCTGTACAGATCTTAACAGCGCGGGTTTAGAGGATTCCCAAATCGTGGAGTTTGCGGGAGAGGTTGCTTTGTTGCATCCCCAAAGCGTCTGCTGTCTTGGAGACGTTATTGGCGTTTAAACGCAATTGTGTGGAGAGATATCGGGTTTCAAATTCTTTTTTCTTGTCGGCAAAGGCTTCCGTGCTATTCCAAAAATCCAGATCTTCTTTACAACTTTTTTTGGAAGAGGTAAACATCATATTTTCGATGTCCATGGGTTCCACCACATCATTGTCACAGAGGAGATAGATCCGTTCTAACAAGTTCTTGAGTTCCCGCACGTTTCCCGGATAGTCCGGCTTTTGAAGGAACTCCATAGTTGCAGGGCTGAACTTTTTGGGCATGATCTTCATTTCGGCAGCCGTGATCCGTGAAAAGTGTTCCACGATCAAGGGGATATCTTCTTTGCGGTGCCGGAGGGGTGGGGAAACGACGGGTACGACGTTCAGACGATAAAAGAGGTCTTCGCGAAAGAGATCACTTTCCACCATGGTTTCCAAGTTTTTATTGGTCGCGGCAATGATCCGCACATCAATCCGATGCGTATGATTGCTGCCCACGCGTTCAAATTCACCTTCCTGGATCACGCGCAGAATCTTGGCCTGTGCCGCCAGATCCATATCGCCGATTTCATCCAAAAAGAGAGTTCCACCGTCGGCAAGCTCCAGTTTGCCTTTTTTGCTGCGCACGGCTCCGGTAAAGGCACCACGTTCATGCCCAAAGAGTTCGCTTTCGACCAGTTCACGTGGGATAGCGGCAGAATTAAACTTGATAAATGGCAGCTTGACCCGGTTGCTACGGGCATGAATCAACCGCGCAATAAGCTCTTTTCCGGTACCACTTTCGCCCCGGATCAGAATTTTGGCATTACTGGGAGCTACCCGGTTGATAATACTGACGAGTTCCTGCATGACAGGGCTTTCGCCGATCATGGCCCAGTCTTTTTCGTACTGTTCCTGGATCTGGCGTACTTGCTCACTGAGAGAGTAAAACTCCAGGGCTTTTTTGACGGTAATCTTGACTTTGGGAAGACTGAGCGGTTTTTCCCAAAAGTCAAATGCGCCCAGTTTAATAGCTTTGACGGCATCCGAAATGCTGCTGTTACCGGAAATCATGATCACGGGAATATTGGAACTGCTTTTCTTGATTTTACTCAAGACGTCGATACCATTGATATCCGGCAATTTCACATCGAGCAGGACCAAATCCGGCTCGTATTCTTCAAATGCCAAAATGCCAGCAGTACCGGTATTTTGATACTTAACACCATATTTTTCGTCTTCCAATATGCTCTTTAGCGTGATGCAGATATTTTTTTCGTCGTCAATTATCAGGATATTCAAGATCTTTCCTCGTCTATTATAAGCACAAATTCGCTGCCGGTTGCCGGCTTGCTTTTCACTCGAATCACAGCTCCATTGGCATCACATAGTTTTTTGACCAATGCCAGACCCAAACCTGTTCCTTTGTTTTTCTTTGTGAAATATGGTTCAAATATCCGTGCCATATCCTCCGGTGGAATCCCAACCCCATAATCTTTGATCGTGATCACAACGAAGCTCTTTTCACGCTTCAAAGTGATATCTATGGGGGAATTGGGCTCGGATGCATCTATGGCATTTTGGAGAATATTGGTAATAATCTGGTAAAAATGAGTTTTATCGAAGCGGATGCGATGCTCTGAATCCAATTTGAGCCGTATATTGAAGTCCTCGGAATAGGATCTGCAAATCTCTTCGATGGTTATTGCCGGATCGATGGTACTGTGATCTGTTTGTGTTATTTTGGCAAAGCTGGAGAAATCCTGGGCCAGGAGTCTCAAGTTATCGATTTCCTGCTGGATGATGTTCAGCGTTTCCGGCAAATATTGGCGAATATCGACTTCTTCGTCCGTCAATTTTTCTTCAATTCTCTGCACTGCCAATTGAATGGGTGTCAGCGGGTTTTTGATTTCGTGAGCCAGAATGCGGGAGAGATCCTTCCAGATCATTTCCTTTTCTGCCACTAAAAGTCGTTTTTGGATAGACTCCAATTCGTGGGACATCATATTGAACGAGGATTTTAGCATCTTCATTTCATAAAGTCCTGTTTCCGGTAAATGCACCGAAAAATCTCCCTTTCTGATCTGATCCGTGGCATTCTGCAATTCCCGTAGAGGCTTACTAATCTTGGAAAGGACGCAAATAAAGATCACCGTAGAAACGATGATGATGCCCAATAAGATAAGCCCAGAATGGAGGTTTGATTCGTTGATATATAGCTGTATAACACTCTTGGATTGGCTAAATGTCTCTATTGCCGTCTTGATCTTGCCGGAGTCTTCGGCACTCAAATTACGGATATTCTTCAGACTATATAAAACGTCCATTTTGCCAATCAAGCTTTTGAACTGGTTTTGTTTCATCTGTGAAAAACTGTTTAATAGCAGCATCCCACCGATCGAAACAAATATGTACAAGACCAATATCCAAGTCCGCAGACCGGGGCGAAACTTTTTCATACTCTGTAACTTCCTCTACGACATAAATCTGACGTTATATATACTTTTTGCACTGGGTTTGCGAAACTTCCATAGCACCATCAAATCCACTCGCCGATTGATCTGCCGAAATTCCACAGTGGGAAGCCAGACCTCGATTTCTGCTGCTACTTCCTGCCATTTTTTATTGAGTGGCACAGAGCAAGATAGAGTGGATACCGCAGTAATCATTTCTTTATAAGACGATGTTTCGAAGCTTTGCCCGGTACCACTTTGCTGGATTTTATACGTTCCCGTCATGTGATTGAATTGAACGCTATTGAAATATGTCTTTTTGAAGAGTAGCTGATTGTTGTTTTTGAGCTCTACATTGTAATAAATATCTATCTTGGTCCCGGATTTGAATACATCCGGAAAATCATTGTCAAAGGCGTAATCCAGAGCTGTGGACAACTGCAGATAGCCGTTGTTCACAAATCCGGATAGAGAACGCAAGGCCGGGTCATTACCAGTGTAAGAGGAAAAAATAAATGTGGAAAGAGATACGACACTGGCCACGATCTTGCCGGCTATACTCCCAATCACTGTAGTATTCTCTCTTTAATTTTCATAAATCAAAGAAAACATAATGAGCATTTTTTGTCAAGCTGGACTTCTAGAGTCAAGCTCGGTACGATGATAAAACTCGTGAACTGGAGTAGCTGGATTTCTCTGTATATCTCTCCACCAAAGGAATATCGAGGATTAAAATCCCCTCCAAAGTCAGATGCAAAAGCCATATCGACATCGGGTGCGCTGTAATACGAGGGATAAATCCCACGCCTATAATCCGATACCGGTCATTCTGTACAAGCTGTTGACAATGAATCAGCCCGGTAGGGCGACATCCGATAGCGACGGTTTCGGAGCATTGCGCCAGCAGTGCGTAGACCCTCGTTAAGGTTACAATCCCCGATTGAGCCCTTCACGGGCGACACAAACTTGGATTGTCATTCCATGTAATCATGTATGTATGCTGGATTTTGTGCCGTCCTGCCGGA
>PHBQ01000021.1 GCA_002841975.1 Candidatus Cloacimonetes bacterium HGW-Cloacimonetes-1
ATACAGGACCAATCACTTTAACTACTCTAAAACAGCAGCCGTTCAGCTACCATGAATATTCAGTTAGTCCATGTACGATAGACACAAAAATACCGCTTGACAATTTACTGACCGTCGGTCATATTGTTTCCATATGACTACACAAACATCGTAGTTGATTACAAAGGAATAAGTTATGGGAATCGAAGAACGAAAACAACGAGAACGAGAACAACGTCGCAACACGATCATCAAAGCAGCTTTAACTGTCTTTTTAAAGAAAGATGTGTCCGGAACGACGATGGAAGAAATTGCTGAAAAAGCTGAACTGAGTAAAGCTACTCTGTACCTGTACTTCAAAAACAAGGAAGAGATATTCTTGAATGTACTGATTCTTGTTTATAAAAAGTATGCGGAGCTACTGGAAGCGGAAGCGAATATTGAGATCACTTCCCTGGAACGCGTCAGATCGATGGGAAGAGCCTATCTGAAGTTTTATCGAGAACACTACAACTACTATAGATTGATGAACAATTTCAATTCACAGATCGATATCGATCTATCTGCCTATGAAGTAAGCCAGGAAATGTCCAAAGCCAAAAACAGAATTTGGGAAATCGTATGCGCTCCCATCACTGCGGGAATTGCAGAGGGAATCTTCAAAGCTGATACGGTACCATTGGAAGTAGGAATTACTCTGTGGACAGCCAGTACCGGTGTAATCAATCTCTGGGATCATATCCAACATTCTGCTCAATCCGTTCAGAAGCCAGCGGAAAAATCAATGGAGTCATCTTACGGGCATATGATTAATGTAAATTTTGAACGCATCCTGCTAAATCTGTGGGATGCTGTGTTTCATAATATCTTAGTCGACAAGACTTTGAGCAATTAGAACTACAATATACTTGAGGTGGAGATGAAAAAGTCATTATTGACAGTCCTGATTTTGACGGTGGCGATGCTGATGGAGTTATCCGCAGCCACTATCAGTGGTTTCGTAACGCGTAAGGAAAGCGACGAACCGATGCAATATGCAAACGTTCGAATAACAGAGACAAAAGCTGGTGTTCAGACCAATAAGAAGGGATATTATGTGATAAACATACCCAAAGCCGGAACTTATACTTTGGAAGTGAGTATGGTATCTTATCAGAGGCAAGAGATTTCATTCACGATTGTTTCCGAAGATGAAAACATCAGCCAGGCCGTTCAAATGCAAAAAGAGGGAATCGAGCTTGCCAGAGTGATGGTCATGGGAAGAAAAGAAAATGAAACTGAAGACGATACTCCCCAGATTAAGGTTAGCTTGATTCGCCAAAGTACAGAGGACATTCAAAACGTGGTGTCTGTAGCTGAATCAGACGTATTCCGGGCGATTCAAACCTTACCGGGTGTAGCACCGATCTCGGACTTTTCATCAGGTCTTTACGTACGGGGTGGGAGTCCCGACCAAAACCTGATCTTGTTAGACGATATCGATGTGTACAACCCGAATCATTTTGGAGGGATCTTTAGTACATTCAATTCTGATGCAGTGGAAAGTGTAGATTTGATGAAAGGCGGTTATCCGGCACAATATGGTGGACGCTTGTCATCTGTATTGGATGTTACAAATCGACAGGGTAATAGAAATTATCATCAAGGAACTGCCAGATTGAGTGCAATCTCCTCCAGTGCTACCTTGGAAGGTCCATGGAAACTGGGTAACCAAAGTGGATCCTATATGGGATCATTCCGCAGAACCTATGTCGAACTGATTCAAGCTTTGATCGATGATATTCCAGATTACTATTTTTACGATGGACATGCCAAGCTGAACTGGGATCTTGATATCAATAACAAACTGAGTGCCAGCACCTATTTTGGGAAAGACAATCTGGTCTTTGATTTTGGTCAAACTCTGAAGCTGGATTGGGGCAATCGAACCTTTACCACACAGTGGGTTCATTTGTTTAATCCCACCCTGTTCTCACACTTTATCATTGCCGGGAGTGAGTTCCGCAGTAATTTTAACCAGATTTCAGAAGATAGTGGAGACACGTTTTCCAGAAAGAATGGGATAGACGACGTGACAGCCAAGGGAATGCTGAGTTGGAATCCCAATAACCAGCATCAAGTTGATTTTGGCTACGAGGCAAAGCTCAATGATACTTGGCTCAAGATGAAAACCAGTTATCAGTACGACACCAATTCTTTGCCGGATGTGGATGTATCATCATTGACCAGTGCCTTGTACTTGCAGGATGTTTGGGATATAAACTCTTTGTGGACGATTCAGCCCGGGTTACGTGCCTCATGGTACAAGACCCTGGATATAAACTTACCGAGCGCTCCAGATGCATCATATTTTAATCTCGAACCTCGTTTATCGATTCGTCGTAAACTGGGTTTATCAGAGAGTGTTTATGCAAATTACGGAAGATACTATCAATATTTGACTTTGATGTCGATGGGCATGAGTACACCATTTGATATTTGGTTCCCACTAGACGGCAGTTTAAACCCCGGAATCAGCGATCACTATACTCTGGGTTACAAACGTCAAATCTCGGAATCCTTTGATTTTGACGTGGAAGCATATTACAAAGACTACAGAAACATCCTGGAGTATAATATCGCCACAGGTTTCAACTGGGACAACGAGAACGGGCAACTGGCAGATACTTTTCACTTGGGGAAAGGTTATACTTATGGAGCAGATTTTCAGCTGCGGACAAATTGGCGCGGCTTGGAAGGTTTCATCGGTTATACAATCAGCAAAACTCAAAGAAAGATGAGCGGGATGAATCTCGTTCCGGAGACCGGAGAGGGCAGGTTCTTTTATCCCAGGTACGATCGTAGTCATGCCATCAATCTGGTCGAAACCTTTAACCTTAGTCAATATACCGGAAAGCAAATATTGGGTGCAGATTTCAAGATCGGGATCAATTTTGCTTATACTTCCGGACAACCTAATCAAAGACCTGAACGTATTTTCTTTGATGGTGAGGATTTCCAGCTAATATACAGTTACACTGATCGGGAAAGATTGCCGGAATACGTTAGATTGGATATCAGCACCAAGTACGAATATCAGAAATCATGGGGAACGATTGAGCCATATCTGGAAGCTGTCAATGTCTTCAACCGCAAAAATGTAGGATCCCGTGATTATTATATCTCGCCCAATGCTGCCGGTGAACTGGAATTGAAACACCGCGATGGAACTCAGTTTCCCTTCATCCCATTCATTGGCGTAAATGTGAAATGGTAGTAAAGAGGTTGATCATGAAAAGAATATTATTAATAGTCGCAACAGCAGTCACTATGTTGCTCAGCTTAACATCGTGCAGTGATTTCACGTCTCCGGACAGGTTCGAAGGCAATGCCTATTCGATATCCGGTCTCTTGGTTGCAGGGAATAGCATCAGCCTCGATCAACCGATCTATGTGTGTCGGAGCTCATCTATCAACGATTTCAATGCCCTTGAGCTCTTTGTGCCGGATGCTACGGTGTTGATCATCGACCAGAATACTAATGAGCAGTTTAATCTGACGCCTGCACTTCATGAATACAAAGTAAAGTATGTTGATGAAAACAATCACGTCATTATAGCCGATCATGTGTATCGAATAGAGGTAGATATCCCGGGATATGACAAAACTGTTTGGGCAGAAACTCACGTGCCTGTATCAGCAGACTTAATACGTGATTACAATAATCTCGATGTAGCCGGTGAAGGCTATTCTGTTTCAGCAAATCCAATAGACAGTTTATCGTACAACGATTTGGATGTGAGATACCCTATCGCCATGAACACCGGTAACTATAGCGGACCCGTGAACTTGTATCTGGAGTTTTTCTGCTTGGAAGAGTTCTCTACAGCCTTAGAATTTACCAATCCCATCTTTGGAACTACGAACCCCAGTTCAAACATGGAATCGGATTATTATGAAGCTGGTGAGTCTATCCGTAGGATCCATTTCATAGGAAGATATACTTCTATGCAACAGCCGGACTATCAGGATAATTACCTGTTGGTAAATGACTTCAAACAAGCATTTATCTTTTTTGGAAGGTATCGGGTCACTGCCTATGCCGTGGACGATAACTATTATAAATACTCCTACATGCCGGAAGGCTATTTGTATGGAGGTGTTCACAACGGCCTCGGTTATTTCGGATCTGCGAGTGGCGGGAAAATGTTTACTAAGGTTTACAAGTAATACACTGCTCGGTCTCAGAATACAACGCCGGATCTCATTCCGGCGTTTTTTACTTTTCTTTCACTTGTGCTGAAAATAGTCCTTCTGCCTTACTCTCCTTGCATACAATGGAGTGAATCAGATTCACTCTTCGGTAGGAATTACTGCTCCCCCTGATATGGAATAATAGGAACGCAGCATCCACAATAATCTAATTTCTCAATACAGAGAAATGATATTATAAATTCCTTTACGAAAATGCCACATCTCATATTGTGACCTAAATTTACCAGATTTTAAGATTAAAAATAGATAAAAGGAAGAAGTAATGGAAATTCCAAAATCAATTGTGGACTTAAGGTCCAGACGAGATGAAGCTATCCTGGGCGGAGGCGAAAAACGCATCGCTGAACAACATGATAAGGGTAAGCTGACGGCTCGTGAACGGATTGAACTTCTTGTCGATCCCGATAGCTTCGAAGAGTTTGATCTCTTTGTTACTCACCAATGTACTAATTTTGGTATGGAAAAGACCAAGTATTCCGGAGACGGAGTGGTCACAGGGTGTGGAACCATCAACGAAAGACTCGTTTACATTTTTGCCCAGGACTTCACCGTATTTGGTGGATCCTTGTCCAAAACATATGCTGAAAAGATCTGCAAGATCATGGATATGGCCCTCAAAAATGGCTGCCCGCTGATCGGCTTAAACGATTCCGGCGGTGCCAGAATCCAGGAAGGTGTAGATGCTCTGGCAGGATATGCAGAGATCTTTTGGCGCAACGTCATGGCTTCCGGGGTAATCCCTCAGATATCTGCTATCTTGGGACCCTGTGCAGGTGGCGCAGTGTATTCTCCTGCAATCACAGACTTTGTGATCATGGATAGCAAACAAAGCTATATGTTTGTAACCGGACCCAAGGTGGTGAAAACGGTTCTCAACGAGACTGTTACCACCGAAGATCTGGGTGGTGCCATGATGCACTCTTCGAAGAGCGGTGTAGCACATTTTGTTTCTGAAGATGAAGAAGAAGCAATGCTCATCATCAAGAAACTCCTCAGCTACATCCCTTCCAACAATATGCAGGACGCTCCATACATACTAACCTCAGATCCTGTGGATAGATTTTGCGATGAACTCAATACCATAATCCCAGAGAATCCTAACAAGCCATACGATATGCTGGATGTGATTCGTTCCCTCGTTGATGAAGGTGAGTTTCTGGAAGTATCACGTAACTATGCACAGAACATCGTGATCGGTTATGGTCGCCTGAATGGCCACACAATAGGCATCGTGGCAAACCAACCAAAGTTTCTGGCCGGCGTGCTGGATAATGATGCCTCCATCAAAGCCGCTCGTTTCGTTCGCTTTTGTGATGCTTTCAATATTCCACTGGTGGTATTGGAAGACGTTCCCGGTTTCCTTCCGGGCACCAATCAAGAGCATAATGGGATCATCCGTAATGGAGCCAAGCTGCTTTATGCCTTTGCCGAAGCAACGGTTCCGAAGATCACTGTGATCATCCGTAAAGCCTATGGTGGAGCCTATTGCGTAATGAACAGCCGTCACATGAGAGCAGATCTTGTCTATGCCTGGCCAACTGCCGAAATAGCTGTCATGGGTCCCAAGGGCGCAGTGGAAGTGATCTTTAGAAAGGACGCTATGAACTCCGATAATCCCAAGAAGGTACTCTCTGAGAAAGAACAAGAATACCGTGATAAATTTGCAAATCCCTTCAATGCCGCCGAGAAAGGCTATATAGATGACATCATCGAACCAGCGCGCACCAGATTCCGCTTGATCCGCGCTATGGAAATGCTTGCCAACAAAAAAGACACAATCCCCCCGCGCAAGCATGGTAATATCCCATTATAGGATCAATATGAAGGATATAAACAACCACTGTATCGTGCTTGTAATCGCGTTCCTGGCAATGTACTTGGGCATCTCCAACCTTGTTGCCAGAGACCTGATACAACCCGCAGCTTTGATGTCTGCCGAAGCTTCCATGATAGCCGGAGAGCAAAGTGTTCTGGATAGTATTGCCATTGTCCGAACCAAAGAGATCATGCAGGAGTTTGGGTTTTCCGATTCATATCGTCTATCCGAAGTAGCAGACAGACTCAAAATAGGCGATGTCAAGAGATGGAAAACATTTCTAGGCTTAGAACCGGAAAACAGCAAACTAGATTCGAGATCATTGCGGCAGCTGGGTATAACTCCGCTGCAAGCTGTTCTGGCGCAAGAATCTACTATTTATGGATTCAATGAGTTAAACACCGTTTCAGAGCTAAGCAAAGCTCTAACTATTCCATCGAAGTACCTAAAACAAAAGATGGGGATCGACCCTTTGGATCGGAGTGTGGATAATTCTTCAATCCAGGCACTTGATTTTTCAGTTGATCAAATCAACCAGATAAAATTAACCTTTGATAAAGAGAAA
Source organism: Candidatus Cloacimonetes bacterium HGW-Cloacimonetes-1 (assembly GCA_002841975.1). Lineage (GTDB taxonomy): Bacteria > Cloacimonadota > Cloacimonadia > Cloacimonadales > Cloacimonadaceae > PHBQ01. The sequence goes on from PHBQ01000021.1 coordinate 6,615, forward strand.
ATGGCACTAGGTGGCAGTATCACCTTTGTGGGTTTACTCGTTGTCTTCTCTGCACTGATATTGACAAGTATTATCATCGGCAAACTCCAGCATTTCAATGCCAAACAACCCAAGACAAAGCCCATTCCTACCATCAAAATCTCAAAATCCGGCACTGTCATCAGTTCGCCCCGGACAATGAGCCAAAACGTGATTGTGGCTGCTATCACAGCTCTCCATATCCACAATCAGACTATAGAAGAAAGAAAAAAACTACTTCTTACTTTCAAGCGAACACCAATCAACCTCTGGCATGCTTCAAATGTGATAAACATGCCAAATCGTGAATACATGCGAAGAAGGAGCTAAAGATGAAGACCTACAAACTGATCATAAATAACGAAAAATACGAGGCTAAAATCCTGGAATATAGCGGTTCCCATGCCAAAATCAGCGTCAATGGAAACGACTATATCATCCAGATTGAAGATGATGCCCACAGCACTATCCCCAAACTGACTCGTCCCGAGAAAGCATCTGCTATGGCTCCCAACTTCACAAAAGGAACTGATGCAAACAGCGGAGAAGTCCGCTCTCCCCTACCCGGTGTAATAGTTACAATCTCCGTAAAAGAGGGCGATATTGTCAAGAAAGGACAGCAGATTATCTCCTTGGAAGCCATGAAAATGGAATCCGAAATCGCCGCTCCCACAGACGGAAAGATTTCCAAAATCCACGTCCGTGAAAAGAACCCTGTCCAAGAGGGAGACCTCTTGATTACTATAGAATGCGACGAAGTGTGCGTGACGACTCCCACTCCAAAATCGTCTCGTCAAACTCCAAAGCCGCCTTCTGCACAGGTTACACAATCCATAGACAATATCGTACGAGCTCCATTACCGGGAGTCGTGCTTGATCTGAAGGTGGGAATTGGTGATGTGATCGGGAAGGATGACGTTGTTTTGATTCTCGAAGCCATGAAAATGGAATCCGAAATCAGTAGCAGTCTCAGTGGTAAAGTAGTGAAGCTATTTGTTCAAAAGGGTGCGTCTGTCCAAGACGGTGATCCTTTGATCGAACTCGAGGTTTAGTAATGAACGAATTAATGCAATTTCTACAAACAACTGGATTTCTCACTTTCACGTGGGGAAATTTTGCCATGATCATCGTGGGTTTGGTCTTCATTTGGTTAGGTATAGCCAAAGACTACGAACCCCTGCTATTAGTTCCTATCGGCTTTGGTGTCGTAGTGGGCAATATCCCTGGAGTAGGCCAGCAAGGTCAAGGCGTTTACAATGCTGGATCGGTGTTAAACTATCTCTATTTTGGCGTCAGTAAAGGTGTTTACCCCCCTCTCATCTTCTTGGGAATAGGTGCCATGACAGATTTCACCACATTGATAGCAAATCCCAAATTAGTCTTACTCGGAGCAGCAGCCCAGTTTGGTATTTTTATCACCTTTATCGGCTCACTGCTTCTTGGCTTCAATATTTTGGAAGCAGCATCTATCGGTATTATCGGTGGTGCAGATGGACCTACATCTATCTATCTGTCCTCGAAACTGGCTCCTCACCTGGTGGGACCCATTGCTATTGCCGCATACTCATACATGGCTTTAGTGCCCGTGATTCAGCCTCCGATTATGAGATTACTCACCACCAAGAAAGAGCGCGTAATCAAAATGAAGACTCCCAGAATTGTCAGCAAACGTGAAAAGATCATTTTCCCGATCGTGGCTTTTATCGTGACAGGATTCATCGCTCCCGGTGGTATCTCTCTATTGGCAATGCTCTTTTTGGGCAATCTGCTCAAAGAAAGTGGTGTAACAGATCGTTTGGCAAATTCTGCCAAGACAGTATTGATAGACGTTGTGACGATATTAATAGGCTTAACAGTCGGTGCCAGCACTGCTGCAAACGTATTTTTGACACCAAGTTCAATAAAAATCTTTGTGCTTGGTGCATGTTCGTTTATGGTTGCAACATCTGCTGGAATTCTCTTTGCAAAGTTCATGAACCTATTCCTCAAGGATAAAATTAATCCTCTGATCGGTAACGCTGGTGTTTCAGCCGTTCCAGACTCTGCACGTGTTTCACAAGTGGTAGGTCAACAGTATGATAAGACCAATTTCCTGTTGATGCATGCTATGGCTCCCAATGTCGCAGGTGTGATCGGATCTGCTGTGGCAGCCGGTGTGTTGCTGAGTATCCTGGGAAATTAGGCGTATTAAAACGTTTAGATAAAATTCCGACTCTTGCCCCTTCCGTTTTGTGAAGGGGCTTTTTTTTATTCTCCATCGCCGCCCCTACCGCAATCCGAGGTGACCGCCTCGTGATTCCCTCGTGAAGCCCTCGTCGAAGCCTGAGAATCGCAACGGAAGCATCACGCTAATACCTGAGTTTGATGCACACAGAGCAGTATTGCAGATTTGATTGTGAAGAGGGGGTGGAAATTGTAGCGGATCAGTCTGTCAAAGCTGTGACAAGGTCAGCTAAATATCTGATCGTGTTCAGGTTGCGAGTGGTGGCTTGTCGTTTTAACTTTCTTTCCCAGAAACTATTGGTGAGTTTAGTCTCTGCTGCGCCCTGAGGGCAGTGCAGATAAACAGCGAAGTCCTGTATTACAAATGAATCTGTACCATAATCAGGAAACTGTATGCCGGCAATCACTTCCGGATCCGGAGCCGCAGAAAGAATCGTGATGTATAGCGTTTTAGGATTAATCCCACTCTGCCGTAGGTATGGATTTGCTGCGTGGATACGCTTGAGGTCTGCAGCGGAGAGGACTAAAGTAGGGATGTCGTAACCAAATCGAGCTTTGATTGCAGCTTGTATTTGGCTCACATGCTCCATTTGGGGCAGCTCAGAGCCCTTGAAGACCACATTGCCACTTTGGATATAGGTCTGGACATCGGTGTAACCCAGCCCAATAAATAGACTTCGGAGTTCTTCCATCTTGATGAGATGTTTACCGCTTACATTGATGCCTCTCAGCAGGGCTACATATATCACGCATTACCTTTGAACAGCTATATAAAACGCTGTGGCAAGCTTGACGAGATTGATATCCGTATCATGTAGTCTTTGGGATAATGTGCTGGCTATATTGATCATTATTTTGTATGCGGAGGATAGATACTGATCTGCAAAACGCTCATAATCAGTTTTATTCAAGATGTAGATAGTGCAATCCGAATTCGCGATAACATTGGCTGTCCGTGGTGCACTACCCAGCAGACCATTCTCGCCAAAAGTCGGGAAGATGTCAGAACTGAGGGTAGCCAGAACTTTTTCTCGGGATTCCACAGTTTCGGCAATCTTGATTAGTTCTTTGGTGACGATCACTTTACCTTCCGTCAGGATAAACATCTCGTCGCTATTAGTATTTTCGAGGATGATTGTATCTCCCTTGGCAAAGGTTTGGGACCTCAGCATGTCTTTGATAGCAACCAGGTGTTCTTCAGGAACTCCATTGAATAGCCGAATCTTTTCCAGGGTTTCTACTGTAATCATGATTGCACTCTCGATGAAAGTAATATAGCAAAGTCATTATCTTGGATCATAGTATCTGGCTCTGGATTCCAGCGAATATTATTCTTTTCTTCTTGAGGTCCCGAGCCGGACATATTGAGGTTTTGCTTGATAAATTGATCAATCGCGGATGTATTATCCGAGAATATAGTTTCGATATCCAATACCGTTTCTTTGGAAATCAGACCCAATACCAAGCAATTCTGTTCTTTGTGGATATGTTCAAACAGTTCACTATAGCTTTTACCGATGAAATCTTCACTGATTTCACAGGTGATTATAGAGCTCTCCCGAGATTTTGCCAGGCTGCTGAACAAGTTCAAGCTATTCTGTTCCAAAACGTTATTTGCCAATATATAGCCCCCGATATCGTCATACACAATGAGATTGGAGACGCCGATGCGTTGCAGCAGATTCTTGTTTTCACTGTTGATGAGTTGCACGGTAATCTTGGCTTTGGGGGCATTGTAATGAACGGCGTTGGCAATGATCACCGATCTATCATCGGCAGACTGGGAACTGAGGGAATGATCTGCCAAAATGATAACTTGATCGGAGGTATTGATCGAGGCACGCCTCAAGATGGCTTCTTGAGTAGGTTCTCCCCGCACAAACTTGAGTTGTAAATTACAAAATCTGGTCTCAACACTCTCAAAATGTTCGGGACTCTGATTGTTTACGAGGCAAATCTCAATGCTCTGTGAATTCTTTTCTACCAGAGCCTTTAGCATAGATTCAGCGGTATTGTTCCAACCACAGATAATGATATGATGATTTGATCTAATCTGTTTCAATCCCTTTGCTCCTTTGATTTTGTCTTCCACAAAAATCGAGGCGATTAATCCTGTAAACACAGACAATAGCACAAAGCCAAAAATTATCAGGACCATGCCCACCAATCGTCCGGTATGAGTTCCGGGTACCTTATCCCCATAACCGACCGTTGCAATGGTCACAATAGCCCACCATATGCTATCTTCAAAAGTGCGAATAGAATTGTCGTGATTACCGTTTCGCTCAATTATCCATACCAGATATGATGAAAGCACCAAAAGTACGACAATAAACAGGCAGATAATGGCTATTCTGATGAATAATCTGCGATTCTCCGCACTCACGCGATACCTAAGATCCACTTCACGGTAATAGGCTCTGGCTTTGATGCGGCTAATGAATTTCATGATATCAAACTATAATCAGATAGAGAACCATGTTTGAGATGCCGATTAAGATGTTGATTATCAATACAGCTATCAATAAAGGTTTGTAAACGTATCTGTTGAAATATCTCTGGAAAAAATCGATGCTGAATTTGTCGTTGTAATCGTCGAGCTGCATTTCGAGCCGGTACTGCTCAATCATACGTGGTATGGTTTTACGCAAGATGTTTCGTACTATATCCCGGATGGCTGTGGAAATCATCATGTGAATCTTTTCCTTGATGCTTTTGGGAACCAGTTTCCAACCTTCTATAAATTGAGTCTTTTCCCACACTGCATCAAAAACAGCTTTCTCCCATTTAGCCATATATCCGGCTTTTTGGCTCTCTGCTTGATCCAGATAATTCTGGAGGAGATCCCGGGCTTTGTCAAAGATCCAATCTCGCTTTCGTACTAAAAAACCGGGAGTAAACAAGAGCTTCTTTCTGAACACAAAGACCGGTCTGGGATTGAAGAGAAACCATTTAACAGAAACTAACGCCGCATATCCAAATGCAACATTCCACAATATGAATATCAATGATTTGAGAAAGATCATCAGAATCCTCCACCTGCACCGCCACCACCGGAGCGACCACCGCCAAAGCCTCCAAAGCCGCCAAATCCGCCTCCGCCACTATTGCCACCACCCCAGCTACCGCCGCCACCGCGACCGCCACCCAGAATGATTGCCCAAAGCAGGACTTCTAAGATTTTGCCTTTGGTTACTATGACCAAAAATACGAAGATGATTGCCATCACAATGAATGGTATTGGTGAATTTTTTACATTATTGTTAGATTGGTTATATGTGGGGAATCCGCTAAGCTGAATCCCCTTTTCTTTTGCTATTCTATCCAGTAGCATCAAGGATCCCTGCATCAACGCTTGATCCCATTGCTCTGCACCCTTTGGTAACAATTCCCGCATATTGCGAAAGACATCACCGGAATAGGCGTCTGTCAGATATGCTTCGGAGCCATAACCGACTTCTATCTTGATTCTTCGCTCTGCAACTGCTACCAAGATCAATACGCCCTCATCCCGGGCATTTCCTATTTTCCACGATTTCCACAAATCTACCGCGTAGCTGTTCTCATCCCTGCCACCAATGTCTGGCATTACTGCAATCGCCAGTTCAACATCGGTTTTCTGCTTTAGTTCAATTGCCCATCCCTCGATCTGGTTCTTAGTCTCAGGCGTCAAGATCCCGGCATAGTCATTTACATAAGCAGTCGGTTTGGGATAATCTACCGCTCCTAAAATTGAGCAAAACAATAGCAGGAAGGCAAGAGCCCATTTGGATCCGGGAAGCAAGAGGTTTTTAAAGATCATTCAGCAAGTGCCCCATCTTGTCTTTCTTGGTAGTCAGATATTTCAGGTTTTCATTATTTGCATGTATTTCAATAGATTCTCTTTCCACGATTTCCAAGCCATATCCCTGGAGACCTACGATCTTCTTTGGGTTGTTGGTGAGCAATTGGATTTTTCTCACTCCAATATCTTTGAGGATTTGGGCACCGATGCCATAGTCGCGCAGGTCCTCGGGAAATCCTAATGCCAGATTTGCCTGCACCGTATCAGCGCCGTTGTCCTGAAGGTGGTATGCCTTGATTTTGGCTAAAAGTCCGATGCCACGACCTTCTTGGCGCATGTAAAGAATAATCCCCTTTCCCCGCTCGGCAATCATCTCGTAGGAACGTTCCAATTGTTGACCACAGTCGCATCTCAGGGAGTGCAACGCATCACCGGTCAGGCATTCGGAGTGGACGCGCACCAGAGTTGGTTCATCTTTATCTATCTCCCCCATTACCAAGGCGATATGATATTCGTCGGAGATTGTACTCACATAAGTCATGATGTCAAACATGCCATAAGCAGTCGGCAGTTTAGCTTTGGAAACACACTCGACCAAGCGCTCTTTCTTGCGGCGGTAATGGATCAGTTCTTCGATTGTAATCATCTGTAATTGATGTTTATCAGCAAAGGCGATTAGATCATCCAAGCGCGCCATCTCGCCATCCTCGCGGATCACTTCACAGATTGCACCCACAGGATTTAGCCCTGCCATTTTTGCCAGATCTACGGCGGCTTCGGTATGTCCGGCGCGTTTTAGCACTCCTCCCCGTTCTGCAATGAGGGGGAATACATGGCCGGGGCGCATAAATTCCTTGGCAGTACTATTGGGATCGGCAAGCTTTTGGATAGTCAAAGCTCTCTCTCCAGCCGATATTCCTGTCGTAGTGCCTTCCACAGCATCAACCGATATGGTGAACTTTGTCCCGTGTCTGTCACTATTCTCTTCTGTCATCAGTGGAATATTCAGGCGCGTGAGTGATTCTGCTTCCAGTGGGACGCAGAGGAGTCCTTTGGCATGGGTTATCATAAAATTGACGTGTTCTGCTTTTATCAAGTCGGCAGCCATTATCAGGTCGCCTTCATTTTCTCTGTTTTCATCATCGACGACTACCAACATCTGGCCTGCTTTTATGGCTTCTATTGCTTCATCGATGCTAATAAATACTCGTTTTGAGGGGTCTGTCATCAAACTTACCATCCAGTGTTTTCTATACGTAGCATATTAATATCTGTGGTTTGGTTGTCAACACTAAAATGCTGATCCAACCATGCTATGGTATGCAAATAATCATCCGGTAAATCACCATAGACATCCATTTCTTTCCCCGATATGGGGTGAGTAAACTGCAGTCTCCAAGCATGTAAAGCCTGCCGTAGCATCTGAGTGGAGATAAATTCGTTAACCTTTCTTTTCATGTTTTCAGGTACTATGGATAAGACATAACGACGCGAGTTATAGAGTAAATCTCCAAACACCGGATAATTCTTGTGAGCCATATGAACTCTTATCTGGTGCATTCTTCCGGTTTCGATGTTTACCTTGAGCAAGGCAAAATAGTGGTAATAGTGGATTATTTTGTAGTGCGTGAGCGACCATTTGCCATTATCGGTAACGGTCATTTTCCGGGGATTCGCAATACTGCGGGAAATGCAGGTTTCGATTGAATCGGCTGGTGGATCCGGGATGCCACAGGCTATAGCCAGATAGGTTTTCTTGATCTGTCTTTTGGCAAACATATCGCTCAAGAGACTCTGTACCAAGTCATTTTTGGCAATGATCATCAATCCCGATGTTCCACGGTCAAGGCGGTGCACAATCCCCGGTCGGTTCACTTCTTTGCCACTGGATAGATTTGAGCCAAAATGATATACTATGGCATTGACTAAGGTGTGATCCGGATTGCCAAATCCAGGATGTACAATCATTCCGGGAGCTTTGTTGATTATGGCGATATCGTCATCTTCATAAACTATCTGGAGGGGAATATCCTGAGGGACAATGTCCTTTGGTTCCGGGAGAGGTAATTTGATCTCGATCAGGTCTTCAGCATTCAAAGGATAGCTCTTTTTGACGGGAATATTGTTCACCAGAATGCGGTCATCCGCTATCAGTTTCTCGATAAAGCTACGGGAATACAGCTCTTGTATCTTTAATTCTACCAAGTATTTATCCAGACGTATAGTGTCCGGACGATCGTACTTGATACTGATCCTGCTATGCATCTGTATTGGTTTTCAGGATATAAACAGCCCCGGAGGACAATCCTTTGCGGTTACGAATGATGTAACCATTGATCAACGCTTTCCGATTGGTCGCCGGATCTTCCACCAGTCTGTTGTAGAGATTGTTACCGTTCCGCAGTGCATCTGTAATGGCAAAGATTATCCCCTCTTGGAAAACATCCTTGAGGATCAGTTCATTCAAGTTTACACTTTCAGTGATCTGGATGAACATTGTTCTGAGGGCCTCGTTACAATAGGCTGTATCTCCATAAGCAGAGACTATGATGATCGGTTCCGAAATCAAGCTGATTAGCTGTTGAATTCTTTGATGATGCTCGTAAATCTTATCTGCTTTGAGCTGATCAAACTTCACTAGGATTGTTATCATTTTCTGCAATGAGATGATCAGACCCTGTACGTTTTCATCCTGGCCATAAATTGATGAATCGATGTCGATGTGATAATCTCCATCAGATATCTTGTCGACCAGTACATGCAGATCTTTGAACGATCTGTTCAACCTGTACGGAATGTAATTGTATATCACTATCAGATATATGAAGATCACAAAAGTAAATATTATCACGATTGATTGCATGTCTGCCACCAGTAGGCTCAGACGAGTTGCCCGACTGGATGCATACAACAACATCACAGATTGCAAGATTACCAAGCCCAGGAGAATCGTAATCAACACGTGATATCTGGTTTTAATCGAGCCTTTCATATTAGTCTCTCTTTACTGAAGTTTCATAAATGAGTTTATCAATATTACCTTTGGGACCCAGCAGGATCAAGACGTCGCCATCATTGACAATGTCATTGGCTCCGGGCATGTCATTCAGTCTTTTCTCTACAATGTTCTTCCCGTCATCGGTAACTGCCAGAAAACCGTATTTAATAGCAATGACATTGACGCCCTTGGTAGTCGGCAATGACAATTCCAACAGGGTCTTACCCACAAATTCCTTGGGTGCAACCAGTTCGATAACGATGTGCCCGGAAGACAGATTGATATACTCCAGTATGTTTTTGGAGATCAAGGTTTTTGCCAATTGGGTACCCACCATCTCTTCCGGTAATAGTACATGCTGTACTCCGATCAGTTCCAATATCCTGCCGTGCAACTGGTTTTCCACTTTTGAATAGATCACGCCCACTCCGATCTTCTTGAGTATGGCAGCCGTGAGAATACATTCTTGAATATTACTGCCAATGCCTATGATGACTGCATCCGCTTCATTGAGGTTCAAGGTGCGCAGGATTGTCTCATCCGTGGCATCCATTTTTAACGCGGTTGTAACTTTGTTGCTGATACTATTTACAATGTCCTGATTTTTATCTATAGCAATCACATCCATACCGCTCTCAGCCAGAATTGTGGCGACTGTCCACCCAAATCCGCCTAATCCGATTACTGCGTATCTTGCCATATTATACTCCTTTAGCCAACTGCTAATTGCTCTTCGGCATACTGGATTGATGAAGTTCTGCGACGTATAGCAAAAGCATAGATCAGAGTCAGAGGTCCAATCCTGCCAATATACATCAAAAGAGTAATCAACACTCGTCCGGTTGCACTCAATTTGCCCGTTATTCCCATAGAGAGACCGACTGTTCCAAATGCTGAAACAGACTCAAACAGTATTTCGTCAAACTTAAATGGTTCCAACATCAACAATAGAAAGACGATTACCAATATAATCAAAATGGACAATGTCGTCAAGCTTGTCGCTTCGCGGATGTTTGAGACGGCTATCTTACGATTAAAGATCGACAGATCTCGATGACCCTTCAGCATCGATGTGACAGACAAGATCAAAATGACAAAGGTCGAGGTCTTGATACCTCCACCTGTTGATCCCGGCGAAGCTCCGATAAACATCAAACCCATCATCACCAACAGTGATGCAGGTCCAAATCTACCGATATTGACGGTGTTGAATCCCGCTGTTCTTGCAGTCACAGATTGGAACCAGGCCCCCAAAGCTCTCTGCCACATAGGCAGATCCTTCATCGTATGCTGACTTTCCACCACAAAAAACGCCAAAAAACCCAGCAAGAGCAAGGAAGCTGTGGTGACCAATACTACTTTGGAATGAAGAGTCAAGCGCTTTACTTTCTCCGGAACAAAGAGATATCTCTGAATATCGATAATCACTGTAAAGCCTATACCGCCCAAGATGATCAATAGTGTGATAGTCAAATTTAAATTGATATCACCCATATAGTTTTCAAATCCATTGGAATAGAAAGAGAAGCCTGCATTACAAAATGCAGAGATCGAATGAAACACTGAGAAATACAATGCCTTCAGAGGCTCCATTTCACGCGCAAATGTCCGGTACAACAATGCCGCACCGATAGCCTCGATGATCGCCGTCACCAGCACTATACTCTTGAGTAACTGGAACAAATTCAGCCGAGTGGATCCCCCCACTACATTCTGTAGAATATTCTCGAGCTTCAAGGTGATACGCTGCCCGATCATCAGCGCAAAAGCTGTAGAAATAGTCATTATCCCCAGTCCGCCAATCTGGATCAATACCAATATCACCAGCTGTCCAAATGTGGAAAAATAGGTCCATGTATCCAATACCACCAAGCCGGTCACACAGGTAGCTGAAGTAGCTGTAAATAAAGCGTCTATAAAGGTAGTAACGTTGTTATTTTGAGATGCAGCAGGCAACATCAGCAATACCGTGCCGATCAATATCACAAATACAAAACTCAGCATCAAAGTTGTAGGGGGATTGGTGGACATAAATTTATAAAATTTACCCTCAAAGGAGCGAAAGATAATGTACATCAGGATGAAATAGGTTTGCCGAGTCAAGAGGAAAAAGATTACGAACTTCGCTTGATAGATCATCAAGAGAGAGCCCAATAATAGCATAATCAAATCGGATACTATGATCTTTTGATTGGCTTTGATGTCCGACATCGAAAGACGGGTTAAAATGGTAAGCGACAATAACAATATATTTGCAATAGCTGTTATCCGTTCCACTCGTGCATAATTGTGAAGATAAAACTGGATAAGTGGTCCCAAAAACAAAACCATGAAGCTCCAGAATGCCAATATATAGGCTGATACTTCTATGAGTTGCAGGGTTTTAACAGATGTTTTCAACGATAATCCAGTTTACTTAAGATAATCAGTGAGGATAGATTGATACACTTCTGGCACTTCTTTATCGGCATTGATCTCACACAATAAACTATGGAAGATGTCCTTGAGCAGATAAGTCTGCCGATAAAACTCCTTCATCCGTTTCCGAATTGCAATCGGTTTGTCGTCCGGCCGTACTTTGAGAGCAGCTCCGCATTTATCACATATATTGGCAACTTTGGGAGCAGAGCTATTGACATTGTAATCTAACCCACAATTCGAGCAAATCAACCGCCCGGATATCCGCTTGATAGCTTCTGCTTCGGAAAGATTGAGGTAATATACTCTTCGCACATCAAAATGTTGCAAAAGATACTCTGCCTGTTTCATTGTCCGGGGAAAGCCATCAAAAATGATGCCTTTGGCTTCCTTTGAGTAAGATTCGCTGATCATCTCAAAAACGATATCATCACTGACCAATTCACCGGCCTTGATAATCTCATTGACTTCCAGCCCTATAGGGGTTTTACTCTTGATATGGGTGCGAAACAGATCGCCAATATTGATGTGCTGATATTGCAGACGATCGCTCAGCAGCTTTGCCTGTGTGCCTTTGCCGCTGCCTTGGATCCCCAAAAATACAATAACTTCCATTAATCTTTCCTTTTGTAGCATCAAATACTATAATTGTTTACTGTCAAGAGCCTTTTTTAAACTCGGGTTGATTACCATCTCCGGGAAAGAATGTTTCGAAGGTTTTCATACCCAGCTACTACTCAACGTTCCAATAATACATAAGCAATTGCATATTCTTTCTCATGAGCCAATGATACATGAATACTATGGATTTGCTTTGATTCCATAAATTGTGCACAGGCATTGTGTACAGTAATGCCAGGGTTACCATTGGGTCCGATTGTCACCTCAATGTCCTGCCAGGCTATTCCTTCACTCCAGCCGGAACCTATTGCCTTCATGACCGCTTCTTTGGCGGCAAAGCGAGCGGCAAAAGACTGTGCCGGCACGGCTTTGGAGAGACAATACTCTGCCTCTGCAGGGGTAAACACACGGTCTATAAACTGCGGCAGTCTTTGGATGATTCTGGCGATCCGCTCAATTTTGACAATATCTGTGCCGATTCCGATGACCATTACGACAGTATTCCTTGCTCGATGTTTAGTAGCATCTGTTTGAGATCCAAACCGCCGGCGTAGCCTGTCAATGTCCCATTTGTTCCCACCACACGGTGGCATGGTACAATAATCGGGATGGGATTATGGTGATTTGCAGAGCCCACAGCGCGAGCGGCTTTGGGGCGACCAATTGCCGTGGCAATAGCTGCATAACTCGTGGTACTGCCATAGGGTATCTCACACAAGGCATTCCAGACAGAGATATGAAAAGGACTTCCCAACAATTCATAGGGAAGGTCAAATTCATGCAGTTTCCCCGCAAAATATGCATCAAATTGGGTTTTTATAGATTGCTCGAGTGAGGTCGTACTATGGGACTGCTGCTGTAAACCGGGAGTGACCTGTTTTACAAACAATATGCGCCGGATCTTGCTCTCTTCCAGCATGAACTGCAGTGAGATTTTGTCGTTATAATACAAATATTCCGTCATTGTACCACCCAAAAGTAAACCCCCTTCCCAAGTCGAGCTCATGAAGGGGGTATAATGTCTTATTCCTCAGACTAAGCAGTGAATCTTCTGCGTTCTTTGATTCTTCCTGCTTTACCTTTCGCACTGCGAAGATAAAATAGCTTCGCTCTACGAACTTGTCCGTGGCGAACAATCTCAAGTTTATCAATATTTGGGGAGTGCTGTGGGAAAATTCTTTCCACACCGATACCATTCGATACTTTACGAACGGTAAAGGATTTGGAAATCCCGGCACCACGCTTTTGAATCACGATCCCTTGAAAAACCTGGATTCTTTCTTTGCTGCCTTCTTTAATTTTATAATGGACCTTCACGGTATCGCCGACGCGATAGTCTGGAAAGTCGGTTCTGATTTGGTCTCTGCCAACTATTTGCAGAATATCCATTGTTCCTCCCATATATATTCTCGGAAGTAACACGATCAAGGACTATAGCAACGGCGCTGCGAACAGATAAATGATTATAAGAGACCTTCCCCTTTATCGGAGCAAGGATATAATCTGCACAGCTATGAACTTCATCAATTAGCCCGTATCCCGTTCCAAAGAGGATCAAGATCGGTTGGGCTTGTTTCGAAAAGGTTCCTAAACATCGAAAAGAAATTTGCTTTTGCATTTCTCGTGCTGTCGTCGTAACTAATAACGGCCGTATTCCTTCCTGCGTTGTAATCGCATTTATTGTCTCGTCAATTGACGTACAGAGTTTGACAATCGAGAGAGCTTCCACTCGCATCGGATTGTACATCAAACCACTGTTTGTTTCCCAGAAATCCGTGACACGCTGCACAATTTTGTGCTGTTCCGGATCTGGAGTAATTATAAAAAAATTCTTTATCCCATATGTAAAGGCAGATCTGGATATGTCATGGATATCCAAATTGGTTACTGATGTCACAATCGTTTCATTGTTTTTATTGAGTACCGGATAATGCACCAAGGCGATGTATATATTTGCCATCATCACTCCTTGATCAAATCCGGCCGACGTGCCTTTGTCAACTGCTTTGAACTGTCTTCATTAAACTGATTTATCAGTTTATGATTTCCGTTCCGCAAGACGCTTGGTACCTCTGAGCCCATAAAAACATCCGGCCTGGTCCAACAGGGAAAACCCAGTTTATCCTCATAAAAGGAATCGGACTGTGCGGATTCAAGATCGCTCAATACTCCCTTTTGCAAACGAGATACACTATCAATAAAAACCATGGCAGCCAATTCGCCGCCACTGAGCACATAATCTCCGATCGAGATCTCATCCGTCACCACCATATTTCGAATTCTTTGGTCGATTTCTTTGTAGTGACCACATAGCAGGATTATCCGCTTGTGTTCGGAATAAGTCTTGATGATATTTTGGTCGAGTTTCCGGCCCTGTGGAGTAAAGTAAATCACGGGAGCACTGCCCCGGGTGAGTACCGACGCCACAGCGTCATAAATCGGTTCCGGCTTCATCACCATCCCGGCAAAACCGCCGTAGGGATAGTCGTCCACCTGTCTGTTCTTGCCTATTGAAAAATCCCGGATATCCGTCATGCGTAGCTTCAAGGCTTTCTTGCGAATTGCTCGTGCTACCATGCTGCTTTCCGAGAATCCCGAAAACATATCGGGAAACAAGGTCAAGACTTCTATTGTCATAACTCGATCAAAGGTTGGGCATTTTGCAGTATCACAATCTTCATGGCATGAACCACGGATTGCACATAATGCTCTACATAAGGAACCAGTACTTCGGCGCCGGATGTTGTTTCGATCACCAAGATGTACTGAGCAGAATTGAAGAAGTAATCCACAACCTCACCCAGATCATTCCCATCAAATTGAGCTTTGTAGCCCAATAACATGTTCATGCTTTCATCTTCGATTTCGGACTCCGGTGCTTCGATAGCAAGGATGACTTCCTTGTGCAGTTTGCGTTCTTCTGCTATACCATCTTCTATAAATCGGATCCATGTCTTTTTATCGACAGTCTTTTTTTCACATATTGTTACGTAAAACACTCTATCACTGTTAAAGATCAAGAAACAGTCGGTAAGTTCGGAAAAAACAGACTTGAAGTGCGGTTTTATCATTACATGATGAAAACCATCAGCGTCCCGCCCGCCAAGCCTGCCTATTCCTAAAAGGTCTTGTATTTCCATTACTCGATTATTTCGAGTTCGGCTCTTTTTCCTTGTTTGGTGCTTACCGCATTGACGATAGTGCGGATCGCGCCGGCAGTTCTGCCACGCTTTCCGATCACTTTCCCGACATCACTTTTTGCTACGCGCAGTTCATATAGCGTGATTTTTTCACCCGCTATTTCAGTGATGTTGACTTCGCTGGGATCGTCCACCAAAGCTTTGACCATGAATTCAATAAGGTCTTTCATGTATTATTCCCTGGATTTTACTCAGCTTCCAGTTCAGCTTTTCTATCGGCAATCTTGGTTTCGTGAATCTTCTGCAAGATGCCGGCTTTGCGCAATAAAGAACGCACTGTATCTGTAGGTTGTGCACCTACGCCGAGCCAATATATGGCTCTATCCATTTCTATCGTCACAATGGACGGTGTAGGCTTCGGATCGTAGTGACCTATGCATTCAATGTATTTTCCATCGCGTTTAACGCGAGAATCGACAGCTACTATTCTGTAGAATGGCAGGTTACGCGCTCCCATCCGTCTTAGTCTGAGCTTGACCATTCGAACTCCTTTTGTATCTATTAGCATTTTTCCATAATTTACCACCGATAAAAAACATAGCCTTTTAGTCAAGAAAATTCTGTAAGATACTCCGCCACATGAACTCCAAACCCTCTATTTCATCTTCTTCACTGCATAGAGACATGCCTTATTTATTGGGAGGTGACAGCGTCGCACTCCTCTCGCGATTCCCAGGTCGCCACGAGGGTTTCACGAGGGGGTCACGAGGGAATCGCCTCGGATTGCATTAAGGGGTATTGAGGTCGCCCGTTTTGCAAGGAGGAATACTCTCACCCAAAATGAGAATCGTAGCCTTCAATCTTCATATTATTGGTATTCATGAGTGAGTGAAAGTGCAGTGTAGATGTCAATTCGGTTAACTCTGCGCAAAATAATATACTCTTTATGTTCAGGTCAAACAGTGATAGCCGGATCCCCTTGTGAACCACACAATCAGCACCTCCCGGGGACCTTTAAATGTTACAACTGCTTACCAGTATTTGGCTTCCGCAAAATAAAAGTGTTGCCAGATATGCCCCCTGTGATATGTTGACACACAAAATGACAATTGAAGGTATAAATGACACACTTTAACGACATGGGACTTCCTCCCTCAATTTTAAGTGCCTGTACGGATATGAATTTTGTTTCTCCTACAGCAATACAAGAACTTACCATCCCTTGGTTGATGGAAAATGATGGTGATCTGATCGCTTTAGCGCAGACCGGTACCGGTAAGACAGCTGCGTTCGGATTTCCTATACTCAGTAAAACAGATTCCAATCGCAAGGTAATTCAAGCCCTGATTCTTTGCCCCACTCGTGAATTGTGTTTACAAATAACTCGCGATCTCGACGAATATTCAAAGTACATCCCAAATCTCAAGACCTGTGCCGTCTATGGCGGAGCACCAATGTTCAAGCAAAAAGAACAGCTGAACCGCGGTAGCCAGGTCGTAGTCGGAACCCCCGGCCGAGTATTTGACTTTCTCAAACAAGGCGTTTTGAAGCTGGAAAACATCCAAAGCCTGGTGCTGGATGAAGCCGACGAAATGCTCAATATGGGCTTTAAAGAAGAACTGTTTGGAATTATGGATTTTTGCCCCAAAGACAAGCAAACTATGCTCTTCTCCGCCACTATGCCAAACGATGTGGCAACTCTGGCAAAGACCTTTATGGTCTCTCCTCACCGCATCAGCGCCGGTAAACAAAATCAAGGTGCCGAGAATATCGAACACTTTTATTACAAAGTCCATGCCAAGGACAAATATAAAGCTTTGAAACGGATTGCAGACATGAGCCCCAATATCTACGGTATCATCTTTTGCAGAACCCGTAACGAAACTCAGGAAATTGCAGACAAACTGCAGCACGACGGCTACAATGCCGATGCCTTGCATGGAGACTTGTCTCAGGGACAACGCGAATTGGTGATGAGCCGTTTCCGTTCCAAATACGTCCGTCTCCTGGTAGCTACAGACGTCGCCGCACGCGGCCTGGATGTGGATGACCTCACACATATTATCAACTACAATGCCCCCACCGAGACTGATGTCTATATCCATCGCTCCGGCAGAACCGGACGTGCCGGCAAAAGTGGAATCTCAATTATCATCGTTCACAGCAAAGAAATGTCTCAGCTCAAAGCTATCGAAAATAGACTGGGCAGAGAGATTACATACGCTCACGTTCCCAATGGCAGAGAGATTTGCGAAATCCAATTGCTGAAATTCATCGATACTGTCGATAATGTGGACGTCGATGAGACTCAGATCAATTCTTTCCTCGATGTGGTGTATACCAAGCTCGAGCATTTAAGCCGGGAAGACCTGATCAAACGCTTTGTATCGGTAGAGTTTAACCGCTTCCTCACCTATTACAAAGATGCCCTCGATCTCGATCTCACCCGCGAAACCAAAGTAAAGCCCTTGCAACAGCAAGTGGACTACATTTTCGCAGCTTTCAAGCTGAATATCGGTGCCCAGCATGGTCTCACCAAGCGTGACCTCATGCGCCATGTAAACCGCCTCAAGATTACTGCCGGTATCGAAATCGGACACATCGAAATCATGAGCGATCACTCCATCATGGAACTCGATTCAGAGTACCAAGATCAAGCTCTGAAACTTCTCAATAAATCAAACTACCGTGGTCAGAACATCACTGCCAAGGTGCTGATTCCCAAAGACGATGCACCAGATAGAAGACGTTTTGAAAAGAAACCTGCGGAAAAAACCTGGGATAGAAAGTCTGAGAGCAAATCCTCAGACCAACCTTGGGAAAGAAAAACAGTGAAAAAATCCTCGGATCAACCCTGGGAAAAACGCAGTAGAGCCCCCAAGAAAAATTATCGAAACGATAAATAAATATACAGAACGCCCCACCTTAGTGTGGGGCTTTTTTTTCGGGTACTGAGTTGTTTCTTACGCAGATCAACGGGTCCGATACATTCCTGTGTCGGCAAATACAAACCTAATTCTAAGTTACTTCCGCAGACACGCAGATCTGCGATCCTGATTTACAAGAACCTGTCACATATATGGAGTGTGAGCACGATAAAAAAAACCTTGACTATTATTAGAGATGTTGCTTTTTAAGAATTGGTATTGGAAACATCGTTACCATCATTTGGTCGAGATTGAACCAAAATGAACATGGCATCGGCTTGAAGCACTCGGGAAAGCTGATGCTACGGAGTGTTTATGAAACGTTTTAGGATTTTAGCTACTTTGGTCATGCTGTATTTCTCAGTATGTAGCTTATTCGCGCAAGCTGTTTATGAGGAATATAAGTTCGGGTCCAATAACATCAATGCGTTGCTCAAGTCCGGTAACCTGCTTTACACGGGAACAGACAACGGCCTGATGGTACTGAATACGACCGATGACAGCATCCAGCATTATCATCTGGGAAATTCACCACTTGCTGCCTATAAGGTGACATGTCTTGCCAGGAAGTCTAACGGAACTATCTGGATTGGGACGGAAAATGGGCTTTACCGTATGGTCAATGGAGTTATCAGCAGCTATATGGGTTCATTTCTAACGGGGAAAATCATATCACTCAACGTCGATGCTGATGATATCATCTGGCTAAGTAAGGACTATGGGTATGGCCAGGATGGACTCTACAAAATCAATCAGAGTGAAACCCTGGTACATGTGTCTCCACCGTATGAAGTTCCAAGAGCAATCTGTTCCGGTACAAACGGAGCTCTTTGGGTAGGATATACAGATCACTTGGTTGAATGGTATCCAGCCACTGGCATTCTGCATACTTGGGATACAAGCAATTCCAGCTTGCCGGATAACAATATCAAATCGATCAAATGCGATTCGCAGGGCAGTATCTGGATACTTAGCGCATTAGGCCTCACAAAGATCCCCACAGATGGGGATTGGATTGTACTTAGTGGAGACATGTCCGACCTCATCGCGGGAGGCTTGCAGATAGATATTGATAGTATGGACAGGGTGTGGATCGCCAAACGCACAATGCTGCTGAAATTGGATGATGGGGAATTAGTTTCATATCCTGCTGCACAGCTTGGGGTGAATGGTTTTTCGATCAATAGTATCCACTGCTCCGATGCTGTGTATTATGGGGCAAGAGGTCGTATTGGGACAGTTGTCAACGATACTTTTAGTGTCCGGACAGTTTTTAATACCGCCCTTTTGAATTTTGATATCTTTTCTATGGATTTAGATAATACATCTTGTCTTTGGTTATCTTATAGTAACACTCCAGGTGTAGAGTACCCGGAGCAATATTCCAGTGTCAGTGGCCAACAGATCACTCATTATCCGCTCCCCAACAACAGCAGTAGCTCCGCCCAGTTAGTTTTGACAGGCTCTCGGAATCAATATGCTGTTTTGTATTACTCAATTTATAAGTTAGATACCACTGGTTGGACATATTTGGTAAATCAAGGTTGGGTAGAAAAGTGCTTTTCCGCTGCAGGAAAGGCGTACTTCAATCCTTCTGATAATGGTATCTATATCCATGATGGTAACATCGGATGGAATATCGATATCGACTTCCCGGGTTCGCTCTATAATTATGCGGCAAGATTGACGATCGACAACGAGGAACACCTCTGGTTTATCAACAACTCCAAATTGGTTTCATACTCCGATTCTGTGTTCACGGTGCATCCCAGTATTTCAGCAATAGGTTCGATAACTTGCATTTCTCCTGATCCAAACGGCAACATCTGGCTTGGGAATCATGATGGAGAAATATGGAAATACAACGGGAACCATTACCGATTGTATCTAACCTTGCCCCGCAGCGAGCAGGTGCAGCAGATAATCTTTGGCGAAAGCGGATCAATCTGGTTCAAGACAGAGTATGGAGTCTATGTCTGGCAGGAGCAAATGGGGTTTCAGTCCTTATTGCCAAGCATCAGCTTCGATACACCTTTGTGCAATATAGTAAAGCTTCCAGAAGGCAGGATCCTCATCTGCACCAAAACAGGTTATTTCATATATAGATTTTATCCGCCCACATCGATGGAGGATGAAATCAATGTTTCGTCAATATCCCCGAGGCAGATAGTTGCTTACCCCAATCCGAGTAGTGGAGACATGACGATCGAAACCAGCAGCGGTAAAGAGCTCTCTCATGTTCAGATCTATAATATACGAGGTCAATTGGTTCGGGATTTCGGGGTTTCTTCCATTGGACCTATCGTATGGGACGGGAAAAATACAAATGGTTTGAACGTAGCGAATGGGATCTATCTCCTCTCAGCGAGAGTGGGTGATAGAATTGAAACCCGGAAGATTGTGAGAAGGAAGTGAACGTGAAAGATCTATTCGTATCTGCTTACAAAGGGTTTAGTTTTAGACACATGATGTTTGTCATTGCCTTGGTAGTGTTGTTTGGAAAAGCAGAAGCTTCCTTCATGATGGTTGAACTAGGCATTCCAAATCTAAGGGATGGCAACCTTGCTTTTGGTGATTTTGATAATGATGGAGATCTTGATCTGATGACCTTAGGAAGTCATACATACCAGGGCATGAATTCGACTCAAGCAAGGCTCTATCGCAATATCGGAAATTGGCAGTTTATCGACACAGGATTTGAATTTGGAGATTTCGTCCAGGGTGGGGTTTCTTGGGCAGACTTCAATAATGATGGCTGGCTCGATGTCGTACTCAGCGGAGCCGAGTCTATATCCGGTTATTCCAAACCAATCAAGTTATTCCAAAACGATGCGGGACAGGGTTTCATTGCTGTTGATTTTACCTTTCACAATACATCCAATAGCAATCACATCTGGGCAGATGTGGATAACGACTTTGATATGGATCTGATCATTATTGGAAGAGTCAGCAATGTTTTCATGTTTGGAGACCTCTGTATGTACTACAACCTTGGTAATGGCGAATTTCAATACGACTCTCTTGCAGCTCTGCCAAACTTCCTTGGAAGTGAGACCGGTTACCTCAGCGCAGTCGATTTTAATCGGGATGGATATCTGGATCTGACTATCGGAGCAATACGCGTTTATGGTGGTACCGGATCTTCGAGGACAATAGCCTGGCGACGAACTTCCACCGGAACCTATGAAAGCGTGTTTGGAAATGAGATTGGAGGTGGCGGCGGATTTCAGTGGTTTGATTATGATTGCGATGGTACTCTGGACTTTCTTTATACCGGCTATCAAGCCAATATTGGAGATGCGACGATCTTGCTACTCAACGAAAATGGACTTTTCACGAATACAACTCATAGCTTTCCCGCCACTGAAGATGGCGATCTGGCGACTGCGGATTATGATAATGACGGCGATGCGGACATTTTTATTACCGGAGGCACTTTTTTATCGGCACTGGCAAATCTATACCGCAACGATGGCTCCGGGATTTTTACCGAAGCAGGTCAAGGGTTACAACCTGTATATAGAAGCTATGCGTTTTGGGTAGATATTGATAACGACAATGACCTGGATCTGGCCTATACAGGTTATGATGGCTATGGTTGGACGATGTTTTACCGCAATGAAAATGTAGTACAGAATCAGCCTCCCTCTGCACCAGTTCTTAGTTATGACCAGGTAAATGGTTTTGTGATCTCTGGTGCAACGGACAGTGTAACTCCACAGCATTCCCTCACCTATGACCTGAAGATCGGCACCAGCCCCGGAGCAGCGGACGTTTACCACCCCATGGCGGATTTAGAGACTGGGTTTCGTAAAGTACCTGGACCTGGGCGTCCAAGCTTTAGAGAACATAGATTGACTGCCGGTGGAATATACTATGCATCTGCCCAAGCTATAGATGGTGGATTCATGGGTTCGATCTGGGGACCTGAGATCGTGATCGATTTGAGTGTAGCCTTAGATGACCAAATCCAAAATATACCTTCTCCAGCAATGTATCCCAATCCCTTCTCAGACCAGATAAACATCCGCCTGGCAGCACTCCCATCAAATAACATCAAAGCAGAGATATACAACATCAGAGGTCAGAAGATCCGTTGCCTGAAAGCACAAAACGCAAGTGGTGTAACCAATTATACTTGGGATGGTATGGACGAATCTGGTTTGAGGGTTTCCAATGGAGTCTATTATCTCCGATTAGCTCATAATAAGCACATCAACACAAGCAAGATCCTGTTGATCAAGTAAAAAGCTACACTGGTCAAGAAGAGGACGATTCCCGAAATCCTGATCTATCTAGCTACTTGATCGCAAAGGTATTCTGATACGGCATAAGAGAGAGATATATTCCCCTCTATACGAATATCGGGCTTGACATCTTGTGCCTGCCTGAATGGCATAGTTCAAATAGAAATCCCGGATAGGAGTTTATGGTAAAAATAAGTCTGATAATTTCCGTGTACAATAGGTTGGAGCTTTTAAAAAGCTGTTTGTTAGCAGTATCTATTCAGAGTCGTAAACCGGACGAAATCATCATTACTGATGATGGATCCGAGGAAGACATAATTGGCTTTGGACGAGTAATGCAAGCCGAACTGAAAGTTCCTATCCATATCATCCGTCATGCACATGCAGACTTTCGTTTGTGTAGAAACCGCAATAACGGAGTACATTTCTCGACTGGGGATATCCTAGTCTTTATCGATCAAGACATTTTGATCACGCGAAATTATCTGGCAGAAATCGAGCAACAAATGAGGCCGGGACGTTTCTTGAGCGGATACCCCATACGCCTGTCTCAAGAGCAATCTACCTTGTTGACAGATGCAATGATATTGGACTGTAATTATAGTTCGATCCTGCTACCCTCACAACTCCGCAAGATCAGGAAGCAGTATCGCAAGGATCATCTCAACCGTTTCTTATACAGATGTGGGAGGCTTGCACCTTGTGGAGCAAAGCTACGCGGGGGAGTGAGTGCGATCCGCAGGGAAGATTACATCCGCGTCAATGGTTATGATGAGCGTTATGTGGGCTGGGGAAACGAAGATGATGATATGGGGCGCAGGCTACTGGCGACCGGAACTATCGGTTACAATTTTACCTATTCTGAATACCCAATCCACATCTATCATCCTCCCTATCATCAAAATGGTATCCGAGTCAATCAAGAATACTCATCACGCAGAAGGAAGCAGATCACACGGCACAACTACCAATGTGAAGTCGGACTTTCTGCCCCCAGACCGGATGTGGAAATCTTCAATCTTACTTGATCAGCTTATAGTTTTTAAAAGTTCCGATATGCCCCACCACCTTTTCCAAGAGTGAGATCAAACGATACTTTAGCAGCTCGTGTTTGTGTGGTTTGCGGTAGGGGTTTGGCTTGCCCGTGTATTGCAATTTATCCTGCCAGTCAAAGCGTTCGATCATGTCCTGCATCACCGTCGGATGAGTTCCCTTGAACTGCCCCAACAGGCTTAAAGGACCATAATCAAAGTACTCCGGTGCCTTGGAATAATAATCTTCAGCGCGGGATTTCCCCCAGTGCACAGAATCCAGAGAGCGTCGTTTGTTCTGCATCAAATGCGGTGGGCGAACCCAACCGTAATGATAGATTTTGGCATCGACCCTGGCCACTTGAAGCTTGCGGGTATCGGTTTCCTGCCGTGGATTATCGTAAGTATCAAACCAGCGGAAGGACTGGGCACTTTGATAAGAGTGAATCTTGGGCAGGTTGCGCACTATGCGTATTTCGTTGGGGTACCAGCCATGTCCGTCGTGATAATGTTGATAATCTCCCCAAAAGTGGACGTAGTCAAAGAGTAAGCCTTCGATCCGTTCATCACCCAGGAGTTCTTCGCATCTCTTCTCTATAATCGGAAGATACTTCTCGTGTACTACTTCATCTGCTTGCACATAAAAGAGCCAGTCACCCGTGCATTCTTTCATCGCAATATCAGTTTGATAGCTATTGATCATGCCGCGCTTGAAGTATTTCTCTTCCCAGATGGTGTCGATGATGCGGATCTTGGGATCATCTATCGCCGCTATCAATTCCCTTGTATGATCGTCCGCATCGCCCTTACCGATAGCTATCACAAATTCGCTACAGATCGGCAGGATAGATTTGATCGCTTCAACAGTCGGGTAATAAAGCTTTTCACCATTTCGGACAAAAGAAAAACCACTGATTTTCATAACACCTTCTATGCTTCAAATTGCAGATTATTGAGAAAACGATAGCGTTCGCAGGTTTGGAGCAGCTCTTCATGCTTTCCAATTCCTACGATCTCGCCTCTTTCGAGGACTACTATGCAGTCACTGGAAAGTACGGTAGATAATCTATGGGCAATAATTATGACTGTTCTGTTGCGGGTGGCAGCATTGATCGCTTCCTGGACATTGCGTTCGGATTCAGTATCCAAGGCACTGGTGGCCTCATCAAAGATCAAGATGGGGGGATTCCCCACGATAGCACGTGCAATGCAGAGCCTTTGTCTTTGACCACCGGAGAGATTGGCACCCTTGGTATCCAGGATTTGGTCGTATTTATTCGGTAGCTGCTGGATGAATTCATCGGCATGGGCAATGCGTGCTGCGGCTGCAATCTGTTCATCGCTCACATCGTCCCAAGTGCCATAAGCTATGTTCTCCCGCACAGACTTGGTAAAGAGAATGGACTCCTGAGTGACAATGCCAAAGAGGCGTCGCAGATCGTCCAACAGGATGTCTCTGATGTCTATCCCATCGATCTTGATAGCACCGGATTTGACATCGTACATGCGATTGATCAGGTTGGCAACGGTGGTCTTTCCCCCGCCACTGGAACCGACGAAGGCAATCTTTTGCCCTTTGGGGATCTGCAGGTTGATGTCTTTTAAAATAGGTTTATCCTGTTTGTAATAAAAGCCCACATGTTCAAAATCTATACTGCGGTCAAAGCTCTTTTTGGATACAGGATTTTCCGTGTCCTGGATCGTGCTTTGTTGATTCATCACCAAGGATATACGATCTAATGACACGACCGCTTTTTTGACGTCGGTGTACATCTGAGTGAGCGATTTGAGCGGTGCAAGCATTGAAAAGAGAGCAAACAGGAAAGTAGTAAAGCTGCCAAGGCTAAAACCACTCTTGGGATCGACTATCATGGCTCCGCCAATGATGATGACCACGATCCCAGTGATGGTGGAATTGATCTCTGAAATCGGCACATTTAAAGAAGCATAGATCTGAGAGCGCTGCCACATCTTGAGATGTTTGCTGTTGATGGCTTGAAAGACGCGAAACTCTTGATCTTCACGGCGGAAAGCCTTTACTATTTTCATGCTGTTCAGCACTTCTTCCACATTGGAAAACATCGTGCTCAGCTGCTCCTGGATCCGCTTTGAGTATTTCTTGATCTTTTTACCCAAGACCCCCACCGTTACCGAAAACACGGGTAGGACGAGAGCACTCATCAAAAAGAGTCGGGAATTCAGATACAACGCTATGCGCATATATACCAATATCGTGATGATGTCCCGAATGGAATTGAGCAGGGAATTGATAAACTGGTTACTGACGTTTTCTACGTCATTTACCATGCGTACAATGGAATCTCCCACCTGGTTTTGATTGTAAAACTCCAGAGATTGATTCAAATAACGATCAAACATATAGTTGCGTACGTCACGGATAGTATTGCCCCGTAGGTAAACAAAGAACATACGGTTGGCAAAATAGCTGATGTTTTTCAGCAACATCAATACAAAGATCAGGACGCATAGCATGTAGAGCAGGGATAGAGAATCCGTCTTTAGCATGATCTGCTGGATATCTGTCCAGAGGGGAGTAAAGGCATCCAAACTGCGGATCGAGAAGAGGCTGCCATACTGGGCAGTAAAATCCGTCACTGCCTTTCCGCAAGCTATCAAAAACTGGTCATAATGCTGATAGATAATGCCCGTTTTACCGGGTTTGAAGACATAATCAAAGAGGGGAATCATGAGCGTGATGCTGATTCCGCTAAAAATGGCAAAACAAAACATCGTGATCAGTCCCATTATCATGTGGAACCAATACTTAAACATCATCCGGTAAATCTGGATGAGGTTACTCCATTTACTGAGAGATTGATTTTCAGATTTCATATTCGGTACATACAAAAAAAGCCAGCAAATGCTGGCAAGTAAAAAATGGCACGCCCTAAGGGATTCGAACCCCAAACCTTCTGATCCGTAGTCAGATGCTCTATCCAGTTGAGCTAAGGGCGCACACAGTATGGTCATGAAAAATATCAGGCTCTTTCTGTCAAGTGCAAAGTTGCAATACATGAGCAAATATTTGTTCTTGACATGACGGGGGCTACGAAATGTAATACAAACTATTGATACTGTGCGTGTCAGTTGAGGAACAATATGAAATCATCAAAACCAAAACCGAGCCGGACCTCCGGAAACACCTCGGAAAACAGTTTACCGGAAGATCCCAAATCTCCGGCTGGAACATTCCCCATCATTGGGATTGGCGCATCTGCAGGTGGCTTGGCTACCTTTGAAGCCTTTTTTTCTGCCATACCTCCCTCCGTTGATTGTGGTATGGCATTTGTGATAGTCCAGCATTTATCACCCGATCACAAAAGCCTCCTCTGTGAGCTGATCCAGCGCTACACCACTATGCAAGTTCACGAGATTACGGACAATATAGAGATCTTTCCGGACCATGCATATATTATTCCTCCCAGCAAAAATATCTCACTAAATGACGGTAAACTCCAGTTATCTGATATTGGTACAGAACGTGGACACCGAAATCCGATCGATTTCTTTTTCCGTTCCCTAGCCGCAGATCAGCAAGAAGGAGCCATCTGTATTATCTTATCCGGAACCGGGAGTGACGGCACTTTGGGTGCCAGAGCCATCAAGGGTGCGGGTGGCTTGGTATTTGCCCAAAGCCCAGAGACAGCAGAATTTGATGGCATGCCACACAGTGTCATCTCCGCCAAGTTGGCAGATTTTATCCTCCCTCCCGCCAAGATGCCCGGTCAATTGATTTCTATGATAGATAAAATCCAGTCGGGATTTACAATCCACACCCGGATTAATCTGGATGGTTCCGAGACTATTCTGGCAAAGATCCTGAATAAAGTGAGAAACTACACCGGTCACGATTTTTCAGAGTATAAGATCAATACCATTCTCAGGCGGATCGAGCGCCGTATGGTGATCAATCACACCTCATCTCTCTCCGGGTATCTCTCTCTGCTCCAGGATGACACTGCTGAAGTGAGTGCATTGTATGCAGATTTCTTGATCGGGGTGACCAGCTTCTTTCGTGATCACGAAGCATTTGATTATTTACAGGAGCATATCCTTAATCTCGTCATAGGAGACAAACCGCTGGGCTCGCAAATCCGGATCTGGGTGCCTGCCTGTTCCACCGGAGAAGAAGCTTATTCTTTGGCTATCTTGCTATATGAGTATATTCAAAATCGGGGCATGGACTACAGGTTCCAGATCTTTGCTACAGATATAGACAGAACCGCTGTCAACAGCGCCCGCATAGGTGTTTACCCGGAGAACATTGCTATCGATATCACCCCCCATCGTTTACATAGTTTTTTCTCTTTCACTCCCGAGAAACACCAATACAAGGTAAAGAAGAATATCCGGGATTTGATAGTATTCTCGGAGCACAACCTCCTCAAGGATCCTCCCTTTTCCAAGATAGATCTGATCAGTTGCCGCAATCTCTTAATCTATCTGAATAACACATTACAAAATGAGGTAATCTCGACCTTTCATTATGCGCTGAATCCTCATGGAATATTGTTCCTGGGTACTGCCGAAACGACTGGCAGTAAATCCGACTTATTCACTCCCCTACAAAAGAAATTACGTTTTTATCAACGCACAGATGACCCCAAAGGGCATCAACATCCCCCAATGAAACCCTATAACCAAAGATCATTCGAGTCCAATCCTGCCGCCATAACGGCACCTACTCCAGAGAAAACATGGAGTTTATCTGCCCTTGCCGAAGCGGAACTGATGAAACTGTATGCACCGGCAGCGGTGATCGTCAATTCCACGTGGGACGCCCTATATTTCCATGGCAGGACTGGGAAATACCTGGAACCTTCACCCGGTGAAGCCCGGTCTAAGATCATAGATATGGCACGCGAGGGTTTGGAAAAAAACCTGATCAATGCCATCCAACGAGCATCCGTGAGTAAGACAACGGTCTCATATCCCGCCACCAGAGTAAAGACCAATGGTGACTATACAACCATCAACCTGATCGTCTGCCCCCTGTCCGGGGATCACAAACTCAATGCTAAAACCGATGACGACCTCTATTTGGTAATATTTGAAGAGCTTGCGGCCGATGTTGCAGATCCGAAACAAAGCAAACCCACCAATCAATCCATCAAGGCTAATGCCAAACTCCTCCAATCGATCGCAACTCTGAAAACTGAACTGGCTGCCAAAGATGAATATCTGCAAAGTACTTTTGAAGAAATGGCGACCACCACCGAAGAGATGAAATCTACCAATGAAGAGCTCCAATCGGTCAATGAAGAACTGCAATCTGCCAACGAGGAACTGGAAACTTCCCGTGAAGAACTCCAATCGGTCAATGAAGAGCTCTCCACCGTGAATGCCGAACTGCAGGATCGCATCCAGTATCTCACCAAAATAGAGAACGATCTCAGTAACTTGATGTACAGCACCGGGATCGGAACCGTCTTCCTCGATGTTCATCAGTTGATCAAGCGTTACACACCACCCGCCACGAATGTGATTAAGCTGCGCAAAAGTGATCTGGGTCGCCCCATAGGCGACATTGTCACATATTTGCAGGATTACGATTGTTTGAGCGAAGATATTCAAAATGTACTGAATTCCCTGATCCCTGTTGAAAAAGAGATTCAAACAAAAGATCAATCCTGGTATTTACTGCGCATCATACCATATAGGACTCTGGACAATGTGATAGACGGAACAGTGGTAAACTTTATCGATATCACTACTACCAAAAATGCGCAAACCATTATCAATCAATTCGCTACCTTGAAACGACTGACCGCAGTTGTCCTGGATGCCAACGATGCTATCATGATGCTGAATATGGATGGGCAAATCCTGGCCTGGAACCCTGCCGCCACCAGAATGTATGGCTACAGCGAAGATGAAGCTTTGACGATGAATGTTTATGCACTGATCCCGGATGATCAAAAAGAACAAATGCGAAATACTCTCAATAATGCTGGCAATATTCCTGTGCAACAGTATATTATAAACAGGATATGTCGTGATGGTGGCATCGTCGATGTCTTGGTCACTACCACACGCCTGCTCAATGCAGATGGTGTGCCCTATGCCATTGCCACCACCGAACATTTAGCCGCACCAAATTTGAACAAACAGCCGATATTATGATTATGTTTATACCTAGGGAGGCAATATGAAACCTAAGCTAACTGATTCCGAAAAATCAAAGAGACTCCGTGAGCATGCCGAGCAGATGATAGGCAAAGAGGTGAACCCTGAGAGTGTAGATATCCACAGTATGACTCCGGAAGCAATTGCCTCTCTGGTCCACAATCTGCAAGTCCATCAAATCGAACTCCAACTTCAAAATGAAGAATTGCACAACATCCAAGCCGACCTGGAAGAATCTCAAGCAAAGTACTATGACCTCTACAATAACGCACCCGTTGGCTACTTAGCGATAGACGAAGCCGGAATTATTGTGGAAACTAATGATACTTTCTGCAAGCTGATTAGTTATTCCAGACAGCAAGTCTTAAATCAAGCTATCACGGATTTCATAGCACCCTCCGATCAAGATTTATACTATTTGCACAATAAGCGTTTACAAACCTCCCGGGATCATCAAATCTGTGAATTGCGCATGATCCGGAACAGCGGAAAACCTTTCTGGGCCAGAATGTCTGCCGTTACTCATTATGGTTATGACAAGAAATCTCTGCTTTGCTTGGTTACGGTTAGCAATGTCACCCTCTCCAAAGATCAGGAAATCCTCATCACCAAACAAGCCGGCTTGCTTCAGGCTTTGATAGACAGCCCTGAAGCAGCAATATTTTCTCTGGACATGGACTATCGTTACACTGCATTCAATCATAAGCATCAAACCGAAATGATGAAAGTGTGGAAGGCTGAGATCAAGATTGGTGACCGCATCCTGGACTTTATGACAATCCCGGAACTGGCAACCCAAGCACAACACAGTATGGATCGAGCCTTGCGGGGAGAGAGTTTTTACGAGGAAGCATATCAATCTGATCAATGCATTTATTACGAGTTACACTGGAGCCCCGTCTTCTCAAAAGATTCTGATGTAGTAGGTCTGACCTGCTTTGTGCATAATATCACGCAGCGAAAACAAGTCGAAGCCATCATCAAAGACAGCAATGCCTATCTGGAACAAAGGGTGCAAGAGCGAACTCATCAATTGGAAAGTGCCAATCTGGAATTAGAAGCTTTTGCCTCCGCAGCCGCTCACGATCTCCGAGGTCCCCTGCGTAGTATCACCGGCTTTTCCCAAGTTCTGCTGGAGGACTATGGATCTGTTTTGGACGACAATGCCCTCAAATTGTTAGCCACGATCAAGAGAAATGCAGATCTCATGGATTCACACGTTGTCTCATTGGTTCATCTGGCCAGAGTCTCCGGAACGGATCCCAATATCAGCCGTATAGACATGAACAGATTGCTCAAGACTGTCCATAAAAACATCCAAAGTGAGCAAGAAACTCCGCCCTACGATTTGGTCATTGCGCCCCTACCTCCTGCCTACGCAGACCCCGATCTCATTTACATCGTATGGTCAAACCTGCTGTCCAACGCCGTCAAATTTATGCAAAAGCAATCGATCAGGACTATCACCATCACAGGTGTGAAACGCAGCGATTTTGTAGAATATTGTATCCGTGATACCGGTGCGGGGTTTGATCCCAAAAGTGCCGGTAAACTCTTTGGAGCATTTCAACGTTTGCACTCCGCTACCGAATATCCCGGCATTGGCATTGGGCTCTCCATGGTCAAGCGGATTATAAGCAAACATGGTGGCAAAGTGTGGGCGGAAAGCGAAGTGGGCAAGGGTGCTTCCTTTTACTTCACTATTCCTATAGAGAAATATTGATAAACAGCAGATTGCAGGTCTATGCAAGTTATTCGTTCAAACCGTAAAACCGCTTCTCTGCAAGTCAATCGCAATGCCGAATTGATCGTCCGGGTTCCGCTCCTGGCATCGGATGCCGAGGTACAGCGGATCTTGCGATTAAAGCATGACTGGATCACCCAAAAAATAGAGCTCATGCAGGCACGGCAGGCAGAGCGCGCACCAAATGGTAAGCTCGAGCAATTGCTGTATTTGGGCAAATCATATCGGGTCGATTACATTCAAGACACACGACCTTACGTCAGTTTACAAGATCACTTCATTGTCTCCAATTTGGGCACAGAGCAACTGCGCCAATTCATGCCCCAATGGTATCAAATGTATGGCATACGCTATATGCAGGCTCGGATAGTGGAGCTTTCCAAACTTCATGGCTTCCCAACTCCAAGAGTAAAAATCACCAAAGCGGTCAGCAAATGGGGCTCCTGTAGTACTGCCGGTAGAGTGTGCTTTAGCTGGAGACTCCTAATGGCAGCTCCGGAAATTATCGACTATGTGATCATTCACGAGCTCTCACATCTGATTCATCAAGATCATTCCCCAGCCTTTTGGGCTCATGTCCAAAGCATAGTACCGGATTACAAAAAGCACTACAAGTGGCTCAAAGAACACGGGCATTTATTGAATCTCTGAACCATTGGCTGTAAACTTTACCTGAGGTCGCTGTGGCAGATTGAAGCTTTCTGGATCATCCTCGCGGCTATCTGAAATGCCGTTCCGATGGAACTCATTTCGTTGTGATTATATGCCCTTTGTTCTATCTAAAATGCCGTTCCTACGAAACTCAAATGTCCCTCCCGCTGGCTGCTATCTAAAATCAAACTGGTGCGAATGCTGGTGTGTATGTCACTTCTATTTTCACAGCATAGTACACACGTATCCCAAGCTAGTAATGACTCGACTTCCCGGCGCAGGCCGGGATCCAGCTCTTTTTAAATGATTATGTAAGAGGCCTTTAAGCTTGATATTTGTTGCGCATAATTCATCCTGTTATCAGCTTAATTGTACCCCGGCAATTAGTACTTCTGGATCCCAAATCAAGTTTGGGAAGTAGGTAGTCTCGGGCCGGGTCTGGGATGTGTGAGAACTTTAGATTCTGCTATTCGTTCAGGTCGATACTTGTGTCGCCCACGAGGGGCTCTATCGAATAATGAACCATAACGAGGGTCTACGTGCCTGCGGCACTACGAACCCGTCGCTATCGGATGTCGCCCACGAGGGGCTAAAACAAGCATATAACTGCGTTCTATCTGCCGTTGGGGTCCCCACCGGGCAATTAATTGGACTGTGGAGTAAAAATCGGAACTTAGCAGCCGCTCCCTGCGAATCTCAGCAGTCCGTAATGGCACACGCCTCGTGTGCCACAGTCGAGGCGACTGTGATTACGATGGTGCAGCGCAGCGGAACCTTTTTATTTCGCATACCTTTAAACCTCGGAGAGGTGCAGGCTGTTGAC
The DNA here is from genome assembly GCA_002841975.1 of Candidatus Cloacimonetes bacterium HGW-Cloacimonetes-1. Classification (GTDB taxonomy): domain Bacteria; phylum Cloacimonadota; class Cloacimonadia; order Cloacimonadales; family Cloacimonadaceae; genus PHBQ01. The sequence continues at coordinate 39,387 of PHBQ01000021.1, forward strand.
AAATTGTCAGCCCGGCAGGGCGACATCCGATAGCGACGGGTTCGGAGCATTGCGCCAGCAGTGCGTAGACCCTCGTTAATGTTACAATCCCCAATTGAGCCCTTCACGGGCGACACAATCTTGGATTGTCATTCCATGTAATCATGTATGTATGCTGGATTCTGTGCCGTCCTGCCGGACTCAGATCTGAACTGGGGATCCTGATCACGGCACTTGCG